>DATJIR010000209.1:0-3691 GCA_035493135.1 Verrucomicrobiia bacterium
GCCCCGGCGCGGAGGTCGCCGCCGTCGCGGGCGATCTCCGCCGCCGCATCATTGACCTCTACGAGGTGCGCGTCGCCCCGCGCCAGGTTCCGGACCTCCGCCCCGCCGCGGCCGACTTCACCACCCACTGCGCGGTCTGCCACGGCGCGACCGGCCGCGGCGACGGGCCCGGGGCCAAGGGCCTGACCCCGCCGCCCGCCGATCTCACCGATCCGAGGCGGATGGGCGAGCTCAGCCTCTTCGCCCTCTACAACACGATCACGCTCGGCATCAAGGGCACCGCGATGGCCGGCTTCGCGCCTCTCGGCGAGGCGCAGCGCTGGGGCCTGGCGTTCTACGTCGGCACGCTCGCCACCCCCGCGGCGGAGCGGGAGCGCGGGGCGCGCCTGTGGAAGGCCGGAGCGGGACGGGGCGAGCTGCGCGACCTGCGCGCCCTGGTCATGGCCACCCCCAGGGAGATGGCGGCCCGCGCGGGCGGCGACGGCGCCGCGGTGCTCGCCTTTCTCCGCAGCGAGCCGGGCGCGCTCGCGGCCGGCCGCGAGTCCCCCCTCGACCTGAGCGAGCGCCTCCTCGGCGAGAGCCTCGCCGCCTACCAGCGTGGCGACGCGGCGCGCGCGCACCAGCTCGCGATCACGAGCTACCTCGAGGGCTTCGAGCTGGTGGAGGCGCCGCTGAGCGCGGTGGACGGCGGGCTCAAGAGCCGGGTCGAGGCCGAGATGCTGCGCTACCGCACCCTGATCCAGGCCCGCGCGCCGCGCGAGGCGGTCGAGGCGGAGGCACGCGTCATCCTCCCCCTGCTCGAGGCCGCGCGCCGACGGCTCGACGCGGCGCGGCTGTCGCCGGTCACCACGTTCAGCAGCGCGCTCGTCATCCTCCTGCGGGAGGGGCTCGAGGCCATCCTGGTGCTGGCCGCCCTCGTCGCGATGCTGGTCAAGTCGGGACGCCGCGAGGCGCTGCGCTACGTCCACGCGGGCTGGATCGCGGCGCTGGTCCTCGGCGCGATCACCTGGGTGGCCGCCTCCTCCGTGGTCACGCTGAGCGGGGCCAGCCGCGAGGTCACCGAGGGCGTCACCGCGCTGCTCGCCGCGGTCATGCTGCTCTACGTCGGATTCTGGATGCACCGGCACGCCCACGCGGCCCGCTGGAAGAGCTTCATCGAGACCCGGGTGGAGGCCGCCCTCTCCGGCCGCACCCGGTGGGCGCTCGCCTCGATCGCCTTCCTCGCGGTCTATCGCGAGGCGTTCGAGACCGTGCTCTTCTACCAGGCGCTGTGGATCGAGGCCGGCACGTCGGGCCGCCTGGCGGTCGCGGCCGGCTTTGCGGCGGCCGCGGTGGCGCTCGCGTTGCTGGCCTGGCTCATCCTCAAGATGGGCCTGCGCCTGCCGGTCGGCTGGTTCTTCGGCGTGGGCTCGGCCCTGATGGCGGCGCTGGCGGTGGTGCTGGCCGGCAAGGGCATCGCCGCGCTCCAACAGGCCGGCCGGCTGCCCATGGAGCCGCTCGACCTGCCCACCATCCCATCGCTCGGCGTGTATCCGACCTGGCAGGGCGTGCTCACCCAGCTCGCCGTCGTGATCCTGATCCTCACCGCCTTCACCTACTCCCGGCGTCGCCCGCGACATGCCGCCTGAGGTCCACGCGCTCCTCTCCGACACCTACGGCACCGTGGTCGACTGGCGGAGCGCCGTGCTCGAGGCGCTCGAGACGCTGGGACGCGCGCGCGGCCTCGCCGTCGCGTGGCAGACGATCCTGGCCGACTGGGAGCCGCGGCCGATCATGGACCGCGTGAATCGGGGCGAGGTGCCGTGGATGACGATGGAGCAGATCCATCGCCAGGCCCTCGGGGCGTCGCTGTCCCGGCACCGCATCACCGGCCTCACCGAGCGCGAGATCGACCGGCTCGTCCAGGCGCGCTGGCGCCTCACCGCGTGGCCCGACGCGGTCCCCGGGTTGACGCGCCTCAAGCAGCGCTACGTGATCGGCCCGCTCTCCAACGCGAGCTTCACCGGCATGGTGCGGCTCGCCAAGTTCGCGGGGCTTCCCTCGGACTGCGTGATCACCGCCGAGAACGCGCGCTGCTACAAGCCCCGCCCCGAGGTCTATCGCACCGCGGTGTCGCTGCTCGGGCTACGGCCCGAGCAGGTCATGATGGTCGCGGCCCACAACTACGATCTGCGCGCGGCCCGCGGGGAAGGCCTGCGCACCGCCTTCGTGCCGCGACCGCTCGAGTACGGGCCGGGGCAGACGACCGATCTGGCGCCCGAAGACGACTGGGACGTGGTGGCGCGGGACTTCGTCGATCTCGCCACGCGGCTCGGGGCGTAGCCCCGCGCCGGCTACTGGGCCTCGCTGATCGCCTTCACCCCACCGGGGTTGTCGAGCGAGGAGAGATCGCCTGGGTCGCGGCCGAGGTAGGTCGCGCGCACCACGCGGCGCATGATCTTGGCGCTGCGGGTCTTGGGCAGCTCGCGCGCGAAGAGCACGCGCTCCGGCCGGAGCGCCTTGCCCATCGAGCGGACCACCTCCTCCACCAGCTCGACGCGGAGCGGCTCCGACGGGGTGAACCCGGGGCGCAGCACCGCGAAGCACACCACGGTCTCGCCCTTGATCTCGTGCGGCACGCCGACCGCGGCCGCCTCCGCCACCGCCGGATGCCCGACCAGCACCGACTCCACCTCCGCCGGCCCCACCCGCTTGCCCGCGATCTTCAGCGTGTCGTCGGAGCGGCCCTGGATGAACCAGAAGCCGTCGGGGTCCACGTACGCCCAGTCCCCGTGCACCCAGACCCCGGGCCAGCGCGACCAGTAGGTCTCGAGGTAGCGCTCCGGATCCTTCCAGAAGCCCGCGGTCATGCCGGGCCAGGGCCGGGTGATCACCAGCTCGCCCACCTGGCCGCGCACCGGCCGGCCGTCGTCGCCGTAGACGTCGGCGGCCATGCCGGGAATGGGGCCCGCGAACGAGCACGGCTTGATCGGCGCGATCGGGAAGCAGGAAAGGATGCCGCCCGAGATCTCAGTCCCTCCGGTGTAGTTGATGATCGGCAGCCGCCCCTTCCCCGCGGTCTCGAAGAGCCAGCGATAGGGCTCGGGGTTCCAGGGCTCGCCGGTCGAGGCCATGAGCCGGAGGGACGAGAGGTCGTGACGGGTCACCCACTCGCTGCCGTGCGGCATGAGCGCGCGCACCGCGGTGGGCGAGATGCCGAGCACGGTCACCCGATGCCGCCCCAGCACCGACCACAGGCGATCGGGCTTCGGGTAGTCGGGCGTGCCCTCGAAGAGCACCGCGGTGCCGCCGGTGAGCAGCGCGCCCCCGATCAGCATCGGGCCCATGAGCCAGCCCAGGTCGGTGACCCAGAAGAGCCGGTCGCTCTCGCCCAGGTCGAACAGGTAGGCGAAGTCGTGCGCGTTCTTGATCGAGAAGCCGCCGTGGGTGAGCACGGTGCCCTTGGGTCGCCCAGTGGTGCCCGAGGTGTAGATGATCAGGCACGGGTGGTCGGCCTCGACCGGCAGCGCCGGGCACTCCGTCGACTCCGCCGCGACCAGGTCGTGCCACCAGAGGTCGCGCCCGTCCTTCCAGGGCACCTCCGCCCCGCTCCGCCGGTGCACGATCACGTGCTCCACGCTCGGCGAGGCCGCCACCGCCTCGTCGGCGGTGCGCTTGAGCGGCACCGGCTGGCCGCGCCGGGCGAAGGCGT
>DATJIR010000210.1:0-17956 GCA_035493135.1 Verrucomicrobiia bacterium
CCACGTCCAGCCGGAGACATGCGCACGGGCGGCCTCTTCCTGCGCCGTGAAGGCCTCCGGATGCTCGATCACCTCGTACCGGATACCCCGCGTCCCCAGGAGCTCTTCCAGTCGTGTGAGCATGACACCCCGATGCGCTAGCAAGCGACGTACCCTCCCCCAGGCGACCGAAAACAAAGAAATCTCGGATCCGGCGGCGCCAGGCCGGCGGAGCATCGCCGCCTCAGGTGGGGCAGCCTCACCCCGACGGCCACCGGGTCAGCAGACGGGGTGCTCGCCCCTGATCAGCTCGGCCCGGAAGGCGGGGAGACGGGCCATCTCGGTCTCGACGACCGCGCGGATCTCCCGGTCCACGTCGGCGGCCGCCGCGCCGACCGGCAGGCGGACCTGGACACCGGTCCAGGGCCGATCCACCGGCTCGCCGATCCGGGCGACCAGGTGCACGTAGACCTCGCGAATGGCCGGGCACCGGGCGTGGATGAGGCGCGCCAGCCGGTGGCTCAGGACGCTGTAGATCTTGCCCGCGTGCGCCGCGGGGTTCTTGCCGGCGGTCGCCTCGCCTCCGGTCGGCCGCGAGAACGCGATGAGCCCGTTGGCCCGGTTCCCGCGGCCCACCTGCCCCGAGTCCGCGTCCTCGGCCGAGGTGCCGGTGAGCGTCAGATAGACGCCTTCCGTTCCCTGCCCGCGCTGGTCGAGGCAGTTGAGCCGCCAGTCGATCTGAAAGGGCGTCGAGCCGAAGTGGCTCGCGAGGGCGTGGAGGATCTCGTCCTTCCTCGCGAAGTACGCGGCCTCGGACCGGGTCAGCAGACAGACGAGCGGCATGGCCACCGTCACGGCCAGCCGGTCGTCCTCGCGAACGCCCATCACCTTCACGTCCTGGCCGGTGTCCGGGAAGGTCGCCTTGAATCCGGCCGAGTTGAGGAACCGCTCGACCGCGAGCACCAGGTCCTCGGTCGGGCTCAGCGGTGCGTAGCCCGACGCGCCCGACGTGTCGTTGGAGGCGATGTCGACGTCGCCTTCCCGATAGATCCGCCGCAGCTCCTCGGAGCCGGGCGCGAACGCCACCCGCGTGATGAAGCCCGTTCCCGGACGCACGCCCGGCAGATACGTGCTCAGCCACTCCTCCACCGCTCCGCGGACGGTCTCCTCCACCGGCACCGGGCGGCCGTCGAGGACGTCGGTCGCGCGGTCGCCGATGATCAGCTCGATCGGCCGCGTCACCTCGCCCCCGCCGAAGCGCTTGACGCACTGGCCGGCCACCAGCAGCGCCTTGTCCATGTTGTAGTGGGCGATGGCCCCGACGCGGGCCCGGTACATGCGGGCGAGCGCGACCGCGGCCGCCTCCGCCACCGAGTCGCAGATGGTATCGGGGTGGCCGATGCCCTTCCGCTCGACCACCTCGATCCGCCGCTCGGCGACCGCGGTGCCTCCGATGGCCTCGATCACGAGGCTCATGGATCCCTCTACCACTCCCGGGTCCTCACCGGCTCGAGCAGGGCCCGGTACGATCGGGCCGCCGCGGCGTGGGCCAGCGGGTGGCTCACAGCGGGTAGCGAAGCTCGGCCGCGACCCCGCCTGCCGCGGCGAGTGGCTGGTGGACCTCGATGGTCTCCACGCTGCCCCCGGCGGCGACGACGCGATCGGCCATCGCCTCGCCCAGCTCCAGCGTCTCCGCCTCTCCGCCGCAGGCCGGGCAGGCCCAGGCGAAGCTGCGCTGGAGCGTCCCGCAGCCATCGCAGCGCCGTCCGGGCGCGCTCCACCCCTTGAGCAGATAGAGCCGATGAACCGCGCCGCGATTGACGGCCTCGAGCGTGGCGTCGAGCCCGGCCGCCGCCTTGCCGTGCTTGGCCGCCGCGGTCAGGACGCCGTCGACGCCCTCGGCCTCGCGCTGCCCTTCCACGTGCGGAAGGTACTCGGCCGCCCGCGCGACGATGCGCCCCATTGCCTCGTGCTGGGCTCCGGCCACGATCCCCACGATGAAGGCGGCGAGGCGAGGAGGGAGCTCCTGCCGGAACACCGCCACGTTGCGCGGCTCGCCGGCGAGCACGATCCGCCGCACGCCGTGGCCGTCCACCAGCGCGGTCAGGGCCTCCACCACCGCATCGAAATGCCGCGCCCGGTGGTCCTGGATGTGGCGGCGGTACCGTGATTGCGCCAGCTGCGCCCAGCCGCCCCGGCTGTGGTGGCCCGGCACGTCGGACCGGAGCGCCACCTCCTCGCCCGGGCCGGCCGCGGTGAGCGTGACCAGCCGCGCGCTCGCGGTGTCGATGAACACGACCAGCGTGGTCGGCGCGCTCGCGTCGAGCTCCATGAGCGGACGCAGGAGCGGGGTCTCGCCCACCGCGAAGACGTTCTCGAACGGGATCCGGCTCGGCAGCATCTCGCGGAGCCCCAGCGCCTCGCACGCGAAGAGGGCCACGCCGCCGGCATCGGGCATGGTGGCCTGGTCGACCAGGGCCTCGCCCTGCGCTTCGATCCAGTCCAGGTCCGCCGGGGCGGCCCTCGGATGGGAAGCGCGCCGGGCCTGCGCCAGCTCGTTCTTGAGGAAGATCCGGACGCGGGCGCGCTGATGCTCGTCCGCCCACCGCGTGCCCAGATAGACCGTGACCACCGGCGTGGAGGCCGGCCCGATCCGTCCCAGCGCCGCCACCCGCCCGCTCAGATCCATGGGTGGCCCCCCTACGCGCGGCGGGCCCGCTTCGGACGCGCCGCCTCGCCGGCCACCGCGCGGCTGGCTGCGAAGTACTTCTTGGGGTGGCGCTTGTTCTCCCGCTCCCGCTCGTAGTACCGCTCGAGCTGGCGCTCGAGGACGGCGATGGCCGCGTCGAAGGCGAGCCGCGGGGTGACGGCACTCCGCTCCACGCGGATGCTCGGCCGGTACGGCAGCCGCACCGTCAGCGCACAGCGCATGGCCCGCCCGCCCTTCGGCCCGTTGTCGTCGAAGAACACGGCCTGACTCCGGACCGGCCGCACCGTGATCCGCTCCACAGCGCCCGTCATGAGCTTCCCAACGCGGGCGCGGAGGACCGCGTCGCGCTCGATTCCGCTGATCCGGACCGCTCCGACTTCCTGTGTCATGTGGGCTCCTTGATCGGCGGCAATGCCCGCGCCGCCTCTAGCTCCTCACGAGGAGCAACCCCGGTGCCAACGGACTCGGTCAGCCTTTCCGCGGCGTTGTGGTGGGCGAGCCCTCGCGCGGCGGCGCCGGGGTGGGGCTCGGGAGACCCATTGAGGTGTAGCGGCCCCAGGCCTTGAGCGCCTCCAGCACCGCCACTGGCCACAGGACCCCGAACGCGAGCACGAGCCAGTCGGCGCGGGTCAGCGACGCGGTCCCGAGCAGGGACGCGAGCGGCCCGAGCTCCACCGTCATCCACTGCAGCCCGAGCAGCGCGATGAGGGAGAGCGGGATCCACGGATTGGGAGGAAGCTGCCACCAGTTCAACCGGGTGGATCGGCAGCTCATGGCCTGGAACGGATGAATCAGGACCAGGCCCATGAAGGCCATGGTGGCCGCCGGCGCGCCGGGCCCAACGTTGCACACCACCCAGAGGTAGGTGCCGAGCACGCCCGCGGCCAGCAGGGCCCCCTCGCCCAGGATGCGGGCGCCGAAGCGCCAGGTGATCAGCGCCTCGGCCGGGTCGAGCGGCGGCCGGTCCATGATCTCCGGATCCGCCGGATCGCGGATCAGGGCCAGCGCGGGCAGGATGTCGGTGACCAGGTTCACCCACAGGATCTGCAGCGGCAGGAGCGGGCTCGGGTAGCCGAGCAGGATCGCCACGAAGATCGTCAGGATCTCGGACAGGTTGCACGAGAAGAGGAAGTGGATCACCTTCCTCAGGTTCGCGCGGATGACGCGCCCCTCCTTCACCGCCTCGACGATCGTGGCGAAGTTGTCGTCGGTCAGCACCAGGTCCGCGGACTCGCGCGCCACATCGGTGCCGTGGCGCCCCATCGCCACGCCGATGTCGGCCCGCACCAGCGCGGGCGCGTCGTTGACGCCGTCGCCGGTCATGGCCACCACCTCGCCCCGCGCCTGCAGCTCGCGGACCAGGTCGAGCTTGCCCTCGGGACTGACCCGGCTCCGGACCGCCTCCGGCTCGAGCCCGAGCTGACGGCCGACCGTCTCCGCGGTGAGCTGCTGGTCGCCGGTCAGCATCACGGTGCGGATGCCGGCGTCGCGGCAGGATGCGATCGCGTCCTTGACGCCGGGCCGGATCGGATCGACCAGCCCCACGAAGCCGAGAAACACGAGGTCGTCGGCCGTGCCGATCTCGATCGCCTCGACCGGCCGCCACGCCAGCGCGAGGACCCGCAGGCCGTCGGCGGCCAGCGCGCGGTTCTGCTCGAGCAGGTGCGCGCGGGCCGCCTCCGAGAGCGCGACCGGCCCGTCCGCGGTGTGGACCCGGTTCGCGAGCTCGAGGATCACCCCGGGAGCGCCCTTGGCGAGGAGCACCGGCGTTCCGGCCCGCGCCGCCGCCGAGCCGGGCATGAGATGGAAGGTCACCATCATGCGCCGGGCGGGATCGAAGGGGATCTCCCGGCGACGAGGCCACGCCCGCGCGAGCGCGGCCGGATCGAGCCCGGCCTTGCCGGCGGCCACCAGCAGCGCCGCCTCGGTCGGATCGCCGAGCAGATGCAGCCCGTCGATCGCGGGCCGGATGCTGGCGTCGTTGCACAGGGCGCCGGCCGCCAGCAGCAGCGTCAGGTGCGGGTCTGCGAGCGGAGCGAGGACGTCGTGGCCGTCCATGAAGCTGCCGATGGTGGAGCGCCCGCCGCCGCCCACCTGGATGCGGCGCCCGGCCAGCGCCACCGTGGTCACCGTCATCTGGTTCTCGGTCATGGTGCCGGTCTTGTCCGCGCAGATCACCGTGGTGGAGCCGAGGGTCTCCACCGCCGCGAGCCGTCGCACCAGCGCGCCGCGGGCAGCGAGCCGCCAGAGGCCGGCCGCGAGGGCCAGAGACAGGACCGCGGGCAGCCCCTCGGGCACCGCGGCCACCGCGAGGCTGATCGCGGTCTCCAGCATGAGCCCGATCGGCTCGCCGTGCAGGATGCCGGCGAGGCCCACCACCGCGCAGATCCCGAGCGCGAGGACGATCAACCGGCGCCCGAGCGCTTCCACCTGGCGCTCGAGCGGCGTGGCCCGGCGGCCGGTCGAGGCCACGAGCTGCCCGATCCGCCCCAGCTCGGTCGCGGGGCCGGTGGCGGTGACGAGGCCGAGCCCGCTCCCGGAGAGCACCGCGGTGCCCAGATGCACGACGTTCGCCCGCTCCGCGAGCGGGCCGTCGGCGGCGGGCCGGGCGTCGGCGTCCTTCCATACCGCGGCACTCTCGCCGGTGAGCGCCGACTCGTCGACCTGCAGGGCCGCGCTTCGCAACAGGCGCGCGTCGGCCGGGACTGCCGCGCCGGCCTCCAGCACGACGACGTCGCCCGGCACCAGCTGCTCGGCGGCGATCCGCGCGAGCTGCCCGTCGCGACGGACGATGGCGTGGGGAACCGCGAGCGCGCGCAGCCGCGCCAGCGACACGCGGGCGCGCCACTCGGAGAGGAAGCCGATCGCGGCGTTCAGCAGCAGGGCGGCCAGGATCGCGATCGCCTCGGCCCACTCGCCGAGCGCGGCGGCGATGGCGGCCCCGGCCAGCAGCAGGAGCACCACGAGGCTCCGGAACTGCGCGAGCGCCAGCTGCCACAACGGCGTCTCGCGGTGGTCGGCGATCCGGTTGAGGCCGAGCGCCCGGAGCCGGCGCTGCGCCTCCGCGGTGTCGAGGCCGGCCTCGGCGCCCGCCGTCGTATCGCTCATCGGCCGGACCCGCTACAATGGCGGCGCCGATGGCCGCCTACCCGAAGGAGCTCGAGCGCGAGGTGGTCCTGCGGGACGGCACGCACATCCGCCTGCGGCCGATCCGTCCGGAGGACCAGGACCGCCTGATCGCGTTCTACGATCGCCTGAGCCGGCACACCGCCTACCAGCGCTTCTTCAGCGTCATGCGACGTCTGCCTCCCGACTGGGCTCACCTGCTCGCCAACGTGGACTACCAGACCCGGCTCGCGCTGCTGGCCGAGCACGGCGACGCGGAGACGCTGATCGGCGTGGCCCGCTACGAGCCCACGGACCGGCCGGACACCGCCGAGGTCGCCTTCGTGATCCAGGACGAGTGGCAGAATCGCGGGCTCGGCACCATCATGCTCGACGCCCTGCTGGCGGCGGCGGAGGCCCGCGGCATCCGGACCTTCCGCGCCTACGTGCTCGCGAGCAACGCCCGGATGCTCGACATGTTCGCGCGCTTCACCGACGTGCGCGAGCGCAAGACCGAGAGCGGCGTGACCGATCTGCTGCTCATCCGCCGGCCGGCGCCCGAGCCGGGGCGCCGCCCGGCGTCCGGCCGACGCTAGGGACCGGGAAAGCCGTAAGGATACCACCCGAGAGGACTCCAGCCGGCCGGATCGCGGACGAACCACGCGGGCCCGAAGTACAGGTGCGGCGCGAGGCGGGCTTCCTGGACGTCCTGGTACCACCGGGCCTCGTCGTCGAGGCTCTGGCGGACGAAGTCGCGGATCTCGGCCGAGAGCGCCTCGCCCCGCAGGAGCCCCAGCGCCCGCCTCGCCTGCGCGGCGATCCGCGGGTGGATGTCCTGCTCCAGCAGGACCGCGAGCTGTCCCGCGGCCAGGTCCTGGCTTCCCAGAGCCAGGTAGCCGAGCGCGAGGTACAGCCGCACATCGGCGCGATCCGGGGACACGAGCACCGCGCGCCCGAGCGAGGCGACCGCGGCGTCGAACGAGCCCAGGCGGTACTGGGCGAGCCCGAGGCCGAACAGGGCCTCGGGCCGGTCCGGATGACCGGCGAGGGCCTCGCCGAACTTCGCGGAGGCGTCCTCGTAGCGGCCTTCCTCCAGGGCGACCTCGCCCGACCGGTACGCGGTCGCGCATCCGGTGAGCAGCCAGACCAGGACGGCCAGCCGGCAGGCCCGGTGGCGCCGAGCGCGCCCGCTCACGGAAACGAGACGATGATCTCCGCGCACGCGGGCGTCCGGCTCGCGTCCGCCCGGACGATGTGGCGAAGGACGTCGGCCTCCGTGATGATCCCGACCACGCGGCCGTGGTCCATCACGGGGAGCGAGCCCACCCGGTGCTTGCGCATCGTCCACGCCGCCTCGGTGAGGGTCTCGTCCGGCGCGACCGTGATCACGTCGGTGGACATGATCTCGGCCACGTGGGTCCCGTCCAGCAGCACGTCGACCGGCGTCGAGCCGAGCGCCTCGAAGAGGCGCGGCGTGAAGAGGTGATGGCGCAGGTCGCGGTCCGTCACGATCCCCACCAGCAGCCCCTCGCGGCTCACCACGGGCAGATGCCGCACCCGGGACCGCTGCATCCGCGTCACCGCCTCCAGGCACGAGTCTCCGGTGCCGATCGTCACCACCTGCCGGCTCATCAGCTCTCTCACCTGCATGACACCCTCCTTGGCGCTCAGCGCCGGTTCTTCCACCACACCACCAGCGCGCCCACCAGGACGACCACACCCAGCACGATGATCCAGTGATCCCGGATTGGCTCGATCATGTCGCGGTCTCCGAATTGTCCCCGTCACGGAAGCTCGAGCGGACGGCCGCCAGCAACCCCGCCGCGGCAAACGGCTTGGCCAGGAATGTGGTCGCGCCGGCCGCGAGAGCGGCCTGGCGCGTCTCGGCCGACGGGTAGCCGGTCACCACGATGACCGAGGGAGGCGCGGGCATGCTCCGGGCCGCCCGCACCACGTCGAGGCCGCTGCCGTCCGGCAGGCGCAGATCCGAGATGACCAGGTCGGGACGCTCGCGCACCACCGCGGCCACGCCGTCGGCCCGGGTCGTGGCCACGATCACCTGGAATCCCTGGCGACGGAGCAGCCGCTCGTAGGTGGCCAGGAAGTCGCTCTCGTCGTCCACGACCAGCACCCGCCTGACTCCGGTCCCATCGGGCTTCATGACGCGGCCGCCCGCGACAGGCTCCCGGCCAGCCGCTGGATGACGAACAGCACCAGCTCGGCCGCGGCGTGTGGATCGCAGACGTCGGTCCGGATCGACAGATCGGGGCGCATGGATTCTTCGTAGTCGAGCGCGATGTCCGGCCGGGGCGCAGCCGGAGGCGCGGGCGCCTCGAACGTCAGGCCCCAGCGCACCGCGCGCTCCCGCTCGAGGCAGATCTCGGTCGGGCAGAGCAGCTGCACCTCGGCGAAGCACGGGATCAGCTCGCGGGCCGCCTCGCGCCAGGCGCGGCGCCCCGCGGTCGCGTCCACCACGACCGAGACGCCGGCCTCGGTGAGCAGCTTCGCGGTATAGGCCAGCACGCGGTGGACCAGGTCCTGCTCGGCCTCGTCGCCCGGCCGACCGTCCAGGAGGAACCGCTGCACCGGAGCCAGGTCGAGGAGACGCACGCGGGTACCCCGCTCGCGCAGGGCCTGCGTCACCCGGTGGGCGAGCGTGCTCTTGCCACTGCCCGGGCGCCCGGTGATCCAGATGGCCCAGCCGGCCTCCTTCTCGGCCGCCGCCTCGGTCCCGGCGGCCCGCGCCAGCTCGGCGGACAGCCGGGCGACACGCCCGGCCGCCTCGTCCACGCTCTGCTGGCTCGTGTCGATCAGCAGCTCCGGGGCCAGCGCCGGCTCGTAGGCAACGTCCACGCCCGGCACGGTGGCGCCCGGCCGCCCCGCCTGCCGGTAGATGTCGCGCGGCGCGTGGCCGGGCGCCCGGGTCCGCTCCCGCTCCCGACAGACGTCGAGCGGGCAGACGAGCTGCACCTCGGCGAAGCGCGGGACCGCGGCGCGCACCAGGTCACGCCAGGCACGGCGGTGGGCAGTGGCGTCGACGAGGACCGGCGTATCGGCCTCCACCAGCGCGACCGCCATGTAGCCGAGCGCGCGGTAGACGATCTCGCGCTCGCGATCCGTGTAGGAGGGCGCGGGCGTGATGTGCTGCCGGATCTCGTCGAGCTCGAGCCGCTTGACCGGCTGGCCCTGCTCCTCGAGCCGGGCCGTGGTGGCCCGCGCGATGGCCGACTTGCCGCTCCCCGGGGGGCCGGTGATCCAGATCGCCCAGCTCATGTGTCGCTCTCGAGCAGCTCAAGCAGCCGGCCGGGCACGAGCGGGCCGCCCGCCATGAGGGCGCGGCCGAAGCCGAGCAGCGCGGCCCGGGTCCAGGGGTCGAGGTGGGGATACCAGCGGGGGTGGCCAATTACGAGTGCGCGGAACGCGAGGAACGGCGGGATGACGTCCCAGAGCTCCTCGTCGCGGGTCTCCTCGAGATAGGCGCCGAGGAAGGAGCGGAACAGGGAGACGAACGGCTCCGCCACGCCGCGCCGTCCGTCCGCCGCCGCCTTCCGGAGGCCGAAGAACAGGTAGTTGATGCCGAGCGCGCTCACGTCGTCGGCCGGCTCCCCCCACTCCCCCCGGCTCCGGTCGAGCGCCGAGAAGTCGGTCCCCTCGCGGAACAGGAGGTTCCAGGGATGGAAATCGCCGTGCACCTGGGCCAGCCGGTGGTTGCGCCCGCGGAGCCGCCAGCGCCAGGAGATCGCGTCGTGCTCGAGCGCCTCGCAGACGTGCGGCAGGAGCGGAGGGTAGGGATGCGGGTAGCTGTCGAGGATGCCCATCAGGCACTCGCCGTGCCCGACCAGCTCGCGGATGCGGCGCTCGTAGAGCGTGGGCTCGTCCCGCTTGACCGCGTGCGCGCGGGCGAGGAAGCAGCCGAGCTCCCGGGCCCGGGCCGTGTCGAGGCCCCGGAGCGGTGCGGTCAGCAGCCGGTCGAGGTCGAGCCAGTAGAGCTTGCCCTCCGCCTTCTCGACGAGCTGGAAGAACTCGGTGGCGTCCCCCGCCGAGACGAGCGCGCCCGACGGCCGCGCGAAGCCCACGTCGAGGCTCCGCACGTGACCGGGGAAGCTGTTGTAGGCCACGTGCCCGTAGAGCGCCTGCCACGCGCGGTCCGCCGGGTAGTCGTGCCCGAAACCCTGCGCCACCCGGGTGCGGGCGACCACGAGGCTGCGCACCGTCCCGCCGACGACGCACTCGACTTCGAAGGGCACCCCGTAGCCGAAGCCCTTCGGATCCTTGCCGCTCGCGTCCGGCCCGCCGAGGGGCCGGAGGCCCAGCACTTCCACCGGCCCCGCGAAGACCGCGGCGAGGTAGGAGGTGAGGGCGGCTTCCACGCGGCTACTTTCCCCTGACCGTGAGCACCGGGCAGGGCGACACGGCGAGCACGCGGCTCGCCACGCTACCGAGGAACAGCTTGGCGAAGCCGGTCCGGCCGTGCGTGCCGATCACGACGAGATCCGCCTTCCGGGCCCGGGCCGCCTGGGCGATGCGCTCGTGGGCCACGCCCTCGAGCAGGAGCCCCTTGACCCGCGCCCCCGCCTGCTTGGCTCGGTCGACCAGCTTGCGAAGCTGCTTCTGCGCGGCGGAGCGGGCCGCCGCTTCGAGGTCCTCGTAGACCTTGGGCGACACGTACCCGTCCCCCATGAGAGGCACCGCCGGCACCATCACGTGCACCAGCAGCAGCTCGGCGCGGTTGCCCTTGGCCATCTCCACCGCGCGCTTGAACGCGGCCGTCGACGCCCGGGAGAAGTCGGTGGGGTGCAGGACACGTCGGATCCGGCTCATCTGAGAACCTCCTTGGGCTGGCTGGGCGTGGCCGGGAGCTCCACGGGAGCCTCGGATGGACGGAGCAGCAGGATCGGCACCGTGGTGCCGCGAAGGACCGACTCGGCCACGCTCCCCCAGACGAGCCGACCGAATCCGGTCCGCCCATGAGTGGACATGACGATGAGGTCGACCTTGTAGACGCGGGCGGCCTCGATGATGGCGGGCGCCGCCGGCCCGTACCAGACGTGAGTCTCGACGTTGCGGAAGCCGCGCTTCTCGAGATTGGCCTTGACGCCGGCCAGATAGTCCTCCGCGTCGTCGACCGCCTCGATCTGCGCGTTGATCGGGTCGACCCCGGGCAGCACCCGGGCCTCGGTGGCCCGCACCAGCATGAGGGACGCGGAGTCGCGATTCGCCGCGTCGAGCGCGTCGGCGATGGCGGCCTCCGCCAGTTCAGAGCCGTCGAGCGGAACCAGGATCTTGTTGGCTTTCATCGTGTCCTCCTCGGGCGGGCAAGACTGCAACCGAGGTGCCACGACTGAAAGCCTGCCAAAACGAGAACTTGAGGGACGAGTCGGCCGGGGGCCCGTGAGGCGATGCCTCCCCGCTGGGTCACGGCCGCCACGGTCGAGCGGCCCCGCCCGGGTGGCGGATCAGGCCCGCAGGTCGTACTTGTTGATCAGCCGGTGGAAGGTCTTGCGGTCGATGCCGGCGGCCTTGGCCGCCGAGGAGACGTTGCCGTCGTGACGCGCCAGCAGGTCGCGGAGATACGAGACCTCGAGCACCTGCAGCCACTGCTCCTTGGCCGCCTTGAGCGTGAGATCGGCCCCGGTCCCGAGCTCCGCGGACGGCCCGGCGCCGGGGCCGCCCGCCTCCGGGACGGCCGGGCGCGCGCCCGCGTGGAGCACGTGCTCGGGCAGGTCCTTCACCGTGATCTTCGGCCCGTCGGCCAGCGCGCAGGCCCGCTCGATCACGTTCTGGAGCTCCCGCACGTTGCCCGGCCACGGGTAGCGGTCGAGCGCCTCCGCCGCCGCCTCGTCGAGGCCCGTCACCCGCTCCTGCCCGTAGCGCTTGAGGAAGGTGTGGGCGAGCAGGCGGACATCGCCCGCCCGCTCGCGCAGCGCGGGCAGGCGGATCGCGATCACGTTGATGCGGTAGTAGAGCTCCTCGCGGAACTGCCCCTTGGCGATGGCCTCGGCCAGGTTCCGGTTGGTGGCCGAGACCACGCGCACGTCCACGTCGACCAGCCCGGTCCCGCCCACCCGGCGGATCTGGCGCTCCTGCAGGGCGCGCAGCAGCTTGACCTGGAGCGAGGCGGGCAGATCGCCGATCTCGTCGAGGAAGAGCGTGCCGCGGTGGGCCGCCTCCACGAGCCCGGTCTTGGTGCGCACCGCTCCGGTGAAGGCGCCCTTCTCGTGGCCGAACAGCTCCGACTCCAGCAGCTGCTCCGGCAGCGAGGCGCAGTCCACGGGCACGAAGGGCCCGCTCGCGCGCGGGCTGTTGGCGTGGATCGCGCGCGCGATCAGCTCCTTGCCGGTCCCCGACTCGCCCAGCACCAGGATGTTGGCCTCGGACCGGGCCGCCTTCTTCACCAGCTCGAACACCTGGGTCATGGCCGGGCTGCGGCCCACCACGTTCTCGAGCCCGAGAGTCTGCTGCAGCTGCTGGCGGAGGTTGCGGTTCTCGATCTGGAGCCCGCGGTGGCGCAGCGCCCGCTCGACCGCGACCCGCAGCTGGTCCACCGAGAAGCTCTTCGGCAGGTAGTCGAACGCCCCCACCCGGACCGCGACGACCGCCGACTCGATGGACGCGAATCCGGTGATCACGATCACCGGCAGCGCGGGGTCCACCTCGTGGGCGTGCTGCAGCAGCGCCATGCCGTCCATCTCGGGCATCTTGAGATCGGTCAGCAGGAGGTCCGGGCGCTCCCGCTCGAGGATGGCGAGCGCGGCGCGGCCGTTCTCGGCGGTCAGGCACGCGTGGCCCTGCCGGGACAGGATGCGCGAGCAGTTCTCGAGCATGTCCGGCTCGTCGTCGACGATCAGGATCCGGGCCGCGCTCATCCGAGCTGTTGCCGCGCTTTCCCGATCACCCCGATGGCCGAGGCGCCGAACATCCCGGCGATCACGAGACCCACCGCGATGTCGGGCCAGGGCGACCTCAGGAGCGCCACGCCCGCGCTTGCGAGCAGCACGCCGGCATTGCCGGCCACGTCGTTGAGCGAGCAGATGTAGGCCGAGCGCATGTTGAGATCGTCCCCCCGACGCTGCCACAGCAGCGCCAGGCAGGCCGCGTTGGCGGCCAGCGCGAGGAGGCCGACCCCGCCCATGACCTCTGCGGCGGGCAACAACCCGCGCTGGAGCTTCATCACCACTTCCAGCAGCACCCCCGCCCCGAAGGCGGCCATGAGCAGACCCTTGCCGAGCGCGACCCGCGCCTGCCAGAGGGCACCGCGCGCGAGCACCGACAGGCTCGCGCCGTAGACGATGGCGTCGCCCAGCATGTCGACCGAGTCCGCCACCAGCGACGTGGAGTGGCCGCGGATCCCGGCGCCGAGCTCGACCAGGAACATGGCCGCGTTGACCGCGAGCACGATCTGCAACACCCGGCGCTGGCGCGCCGGCACGTCGGGACGGATCTCGCAGCACTCCCGCATCGCGACGGGCGCCCTCACCACATGACCACGCCGCCGTCGATGTTGACCGACTGGCCGGTCATGAACGCGGCGGCCGGGGAGCAGAGGAACCCGATCAGCCCGGCCACCTCCTCGTCGGTGGCGGCGCGGCCCATCGGGATGCGCTCGAGCTGCCGCTGCCAGCCCTCGCTGCGGCCGAGCACGTCCATGCGGGCGGTATCGATGGTGCCCGGGCACACCGCGTTGACGGTGACCCCGTGGCGGGCCACCTCCATCGCGAGCGACTGGGTGAGCCCCTGGATGCCGAAGTTCGCCGCGTTGTACGCAGCGGTGTTGGGGCTGCCGCGCTTGCCCGCGATGGAAGACAGGTTGACGATGCGGCCCCACTTCTGCCGGATCATGATCGGCACGACCTGCTTGCACAGGAGGAAGGCGCCGGTCAGCTTGATGTCGAGCACCTTCCGCCAGATCGCCTCGTCGAGGTCGGGCAGCGGCACGCGGTCGTTGCCCCGCGGGTAGGCCGCGTTGTTCACGAGCACGTCGAGGCGGCCGAAGGTCGTCATGACCTGGTCGACGAGACGCCCCACCGGCCCGGCCTGGCTCACGTCACCGGTCCAGGTCATGGCACGCCGGCCGGTCGCGCGGATCTGCTCCGCGGTGCTCTCGACGTCGCGCCACCCGGCCTTCTTCTCGTCCTCCGGGTAGGTCGAGCGATCGCGCCCCGTCCCGGTGACCACCACGTCGGCCCCCAGCTCGGCCAGGGCCATCGCGGTGGCGCGCCCGATGCCCCGGAGCCGCCCGGCCCCGGTCACCAGCGCCACCCTGCCGTCCAGCGCTCCCATGTCGTGTCCTCTCTCCGCGCGCCGCCTCGACGGCGATCACGGGAATACTACCATCGGCCGGGCTCAAGCCCGCGCGGGCTCGATCCTCTCGAGATCGACCGCGAGCGAGCGCCGCCCCAGGAGCAGGACGAGCCCGGCGGCCGCCAGCAGGCACCCGGTGACCAGCACCGGCGCGGTCAACCCGATCCGGTCGGAGGCCATCCCGATCAGCGAGGGCGACGCGGCGTCGCCCAGGAGATGCATCACCATGGTGGTCACCGCGAAGCCGCGGGCCCGGAGATCGGCGGGCAGCACGTTGGCCATCGCCGCGTTGAGCGGGCCGATGTTCATGAAGAGCAGGAACAGGGTCACGAACATGGCCGGCCAGAACACCGCGGGCGACGGGGCCAGGACCGCGGGCAGGGTGAACGCGATCGACAGGACGAGCGTCGCGCCGGAGAGAGTGAAGTGGGCCGCCCGGTGGCGCCGGGCGAAGGCGTCGCTCAGCCGGCCTCCGGCCAGGGTGCCGCCGAAGCCCGCCACCACCAGGATCAGCCCGAAGGTGGTGGCCGCGGTCCCCAGCGGAATCCCGCGCTCGCGCACGAAGTAGGTCGGCATCCAGGTCGCCAGGCCGCCCATCGCGAACGTGTAGATCACCTGGGCGCCGGTGTTGACCAGGTAGCTCCGCCGCGCCGCGAGCGCGCGGAGCGACGCCCCGAGCCCGAGCGGGGTCGCCGCGCCCGCGCCGACCGGATCGAGGGCGCCGCGCGCCGGCTCAGAGAGCAGGAGGAGAAAGACCGCCAGCACCGCGCCGGGGGCCCCCGCCACCAGGAAGGCGGCGCGCCAGCCGAAGGCCTCCCCGACCAGCCCGCCGACCACGTAGCCGAGCGCGGTCCCCACCGGGATGGCGGCGTAGAAGATGCCGAGGACCCGCGAGCGCCGATCGGGCGGATAGCAGTCGGAGAGGAGCGACGGGGTGACGACCGCGTAGCTCGCCTCCCCGACCCCGATCACCGCCCGCGCGAGCAGCAGGAGCGCGTAGGTCGGCGCCAGGCCCGAGGCCACCGTCGCCACGCTCCACACGAACACGCCGACCGCGGCCAAGCGCATGCGCGGCTGGCGGTCGCCGAGCCAGCCCGCGACCGGGCACGCCAGCGAGTAGGTCACGATGAACGCCGACTGGAGCAGGCCGCCGGCGGTGTCCGAGATGGCGAGCCCGGCGAGGATGAGCGGTAGCGTCGCGGCCGCGACGTAGCGGTCGAGGTAGTTGAGACCGTTGAGCCCGGTGAGGACGGTGAGGACGACGCCGGGACGGGTGCCGCTCGCCGCCCCTCGGCCGGCGGGGTCCGGGATCAGCGCGCCGGGCCCGCGCCGTGGTCGGCGAGCACCTGCGCCACGCAGGCGGTCACCTTCACCCCGGTCGGCAGATCGATGAACTCGTTCGGCCCGTGCGCGTTCGAGCCGGGTCCCATCACTCCGGTGACCAGGAACTGGGCCCGCGGGAATCGCTCGCCCAGCATGCTCATGAACGGGATCGAGCCGCCGAGGCCGTCGAACATCGCGGGCGCGCCGAACTGCGCGGTCGAGGCGCGGCCGACCGAGTCGCGGAGCCAGTCCGCCATCACCGGGGCGTTCCACCCGCCGCCCGGCCGCTCGCCGGCGGCGTAGGTGACGCGGGCCCCGTAGGGCGGCTCGGCCTCGAGCACTTCCTTCAGGCGGCGGCTGGCCCGGGCCGCGTCCGCGGTCGGCGGCAGGCGCAGCGAGAGCTTCAGGGAGGTCTTGGGGCGCAGCACGTTGCCCGCGTCGGCCAGCGCCGGCATGCCGTCCACGCCGGTCACCGCGAGCGCCGGGCGCCACGTGTTGTTGAGCAGGGCCTCCACCGGGTCCTCGGTCACGGGGCGCATGCCGGCCACGAGCGGGAAGACCTTCGGGATCCTGCCCCCGATGACGCCCGCGACCGCGCGCACCTCGGCCAGGCGGCCGGGCGGGACCTCGACGTGGCACTCGGAGATCAGGATCTTGCCGGTGCGATGATCCTCGACGCGGTCGAGCACCTGGCGCAGGATGCGGAAGCTCGAGGGCACGATCCCGCTCGCCGCGCCGGAGTGGACGCCCTCGGTCAGCACCTCCACGGTCAGGGTCCCGCTCAGCACGCCGCGCAGCGAGGTGGTGGCCCAGAGGTGGTCGTAGTCGCCGCAGCCCGAGTCGAGGCAGATGACCAGGTCGGGCCGGAGGCGCTCCGCGAGCTTCTCCACATAGGCCGGGAGATCGGGGCTGCCGCTCTCCTCCGACGCCTCGATCAGCACCACGCAGCGGGCGTGCGGGATCCCCTGGGCCTGCAGCGTCTCGATCGCGGTGAGCGCCGCGAACGAGGCGTACCCGTCGTCGCCGGCGCCGCGGCCGAAGAGCCGATCGCCGCGGCGCACCGGCGTCCAGGGCCCGCCGTCCGCCGCCCAGCCCACCATCTCCGGCTGCTTGTCGCAGTGGCCGTACAGCAGCACCGTCTCGCCGCCCCGGCCGGGCACCTCCATCAGGATCACCGGCGTGCGCCCCTCGAGGCGGACGACGTCGATGGTGAGCCCCTCGATCTTGCGCCGGCGGGCCCAGTCGGTGATGAACGTCACCGCCCGGTCGATGTGGCCGTGCTCGGCCCACTTGGCGTCGAACATGGGCGACTTGGCCGGGATCCGGATGTACTCGGTGAGGGCCGGGACGATGTCGTCGTCCCAGGCCCGCTGCACCAGGGCGCGCGTGCGAGAGGGGTCGAGGCTCATGGGCCCGATAGTATGCGGAATCGCGAGGATCTGCCAGCCTGGCGGGCGCCCGGACCGGCGCGGCGTCGGGGCCCGCGCCGGATTGGCGATTGCCCGCGCGGGGCGCGCCCGGTAGGATCGCCCCGCATGACCGAGCTCACTCCCGACCAGGTGCAGGCCCTCGCCGCCGCGGCGGGCCTGCCGCTCCACGACGGCGATCTCGCGGAGGTCACCCATCGCCTGAACGCCTTCGTCGACGTGCTGGGCGCCCTGGCCGCGATCGACCTGGCCGCCGCCGAGCCCGCGCCCGCGGCGCCTCCCGATCCGGGGCCCGCTCCTCGATGACCGCCGATCTCGCCTACCGCACCGCGACCGATCTGGCCGGGCTGATCCGGGCCCGCACCGTCTCGCCGGTGGAGGTCGTGCAGGCGTATCTCGCGCGCATCGACCGGTGGGACGGCACGCTGCGCGCGTACGTCACGGTCTGCCGCGAGCGCGCGCTCGACGAGGCCCGCGCCGCGGAGCAGGCGCTCGGCCACGGCGCTCCGGTGGGCCCGCTCCACGGGGTGCCGTTCGCGGTGAAGGACCAGTTCGACACCGCGGGGGTGCGCACCACGTCGGGCTCGCGCCTGCACGCCGACCGCGTGCCCGCAGAGGACGCCACCGTGGTGGCGCGGCTGCGTGCGGCCGGCGGCATCCTGCTCGGCAAGCTGAACCTCACCGAGTTCGCGCTCGGCGGCACGCTCACCTACCCGTTCGGCCAGCCCCGCAACCCATGGGACCAGACCCGCGAGACGGGCGGCTCGTCGTCGGGCTCGGGCATCGCGGCCGCGGCGGCGCTGGCCGCGGCCACCCTCGGCGAGGATACCGGCGGCTCGGTGCGGAGCCCGGCCTCGTGGTGCGGGGCCGTCGGGCTGCGTCCCACCTGGGGCCTGGTCCCGCGCGCGGGCTGTGTGCCGGTGGCGTGGTCCATGGACGCGCCCGGCCCGCTCACCCGGTCGGTGGAGGACGCGGCGCTGCTGCTGTCGATCATCGCCGGGCCCGACGGCCGGGACCGATGGCTCCAGCCCGCGCGAACCGACCCCCGCGCCGATCTCGAGCGCGGCGCGGGCGGCCTCTCGATCGGCGTCGTGACCGCGCTCGTGAACAG
>DATJIR010000211.1:0-2989 GCA_035493135.1 Verrucomicrobiia bacterium
AGTGTTAAACCCGAAACCTCGACACAGGGAGGCACACCACGACTTGACACGGCCAGCCGCTTCGTACAAGCCAACGTGAACGACCTCCGGCGGTGGTGGCCCGTCCTGGGGCTCTGTCTACGTGACGTAACCTGCCATTGAACGAAACCGCTTCGCGGTGGAGGGCGTAGGGACAGACCGCTTGGCGGTGAGGAGACCTGAGTCGCGCCCGTCCTCGTAGGCAGCCGTTTCCATCCCATCGTCTCGTTCGTGTCTCCCGCAGGATTGCTCCGTACACTCCATGGCGTCCGTCCGTTGGCTGGTGTCTCTCCCATTCCGAAAGGAGGACGTCATGGGCCAGTTCCGCGATCGCATGGACGAGGAGCTCCGCCTCCGGGGGTACAGCACAAACACCCGCGAGTGCTATGTGCGCGGCGTCCACCACTTCGTCCGCCACTTCATGCGGCCCCCGGATCAACTCACGCTGGAGCACATCCGCGCGTACCAGCTGCACCTGACCCGGGACCGCCACGTCGCGTGGAGCTATTTCAACCAGGTCGTCTGTGCGCTCCGGTTCTTCTACCGCGAGGTGCTCAAGCGGGACTGGGATGTCCGTCACATCCCCTACCAGAAGACGGCCCGCAAGCTGCCCGAGATCCTCAGCCCTCAGGAGGTGACCGCCCTCTTCAAGGCCACCGGCAACCTCAAACACCGGGCCCTGCTCATGACGATGTACGCGGGCGGCCTGCGCGTCTCGGAAGTGGCCCACCTGCGCGTCAGCGACATCGATCCCCAGCGCAGAATGATTCGGATCGAGCAAGGCAAGGGCCGCAAGGACCGCTACGTCATGCTCTCGCCGTATCTGCGCACGGTCCTGCAGGGGTACGCGAAGGCGGTCCACCCTGACACCGTGCTCTTTCCCAGCCGGGCCGGGGGCGGGCCGCTCTCCCCGCGCAGCATCAACCGGATCTTCATGCGCGCCAAGACGCGCGCCCACATCCGCAAGCACGTCTACCCCTATTCGCTTCGGCACGCCTATGCCACGCATCTGCTGGAGGGCGGTACCAACCTGCGCGTGATCCAGTTGCTCCTCGGCCACCGCAGCCTGCGCACCACGCAGCTCTACACCCAGGTCGCCGACACCCAGTTGCAGGGCACCCCGAGCCCGTTGGATCGCCTGCCGGATCTGCCCACCCTGCCCCCCGTCACGAGCTAGCGCTCGCCGTGAACGCCCAGCCGGCCCGCCCCGGCCGCTGGGAACTGGCCGACATCGTGCGCGCGCACGCGGACGACCTCGACGGCCTGTCCCTCGGGCAGCGGCGTGTCCTGAACGCCATCGCCCAGTGCCGCACGGCAACGCTCGGCGGCCACCGCCGGCAGTGTGAGGCCTGCGGGCATGAGGAGCTCTCCTACAACTCCTGTCGCAATCGGCACTGCCCCAAGTGCCAGGGGCTGGACGAAGCGCGCTGGGTCGAGGCCCAGCAGCGCGATCTGCTCCCCGTGCAGTATTTTCACGTCGTCTTCACCGTGCCGACCGAGTTGCACGCCCTCTTCCTCACCGCGCCGTCGGTGGCGTACTCGCTGCTGTTTGTGGCCGCGGCCAAGACGCTCGAAGACGTGGCCCGTCGACGGTTGGGCGCGACGATCGGGTTCACCGCGGTCCTGCACACCTGGACCCAGCTCCTGCTCTACCATCCGCACATCCACTGCATCGTCCCCGGCGGGGGCCTCGCCCTCGCGGCCCCCCGCTGGGTCCCGGCCCGCCGGGACTTCTTCCTCCCCGTGCGGGTGCTGTCACAGGTCTTCCGCGGCAAGCTGCTCAGCCTGTTCGAGCAGGCCCTCGACCACGGGAAGCTCCGCGGGGGACGGGACGAGGTCCCCCGTCAGCCGCTCAAGCAGGCCGCGCGGAAGAAGTGGGTCGTGTACAGCAAACCGCCGTTCGCTGGCGCCGAGCAGGTCCTCGCCTACCTCGGCCGCTATGCCTATCGCATCGCTCTCTCCAACGAGCGGCTCGTCGATGTGCAGGACGGCCAGGTCACCTTCCGCTGGAAGGACCGCGCCCACGGTAACGCCCCCCGACTCGCCACGCTCGATGCCCCGACCTTCCTCCGCCGCTTTCTGCTCCACGTCTTGCCGCGCCGCTTCGTCCGGATCCGCCACTACGGCTTCCTCGCCAACCCGGTGCGCCCCCAAAAACTCCTCCTGGTCCGGCAGTGGCTTCCCCCGGCGGGGGGCGCTCCCCCATCGCGCGCCCCGCGACAGCCAGAACGGTGGGACGCGCTGCTGCTCCGACTGACCGGCAAGGATGTCACCCAGTGCCCGCGCTGTGGAGTCGGACATCTGCTCGTCGTCGAAACGCTGCCCGCGCTGACCGGGCTCGCCGGTCCCCCTCGTCGCGCCCGGAGCCCATGACAGCCCTCGGCTCGCGCTCGGCCCTCGTGGCTTCCCCGGACACGCCCGCACTCTGTCTCCACGCACTCGCGAGAACCCGCCGCCTCGTGCTGGCCCACTTCATCGCTACCCCGCTCGGCTCCGGGCTCCACACATGCCGCTCACTGTCGCCCATCTCGCTCTAGACTGCCGCGCTCTCCCCGCGCATCTCGATCGATCATTCCCCATAGCGGGCGGGCCGCGGCACCCGTCGGCGGGCGGCTTCGTTCAACGCGCCTTTTTCGCGCATCGCGGGCTCGCGTGCTGTCGTGTTTGATGGTCGGCGGCGCGACGACACGAAAAAGCCCTCTTCAATATCGGACGCTGGAGGCGCCGGCGGCGGCCGTCCGCGGCGTCAGGTGCGCGCGCCGTAGACGGGGGTGAGCGATCCGGCGAATGCGGGATCGTCCCCGCGCGCGGCGACGAAGAACAGCCGCTGGAGGGTCTTCGTGATGGGGCCCGGCATGCCGTCGCCCACCTTCAGGCGATGGACGGCGATGACCGCGTGACCTCCTCCGCCGAGCCACGGCGGCCAAGTGTCCGGCCGCCGTGTGCTGCGCCGCTACGATCGAGCGGCGGC
>DATJIR010000212.1:0-3060 GCA_035493135.1 Verrucomicrobiia bacterium
CGGCCGCACGGCGCAGGCCCTCGAGGCGTTCGAGCGGGTGCTTCGGTTCGACCCCGCGCACGCCGGGGCCCTCTACTACGAGGGCGCCGCCCTGGCCCGGCAGCGGCAGTTCGACCAGGCCGTGCAGGCCTGGGAGCGCGTGGTGCAGCTCGATCCCGCGGGGCCGTATGCCGCGCAGGCGCGCACGCGGGCGCGGTCCGCGCGCGACCTCCAGCACATCTTCGCCGCGTCGGTGGGCTGAGCCGTGGCGCTCGAGGGACCGCTCAAGGATCTGCACATCCAGGACGTCTTCCAGCTGCTCGACCTCGGCCGGAAGAGCGGCGTGCTGCGGGTCACCTCCGAGCTCAGGCAGACCGCCGGCACCGTGTGCTTCGAGCGGGGCGGCGTCGTCGCGGCGGCCGTCGGGAGCGATCCCCAGCCGCTGGGCGCCCGTCTGGTGCGGAGCGGTAAGATCACCGGCGCCGACCTGGATCGCGCGCGCAGCATGCAGACCGGGGGCGACGGCCGCCGCCTCGGTGACATCCTCGTGGATCTCGGCGCGATCTCGCGGCGCGAGCTCGACCGCCAGCTCAAGGCGCAGATCGAGGAGGCCGTGTTCGAGCTGCTGCGCTGGTCGGAGGGCTACTTCCGCTTCGAGGAGGGCGCTCCGTGCCACGCCGCGGTCGAGGCGCCGGTGCGGTTCCCGACCGAGGCGCTGCTCATGGAAGCGGCGCGGCGGATCGACGAGTGGTCCCGGATCGGCTCCAAGGTGTCGCACCTGCGGCTCGTCCCGCGGCTGCCGCCGCCCGAGGCGCAGGGCTCCGAGCCGCTGGACCTGGTGCCGTTCGAGTGGGAGGTGCTGGCCGCGGTGGACGGCGCGCGCGATCTCCGCTCGCTGGCCGAGATGCTCGGCCGCTCGGAGTTCGAGGTGGCGCGGACGGTGTATGGCCTCACCAACGCCGGCATCGTGGTGCTCGACGATCCCGCGCATCCGGGGCAGGAGGCGGAGCCGGGCCGCGACCTCGCCGCGCTGCTCGTGCCGGCACGAGAGGCCTTGGCGGGCGGGCAGTACGATCTGGCCGCCGGTGCACTCGAGGAAGTGCTCCGGGCCGATCCCCTCATGCCCGAGGCGCGCCGGCTGCTGGGGCTGTGCTACGCCGGCCTGGGACGCTTCACCGAGGCGCTCGAGCTGTGGAGCTCGTGGCACCGGCTGGGTGACCGCACACCCGGCGAGGAGGCGGAGACGCCGAACGTGTCCCGGCTCTGCCAGTCGGTGGAGACGATCATGCGGGAGCTGGAGCGGTACCGTGACTGACGATATCCGAGGACTGACCGCCCGCCTGGCCGACGAGCCCGGCAGCCTCGCCTTCCTGGAGCTGGCCGAGGCGTTGCGGCGGCGGGGGCAGCTGGAGGCGGCCCATAAGGTGGCGCGTGGCGGGCTGGCCCGCTATCCGGGCCTGGCGGACGCGCACGATCTGATGGCGAGAATCCTGAGCGACCAGGGCGATCTGGCGGGGGCCTTCGACGCGTGGGCCTCCGCGCTCCAGCTCGATCCCATGCGGACCAGCGCGCTCAAGGGCGTCGGGTTCCTCTACTTCCGCGCCGGCGAGAGCGCGGCCGCCATGGAACACCTGCAGCGCGCACTGGAGGTCGATCCGGACGACGTCTCGATCCGTCAGGCCATCGCGCGCCTGGGGCCGGCGCGCCCCGATCCTCCCGCCGGCGTGGCGGACGCCACACCGGCCCCCGCCACGCCACCGCCCGCGGTCACCCCGGCGGCCGACTCGCCGGCCGAGGCGACACCCGAGGAGCCGGTCGCCTCCGGCCCGTTCGACGCGGTGGACGGCGGCGAGCGAGGTCTCCTACTGGTGGACGCGAGCGGCCTGCGGCTGGGCGGGCGTCTCGCCGACGCGCCCGGCGATCCGGCCGGTGACCGGGTCGCGGCTCAATTGGCCGGTGTCTCGCGAGAGGCGGCCCGAGCCACACGGTTGTTGGGGCTCGGAGCCTGGCATACCATCGCGCTCGAGTCCCCCGACGGGCACGTCGTGCTCACGCCGGCGAGCGCGGAGACGGTGCTGGTGGCGGCGCGCGAGGCCTCGCTGCCGATGGGACGCGTGACGCTCCTCGCCGAGCGCGCCGCGCGGTCGGCGCGCGCCTGGCTGGAGGAGCAGTCGTGACCACGACCCAGACCGTGCTCGATCGCGTCACCCGCGTTCCCGGTGTCCGCGGCGCGCTGGTCATCGCGGCCACCGACGGGCTGGTGGTGGCCGAGCAGCTGATGGACGGGGTGGACGGCCAGGCGGCGGCCGCGCTGACTGGCAGCCTGGTGGGACGCCTGGTGCGAACGGCTGAAGGCGCCGCGATGCGGCCGCCGGCGTTCATTCACCTGCGCGGCGATGGCGGCAGCGTGCTGGCCGCCCTGGGCCCGGACGACCTGGTGCTGGTCGCCGTGGTGGGGCCGGATGCCAACCTCGGCCTCGCGCGGCTGGAGATGCTCGACGCCGCCAGCCGGCTGGCCTGATGAAGGCGCTGGAGCCGTGGGTGGTCGGGCCGCTGGAGACCTTTCTGGCCGAGAGCGCGGCGCGGCTCACGCTGTTGATGACCACGTCGGGTCAGGTGGTCGCCCAGCACGGCTTCTCCCGGTCGCTCGACGTCATGACCGCGGCCGCGCTGGGGGCCGGCATCGTGGCCTCGACCGAGGAGCTGGCGCGGCTCATGGGAGCGGCCCGCTTCGAGGCCCTCGTACACAACGGCCAGCGGCAAGGCTGCATGCTCGCGGCGTTCGCCACGCCGCGCGGACGGTGGATCGGGCTGGTGGTGTTCGGTCCCGAGACCTCGGTGGGGATCGTGCGCCTGTTCTTCGATCAGATGGTGCAGCAGCTCGCGGTGGTGGCGCCGCGGGAACAGGCCCAGCCGCCGATGCTGGCGGAGAACTTCGAGACCGAGCTCAACGCGAGCCTCAAAGCGCTCTTCGGACGGTAACCGGCATGTCCCTGGTCAACTTCACGGCGCGCGAGATCACCTGCAAGATCGTCTACTACGGACCGGGCCGGTCCGGCAAGACGACCAACCTGCAGTACG
>DATJIR010000213.1:0-3686 GCA_035493135.1 Verrucomicrobiia bacterium
GAGGGCGAGGAGCAGAGCCCGAACATCTTCTACACCGGGGCCAGCCCCAACGAGCAGCTCATCCCGGCCGCCGAGTACATGATGGGCAAGGACGGCGGGAGCAAGTCCAAGTTTTACCTGCTCGGCACGGACTACGTCTTCCCGCGGACGGCCAACAAGATCCTGCGCGCGTTCCTGCTCGCGAAGGGGATCCCGGCCGACTCGATCGCGGAGGAGTACACCCCGTTCAACCATCAGGACTACCAGACCATCGTCGGCAAGATCAAGCGCTTCTCGTCGGGCGGCAGCTCGGCGGTGCTCTCGACCATCAACGGCGACTCGAACGTGCCCTTCTACAAGGAGTTCGCCAACCAGGGCCTGCGCTCCGAGCAGTGCCCGATCATGGCCTTCAGCGTGGCCGAGGACGAGCTGCGCGGCATGGACACCTCCGCGCTGGTCGGCCACCTGGCCGCGTGGAACTACTACCAGTCGGTGGAGACCCCGCAGAACAAGAAGTTCGTCGCCGCCTTCAAGGCCTACGCGAAGAAGAACAACCTGCCCGGCGGCGACAAGCGCGTCACCGACGATCCGATGGAGGCGGCCTACTTCGGCGTCCACATCTGGAAGCAGGCGGCCGAGAAGGCCAAGTCGTTCGAGGTGGACGCGGTCCGGAAGGCGGTCTACGGCCAGACGTTCCTCGCCCCGGGCGGCCAGATCAAGATGGACGAGGCCAACCAGCACACCTACAAGCCGGTGCTCATCGGCGAGATCCTGAAGGACGGCCAGTTCAAGGTCGTCTCGCGCTCCAAGGGCCTGGTGAAGGCCGAGCCGTGGAGCCAGTACACGAGCCCCGACAAGGGCTGCGACTGGATCAAGCACCAGGGCACCTACCAGAAGAAGGCGTAAGCACATCGTGTGGAAGTCGCTTCTCCTCGCGCTCGCGCTGCTGCCGGGGCTCACCGCCCCGGCAGCCGCGCAGGGCGCGGGGGCATCCCCTTCGGGCAACGCCCCGCCCGCCGGTCCGTCGGTCGAGGTCGCCAAGCACATCGCCGACGTGGCCTCGGCGGACGCCGCGGTGCAGGAGGGCGCCGCGGTGGCGCTCGGCAAGACCGGCGACCGCAAGATCCTCCCGCTGCTCGAGGCCCTGCGCGAGGGCAGCGTCTACGTGCGGCCGCTTACCGGGGGCAAGAAGGAGACCGTGATCGTGGGCGACAAGGTCACCGAGGGCGACAAGACCCTGGTGCCGCTCTTCCGCGCCTACGGGCGCGAGCCCATCGCGGGCCCCGACGGCAAGCCGCTGCTCGCGGACCTCACCACGCTCGAGGAGGTCTCCACCGGACGCAGCCTGCGCATCGCGATCCGCCCGCTGATCGACGCGTTCTCGGGGCAGAGCGATCTCGTCAATCCCGACCCGGCCACCCGGCGCGCCGCCGCGACCAAGATGGGCTATACCGGCGACGCGGCCACGCGGCAGGTGCTGGAGAACGCCCTGGGCAAGGAGGGCGACCGATGGGTGCGCTTCGCTCTCGAGGAGGCGGTGGCCCTGATCCAGCTGCGGGCCGGCGGCGAGGTCGAGCGGGTGGCTGCGGCGGTGGCGCTCGGGCGGCTGCGGAGCGCGAACGCCATGGAGCCCCTCTACCAGATCGCGGGGGACGCGCAGTCGCCGCCCCCGCTCGCGGCGGCCGCGCGGGACTCGATCAAGCGCATCGAGCGCTGGGGCCTCTTCACCCAGGCCATCGAGATCGCCTTCCAGGGTCTCTCGCTCTCCTCGATCCTCCTGCTCATGGCCCTGGGGCTGGCCATCGTGTTCGGGCTGATGGGCGTCATCAACATGGCCCACGGCGAGCTGATGGCGCTCGGCGCCTACTCCACGTTCCTGATGCAGGGGTGGTTCACCGCCCACTTTCCGGCCTACTTCGACTACTACTTCCTGGTGGCGCTGCCGTTTTCGTTCCTGGTGTCCGCGACCGCCGGCCTCGTGCTCGAGCGCGGGGTGATCCGCTTCCTCTACGGGCGCCCGCTCGAGACCCTGCTGCTGACCTGGGGGGTGAGCCTGATGATCCAGCAGGGCCTCCGCCTGTGGTTCGGCGCCGCCAACGTGGACGTGACCGCGCCGCGGTGGCTCTCGGGCGGCGTTCCGGTGATGATCGGGGTGCAGCTCCCCTACAACCGACTGTTCATCATCGGCCTGGCCGCGGTCTGCGTGGGCGCGATGTACTTCCTGCTGTTCCGCACCGACGCCGGCCTGCGCATCCGTGCGGTCACCCAGAACCGGGGCATGGCGGCCTGCCTGGGGGTGCGTGCGCGCTGGGTGGACGCGGGCACCTTCGCCCTCGGGGCCGGCCTGGCCGGGCTCGCGGGCTGCGCGATCACCCAGATCGGCAACGTGGGTCCCGAGCTCGGGCAGAACTACATCGTGGACTCGTTCATGGTGGTGGTGACGGGCGGGGTCGGCAAGCTCCTCGGGAGCATCCTCGCCGCGATTGGGATCGGGGGGCTGAACAAGATCATCGAACCGGGAATGGGCGCGGTGTTCGGGAAGGTCCTGATCCTGGTGCTCGTGATCTTGTTCATCCAGCGCCGGCCGGCGGGCCTCTTCGCGACCAAGGGGCGCTATGCGGAGTCTTGAGCGCTGGGGTCTCCTCGGCGTCGCGGGCCTGCTGGTGGTGGTCCTGCCCGCGCTCAACGCGCTACCGGCCGGCGCCCCGCTCCGGGTGTCGGACTTCACCTTGAACCTCTTCGGCAAGTTCCTCGCCTACGCCATCCTGGCCCTCGGCATCGACCTGATCTGGGGCTACACCGGAGTCCTCTCGCTCGGCCACGGGGTCTTCTTCGGCCTCGGGGCCTACGCGATGGGGATGCACCTGATGCTCGAGATCGGCACGCGCAGCGTCTACGGCAACGTGCTCCCCGACTTCATGGTGTGGAACCGGGTGACCGAGCTGCCGCTGTTCTGGAAGCCGTTCTACAGCGTCCCGTTCACGCTGCTGGCGATCCTGGTGGTGCCCGCCCTCTTCGCCTTCGTGTTCGGCTACCTCACGTTCCGCAGCCGCATCCGGGGCGTGTACTTCTCGATCATCACCCAGGCCCTGGCGCTCTCCACCTGGCTGATGTTCAACCGGAACGCGATGAACCTGGGCGGCACCAACGGGCTGAGCGGCTTCAAGTCGGTCTTCGGCTTCACCCTCAACAGCGCGGCCACCCAGCGGGGCCTCTACGTCGCCACCGCGCTCTGCCTGTGCGGCGCCTACCTGCTGTGCCGCTTCATCACCCGCTCGCCGGCGGGCCGGGTCCTGATCGCCATCCGCGACAGCGAGACCCGCGTGCTCTTCTCCGGCTACTCGCCGGCCGCGTTCAAGGTCTTCGTGTTCGTGGTCTCCGCAGTGCTCGCCGGGGTGGCCGGCGCGCTGTACGCCCCGCAGGTCGGCATCATCACCCCGGCCAAGATCGGCGTGCTGCCGTCCATCGAGATGATCATCTGGGTGGCGGTGGGAGGGCGGGGCACGCTCCTGGGCCCGGTGGTGGGCGCGGTCGGGGTCAACTGGCTCCAGAGCATCCTGACCACGAGCTATCCCGACCTGTGGCTCCTGGTGCTGGGCGGGCTGTTCGTCGCGGTGGTGCTGTTCTTTCCCGACGGCGTGGTGGGCACGGCCCAGAAACTGCTCGTGGGCTCCGGGTGGGAGGGTAGAGCGGGCGCGCGGCTGACC
>DATJIR010000214.1:0-2564 GCA_035493135.1 Verrucomicrobiia bacterium
GAGCGGGGGTCGAGCTCCCGGGCCCGCTCGAGCCGGCGGATACCGACCTCGTACCGTCCGCGGGCCACGTCGGCGCGTCCGGCTGCCATCAGCACCGCCGGATCGTTCGGCGCGAGCTGTACCGCGGTGGCGAGACTGGCATCGGCCCTGGCGGGATCGCGCTTGACGTTGGTGTAGTACGCCGCGGCGGCCGCGTGACCGATCGCGTTGTTCGAGTCGATCGCGAGGGCCCGCTGGAATGCCTCGGCCGCGCGCGCGCCGATCGCCGGCTCGCGGGAGCCGTTGAAGAAGACGCGTGACAGCGCGAACGAGAGGTTGCCCCACGCCTCCACGAAGGTGGAGTCCATCGCGACCGCCTGCTCGAACTGCGCCGCGGCGGCGCGCTGGGAGATCGGGTCCACCGCCGTGACCGCCTTGCCGCGAAGGTAGGCTGCCCAGGCCGCCGAGTTGGTCGTGGGCCGGCGGGAGAGCGCCGCCGATTCCTGCGCGCCGATCTGGGTGCCGAGGGCGCCGGCCACACGGGCGGCGACCTGTGCCTGCACCTCGAACACATCGGTGAGATCGGCCTCGAACGACTGCTGCCACGCGGTCGAGCCGGTCTTGCCGTTCACCAGCTCCGAGACCACCTGCACGCGGTCGCCGCCGGCGCTGCCGCGGGCCCAGCGGACCCTCCCCTGCAGCAGGTAGTCGGCGCCCAGCTGCTGCGCGATCGCGGTGGGCGCGAGGGTCGAGGCGCGGAACTGGGACGAGCTGCCTGACGCGATCACCGCGAGCCCGTTCACCCGCGCGAGCTTGCCGCGGATCTCGTCGGTGATGCCGTCCACGATGTAGTTGTTGGCGCTGTCGCCCTGGTTCTGGAAGGGGAGCACGGCGACATGCGTGGCCGCGATGCCGGCGGCGACGGGCGCCGCACTCCGACGGCTGCTCGCGACCGCCGCGGTCGTAGCCCAGAGGATTACCGCGGCCATACCGCCCAGCGCGGTGGTGCGCCAGGTGAAGAGCCGGCCGAGTCCACCGGGCGCTGATCCGGCCCGACGCCGCTGCTCCGCCCGAGCGGTGAGGCCGATCATTACCGCACCGATGCCCAGGAGCGCCAGCGCGACACCGAGCACCCAGGCGGGAAGTCCCCAGCGGCCGGCGAAGAAGGCGACCACCGCGAGCGCTACGATCGCGACGCCGCCGCAGAGGATCCAGAACATGGCGCCGCTGGCGGCCGCAGCCGATGAGGTGACGACCGTCGCCCCGGTACTGACGGGCCGCGAGCCGGTCTCGACGCTCGAGAGCGCGTCGGCCAGCGCACCGGCGGTCGGCTGGCGATCGGCCGGGCTCTTGGCCAGGGCCTGGGTGACGATCGAGTCGAGTCCCGCGGGCAACCCGGAGCGCGTGGTGCTGAGCGGGCGTGGCGCCTCGGTGAGACTCCGTGACACGACCGCCTGCGCGTTCCGCCCCGTGAACGGCGGCTCGCCGGTGAGCATCTCGTAGAGGACGGCGCCGAGGGCGTAGATGTCGGTCCGCGAGTCCACGTCTTTGGCGCCGGTCGCCTGCTCGGGACTCATGTACTGCGGGGTCCCGATCGCGAGGCCGGTGCGCGTGATCGCCTCGCCCTCGGCGTCGACCGCGCGGGCGATGCCGAAGTCGGCCACCAGCGCGTGGCCCTCGTGCAGCAGGATGTTGGCGGGCTTGATGTCGCGATGCACGATGCCGCGCTTGTGCGCGTAGCCCAGCGCTTCCGCGATCTCGCGCCCGAGCCGGAGAGCCACAGGCACGGGCAGCTCGCCCTCGCGCGCGATCCGCGCGGCGAGCGATTCACCCTCGACCTTCGGCATCACGTAGTAGAGGACGCCGTCGGCCTCGCCCGAGTCGTACATCGGGAGGATGTGGGGATGATTGAGCTGGGCCGCGATCTCGACTTCGCGCAGGAACCGGTCGGCGCCAAGCGTCGCGGCAAGCTCGGGCCGCATCACCTTCACCGCCACCTCGCGGTGGTGCTTGAGGTCCTCGGCGAGGAAGACCGTCGCCATCCCCCCTTCCCCGATCACCCGCTCGATCCGGTAGCGCTCGGCCAGCACCCGCCGCACCTTGGCGATCTCGATCTCGCCAGTCGGCATGGTGCGTGGTGGGACGCCGGGCTCGGTCGGCGTCGCCGTGCCGCAGCGCAGGCAGAACCGCGCTTCGTCGGGAAGCGACGCGTTGCAGGCGGGACATACCCGTGCTGCCGTGGGCATGCGGACTCCGGGAATCAGGGGATGTGCGGGGAGACCACGTAATGTAGAGCGGAGGGGCGGCAGGGCGTAAGGGCGCTCGGCCGCTGAGGGCCATTGCGAGGGCCGGAGGCCCGAAGCAATCGGGTGGCTCGTGCGGCATGCCCGGCTCCTTCTGCGTCCCCCGACCGCTACCGGGCATCCATTCAGGATCACCCTCACGGAGCTCCCATGCCGTCAGCTCTCCTCCTGATGTTTCTGGCCCTGCAGGCGCAGCAGCGCGCGCCGCTCGTTCGCCTGACGAAGCCCGATGCGGTACTGCCGCGGGAATTCAGCCAGATCCGCGGGGTGCGGGAGCTGCGC
>DATJIR010000215.1:0-4572 GCA_035493135.1 Verrucomicrobiia bacterium
AGCCCGGAATCCATATCCACGACCCTATCGACTTTGCTCGAACGGAGTTCAACCAGCTCGTGCCATGGTTATGGATTCCGGGCTCCGGCCTTCGGCCGGCCCCGGAATGACAACTAATCCACCACCCGCATCACGGCCTCGATCTCGACCGGAATATTCACCGGCAGCGAGCCCATGCCGACCGCGGAGCGCGCGTGGCGGCCGTTCTCGCCGAACACCTCGACCATGAGGTCCGAGAAGCCGTTGATGACCTTGGGCTGCTCGCCGAAGCTCTCGACCGCGTTCACCATGCCCAGCACCTTGACCACGCGCTTGACGCGGTCGAGGCTGCCCAGCAGGGCGCGCGCGGAGCCCAGCAGGTTGATGCCGACCTCGCGCGCCACCTTGTAGGCGTCCTCGGTGGAGAGGTCCCGGCCGACCTTGCCGCGGGCGCTCGGGTTGCCCTCGATGCGGATCGGGCCGTGGCCCGAGAGGAAGAGCAGGTTGCCGGTCCGGACGCCGGGCACGTAGTTGCCCATCGGCTTGGGCGGGTTGGGCAGCGTGATGCCGAGCTCCTTGATCCTGGCTTCTGCGCCCATCGCGATCTCCTCGTGGGAAGGGGGTGAGTCGACTACGCCCGCGGGCCGATGAAGAAGAACGCGGGACCGTCGTCGTCCGCGCGCCAGACGATCGCCTCGACCTCCACCGGCCGCTCGCCCGGCGGCTCGATGCGCAGGTGCGCGGGACGGCCGACCTCGAGCGGCTCGCGCAGGAGGGGCTCATCGAGCGAGACCTTGACCCCGAGCGGGCTGACGTTGATGGCGTGGAGATGCAGGATGCGGGTGCCGGTCTGGACCGTCACCGGCCACGAGGCGGCCACCCGGGCGTGCCGGCGATGCTCCGCCGGCAGCGTGCTGGTGGCGCTGTGCGGGCTCTGCACGGGCCGAGTCTCCCATCGGGCCGCCGCCTTCACAAGTGCCTTTTTTTGCCCGGCTCCGCGATGGCGGACCGTGTCAGAATGCGGACGGTTTCGAGGACCGATCGCCATGAGCCCACCTGCAATTCCTTCGCCCGCCGCCACCCTGGTCCTCATGCGTGACCGGCCCGGCGGCCCGACCGAGATCCTGCTCATCCAGCGTCACGGGCGCAGCAAGTTCGCGGCGGGGGACTACGTCTTCGCGGGCGGCAAGGTCGAGGCCGACGATATTCCGGACGACGTGGAACGGTTTTGCCGCGGGCTCACCCCGGCCGAGGCGAGCGCCCGGCTGGGCGGCGACCTGGACCCCCAGCGGGCCCTCGGCTACTGGGTGGGAGCCATCCGGGAGGCCTTCGAGGAGGTGGGGGTGCTGCTGGCGTACGACCGCCGGGGCGAGTTCGTGCGCTTCACCCCGGACAACCACGACCGCTTCGAGGCTCATCGCAGGGCCTGCCAGTCGGCCAACCCCGCCTTCTTCACCATGCTGCGCGAGGAGGGGCTGACCCTCGCCACCGAGGGCCTGACCTACTTCGCGCACTGGGTCACGCCGGAGGAGCAGCCGCTGCGCTTCGACACCCGGTTCTTCGCGGCCGCGGCGCCGCCGGGGCAGGCACCGGAGGTCGACGGGCACGAGATCGTCGCCCTCCGCTGGTCGACGCCGGCCGAGGCCTTCGAGGCGCTCGGGCGGAAGGAGATCACGCTCCGGCTGCCGACGATCAAGAACCTCGAGCTCCTGCAGGCCGCGGGCTCCCGCACCGATGAGATCCTCCACGCCCTGCGCGGCCGCGCGGTGCCGACCGTCCGTCCGCGGGTGCTCCAGGTGGACGGCAAGCCCCTCGCGGTGCTGCCCGGCGATCCTCGCTGGTACTAGCGCGCGAGCGCGCGGTCGAGCTCCACGGCGAGCGCGTCGGACACGCGCGTGAGCGGCAGCCGGCACTCGGGCGAGCCGATCAGCCCCTGGCGCCAGAGGCAGTGCTTGATCGGGACCGGGTTCGGCTCCTTGAAGAGCAGCGGCACCAGCGGCTCGAGCCGCGACCACGTCTTGCGGGCGCCCTGGTGGTCGTTGGCCGCCATGCGCTCGTACACCGTGAGGAACAGCGCGGTCTCGACGTGGGCCGAGGCGAGGATGCCGCCGTCGCCGCCGTGGGCCAGCATCGTGTAGAAGTACGCGTCCTCGCCGGTGAGCACCGCGAAGCCGTCCGGCCGCTGGCGCAGCAGCTCGAGCGACTGCGCGATGCTGCCCGAGGAGTCCTTCACCCCCGCGATGTTGGGAACCTCGGCGAGCCGCAGCAGGGTCTCGTTGGTCAGGTTCACCCCGGTGCGGTAGGGGATGTTGTAGATCAGGATCGGGCGGTCGGTGGCCTCCGCGATGCGTGTGAAGTGCTCCCGCATGCCGTCCTGGCTCGGCCGGTTGTAGTACGGGCAGACCGAGAGGATGCCCTGCACCGGGTGACGCTCGAGCCGCTTCACGGCCTTGACCGCCTTGCGCGTGTCGTTGCTGCCGACGCCGACCACGATCGGCACCCGGCCCGCCACCGTCGCCACGGTGCGCTCGACCAGGCGCTCGGCCTCGTCGTCGTCGATGGTCGGGCTCTCGCCGGTGGTGCCGAGGGGAATGATGCCGGTGACGCCGATCTTCACGTAGTGGTCGATCAGGCGCTCGTACGCGGGGTAGTCGATCTCTCCCCCGATGAACGGGGTGATCGCGGGCAGCCAGACGCCGGAGAAGCGCATGGGCGGTACCTCCTGGATTTCCCACTCTAGCACGCGCTATACTTCCGGACACTTCCGGCGTCCGAGGAGGCCTGTGATGCGCGTCGATCAGCTGAGGGAACACCTCCCGCCCGAGGACATCGAGCGCCCGAAGGCCTGGACGCGCGCCACCATCTCCCCCGACCGCTGGATGATCCCGCTCCCCGCCGCCTGCGTGGCGGAGCTCGATCAGGTGGTGGCCTCCCTGCGGGCCGCCCCGCGGCCCATCGAGAGCCTCGCCCCCGTCGCCTTCTCGCTGCGGGCCTGCTCCGCCCTCATGTCGGACGTGCGCGCGAAGCTCGAGACCGATGCCGGCCTCGCGGTGGTGGACCGCTTCCCGGTCGAGCGCTACGGCCTCGAGGAGAACCGGGCCATCGGCTGGCTGCTCGCGGCGATGCTCGGGCAGGTCGTCGCGCAGAAGGTCAACGGTGCGCGCCTCTACGACGTGAAGGACACCGGCCAGGCGCTCGGCTACGGCGTGCGCCGCTCGGTCACCAACCTGGGCCAGCCCTTCCACACCGACGGCGGCTGGCTCTGGAAGGCCCCGAACTTCGTGGGCCTCTTCTGCCTCGAGTCGGCGCTCGAGGGCGGCCTGAGCCGCTTCACGAGCCTCGTGACCGCGCACAACGCGCTGCGCCGCAGCCGGCCCGACCTGCTCGCCCGGCTCTACGCGCCGCTGGCGTGGGATCGGCAGGGCGAGCACGCCCCCGACGACGTCCGCGTGAGCCACCACCCGGTGTTCGAGTACGAGCACGGCGTGCTGGCCGCGCGCTACTACGAGGACTACGTCGTCAACGGCTACCGGCTCGCCGGCGCCCCGCTCGACGATCTCGGCCGGGAGGCGCTCGCGGCGCTCCGCGCGCTGGTGGACGACGAGGCCGCGTGGGTGGAGTTCCGCATCGAGAAGGGCCAGCTGCAGTACCTCAACAACCGCCAGTTTGCACACAGCCGGACCGCCTTCAAGGACGCGGGCACGCCGGAACAGGGTGGGGGCCGCCACATGCTGCGGCTCTGGAACCGCGACGAGGGCTCCTGGCACCTCGAGGGCCGTCCCCCCGCCTGATCGCTTCGTGCCCCTGCTCCCGCTCACGCTCGAGACCGCGGCCTACTCGGCGCTGATCCTCCTGCTCGCCTACGGGGTGCGGGGCATGGCCGGCTTCGGCTCCGGCCTGATCGCGGTGCCGCTGCTCACCCTGCTCTGGCCAGTCACGGTGGTGGTCCCGCTCGTCGTCGCGCTGGACTACCTGGGCTCGGCCAGCCAGGGCGTGAAGAACGTGGAGCAGGTGGCCTGGCGCGAGCAGCTCCTGCTGATCCCGTTCATGGTGGTGGGCGTGCTCGCCGGGCTGTGGGTGCTCCACGCGATGAGCACCGGCGTGCTGGCCCGGATCCTGGGCGGCTTCGTGATCGTGTACGCGATCTACCAGATGCTGCCGCTCCCCGACCTGCGCGGCTCGCGCGCCGCCGCGAGCTACTGCGGACTCCTGGGCGGTTTGGTCGGCACGCTGTTCGGCACCGGCGGCCCGTTCTACGTGATCTACCTGAACCTGCGCGGGCTCGAGCGCCTCGCCTTCCGCGCCACCTTCGCCATGAACTTCCTGATCGATGGCGGCGTGCGGCTCGCCGCGTTCGCCGCCGCCGGCCTCTTCGGCCGCCAGACCCTGGGCTACCTGCTCGCCGCGGTTCCCATCGCGGGAGCCGGCCTCTACGTGGGAGGGCGTACCCAGACCGGGCTCTCGCAGCGCGCGTTCCAGATCGTGATCCGCGTGCTGCTCCTCACCTCCGGCCTGGCCCTCCTGCTCAAGCGCTGACCCGCGGCCGCACGAGGAGCGGCAGGGCCAGGCCCGCCGCCACCACGCCCTGCGCGA
>DATJIR010000216.1:0-14534 GCA_035493135.1 Verrucomicrobiia bacterium
CTGCAGCTCCGCGAAGACGTTGAAGCGGCCGTAGATCGAGACGAGCCGATCGAGGAGGCGCCGCCCCGCCGGCGCGCCCTCGCGCTCCAGGGCGGCGGCCACCGGCCCGCGCCCCCCGCCGGTGAGGCAGACCAGCCCGCCCGCGTACTCGGAGAGCTCGTCGAGGGTGGCCGCGCCCTCGCCCTTCGGGGCCCGCATCTTGACGCGGGTGAGCAGGCGGCAGAGATTCTGGTAGCCTTCGCGGTCCTCCACCAGCAGCGGCAGCCGGCTGCCGTCGGCCAGCGTGACCTCCGCGCCCACCAGCGCCGAGAGCCCGAGCCGGGTGCAGGCCCGGTAGAGCCGGGGCGCGCCGTAGACGCCGTCGGCGTCGAGGAGAGCGACGCCGGACTGGCCGAGGGCCGCCGCCCGCTCGGCCAGCGCCTCCGGCAGCGCGGCCGCCTCGAGAAAGCTGAAGGCGCTTCGGGCGTGCAGCTCGACGAACACGGCTCAGACCGTGAAGCGGCGGAAGTCCACGAGCGCGAGGAGCTCGGCGAAGCCGTCGACGAGGACGTGCGTCGGGTGGACGTCGGCCTCGCGCAGCGCCTCGGAGCGGGCCACCATCGCGGGCGACCAGTGCGTGACCCGGCGCAGGAGGCCGTAGCCCGGGCGGCTCCGGACGTCCCCGTATCGGGCGAAGACGTCCACGACCGAAGCGGCCTGGGCCATCGCCACGTCCTTCACCAGGCTATCTCCCACGTAGACCGCCCGGGCGGGGTCGGCGCCGACGTCGCGCAGGATCTCGAGGAGGACGGAGGCGTCGGGCTTCCACGCGCCCTCGCGCGTGTGGCGGTGCACCGTCGAGCGGAGGCGATAGTGCTCGGGCGGGTAGCGCCGGATCTGCGACACCGTCGTGCCCTCGGGGAGCGCGTGGTCCGGCAGCGAGTAGAGATAGTCGAGCGCGCCGTCGAGACCGAGCGTCCGCACCCGGTAGTCGGCGTAGTACGCACGGGACTCGGTGTAGGCCACGACCAGCGCGCCCGTGGCCCGGACCGCCCGCAGGGTGTCGAGCACGCCGGGGTAGAGCGCAAGGGTCCGGCGGCGCATCGTGCGGTAGGCCTCGATGGCCGCGGCGTACCGGGTCGGGAGCGTCTCCGGAGGGTGCCGGGCGCGGAGCGACGGCAGCTCCTGGATCGCGAAGGCGTACTCGGTGGTGCCGTGGCGCTGGTGGAGGGCGAAGAACTCTTCCTCCAGCGTCGCGCGCGGCACCCCGCTGTCGGCGACGAGCCGCTCGAGCATCGCTCCGAACGCGGCCTGCCACATCCCGAGCCAGTCGAAGAGGGTGTTGTCCATGTCGGTGACGAGGACCCTCACGCTGGGGCGAGCGGGCGAGGCGCCCATCAGTCGTAGATGCCGGCGAGATGCCAGGCGGAGCCGTCGTGGGCCAGGCGGCAGAGCGTGCCGTCGGCCAGCTCGACGTCCCACTCGTCCTGCAGCCACGGATGCGGAGTCCACCATTCTCCCGACGACCGCCACGGTCCGACACCGGCCACGATACGCCCGGCGAGTCGGCTCGAGCGCATGGCGACCGGGCGACCGGAGGCGAGGGTGACCGCGGCGGGAGCCGGAGGGCGGAGACGGCGCAGGGCGAGGACGGGGGCGGCATCCCTCACCCTGCCCTCTCCCCCGACGGGAGGGGGAAAAGCATAGGCGCCCAGGCCCACGGCGTCGGGGCGATGGCTGTCGAGCAGCGCCGGAGCGCCTATGCGATCCGAGCCCACCAGCGCGACCAGGCGATTCATGGTGGCCGCGAGGAATCGCGGGCTCGGGCGTGAAGGATCGGTGAGGGATTCCTGGGCCGGCGCCATCCGGACCGGCCGGGCGCGCAGCGTGAGCCCCAGGACGATGCCGCGGGGAGGACGGGCTTCCAGCGCCAGGCGAAGCAGGCCCGTCACCGCGGTGGCCTCGGTCAACGGCACGGCGGGGGTGAGCGCGCCCTCGTGCCCGCGGCCGGCGGCGAGGCGGCAGACCCACTCGAGGCCATCGGTTGCGAGCCCGCGCGCGGCGAGGCGGTGGCAGACATGGGCCGCCATCTCGCCCAGGCGCTCCACCACCGGCTCGAGCGTCTCCAGGCCCCACTCGCATTCCAGCGACTCCTCGAACGCCGGGGCGGGCCGCCCGGAGGCGAGCGGGCGAGGGTCCTCGCCGCGGGCCAGCCGCTGAGCCTGCACGCCCTCGGCCCCGGCCCGCTCGAACAACCCCGCGGTGGGCAGGGCCGCCAGCTCTCCGAGCGTGCGCAGCCCCCAGCGCGCGAGCCGGGCCGTCAGGTCCTCGGAGAGGGCCAGCAGCGACAGCGGCGCCGCGGCCAGGGCGGCGGCGTCGCCGCCCGGCTCGACGACGGTCGCCCCCGACCCCAGGCGAGCGGCGGCCAGCGCGGCCATCCGACTTGCCGCGATGCCCACCCGGATCGCGAGCCCCCTCGCCGCGGCGGCGTCACGGAGTCGCTCGGCCAGGCGGGGCTCGTCACCGAAGAGACCCTGGAGACCCGATGCATCGAGGTAGACGCAGCCGGCGCCGGTCTCCTCCACGCGGGGCGAATGGGCGAGCGCGACCTGAAGGAGGGCTCCGGGAAGCGGCGGCGCATTCGTCAGCAGGAGACACGCGATACGGGTCATTGATTCAGCGTCCAGTCGAGAGTCCAGCTCCCCTCACCCTGCCCTCTCCCCAGGGGGGAGAGGGAGTGGAGCCGGGAGCGGGAGATGGAGACCTCGGAGCGGAGGCCGGCCAGGCGGGTGAGCTGACGCAGGCCCATCCACTGAGGAGCCAGGCGTCGCGTCGCGAGCACGAGCGAGGCCGGGCTGCCCTCGCGATGCCGCCCGCTGCGCACGATCAGGATGGTATCGGTGCCTTCCACCGCGCGCTGGAGCCGGATTGACGCCGAGGCGGGCACCGGGCCGAGATCGTCCAGGTCCAGCACGACCAGGGCAAAGCCCGGGCAGCGGGCGAGCAGGTCGGCGGCGCTGAGCGCCACCCGCAAGCGGCCCCCACAGCGCACCCAGAGCAAGGCCGAGAGATCGACGCCCGCTGCGGCCATGGACGTGAGGTCGAGCGCGTCCATACTGTCGACGAACGCCACCTGGCCACCCCCCTCGCGGCCGCCCATGCTGCTACCCTTGCTGCTACCCCTGCTGCTACCCCTGCTGCTACCCGAAGTCGTGATCCGGGCGATGAGGGCCAGGAGCAGGCTGCTGGCTCCGGAGGACCGGGGACCGACAATCTCGCTGAGCCGACCCGGCGTGAACAGGCCGAGCAGGCCGTCGATCCCTTCGCGCTCCCACCCTGGCGGAGGTGAGGACTCGATCGGGATGCCCATCGGCACCAATTACACGTCACTTGTTTAGTATCTTTCAACAACAAGATACAGGATAGGCGCAGCCCGACTCCCACTAGATAGAGGGGCTACTCCCCTCCCTGCCGGCCGAACCGCCCACGCCCCAGCGCCACGAACGCCGCCACGTAGACCAGCACGCCGCAGAGGTACACCGTCCACGCCACCGCCCAGATCGGCGCCCCCGCCGCGTACCGGGTGAAGCCCTCGTACGCGAAGATGCTGAGGAACACGCCCGAAGGCGCCATGAGCAGCGCCGCGATGATCCGCGGGGTGGTGCCCCGGGTCACCGCCCAGGGGGCCAGCAGCAACCCCGCCTGCGAGGCGAGCCCCATCACCCCGAAGATGGCCAGGCTGATCAGGTCGGTGCGCTCCGGCTCCGACATGCGCCCGAAGCCGTACGCGGCGGTCGCGAAGGCGGCCGCGAGCGACAGGCCCGTGACCCAGGTCAGCACGAAGAACACCACGAGGACGCCCGGACGGTCAGCCAAGCCAGGGCATCTCCACGCGACGGCGCGCCTCGAAGGCCTCGATGGCGGGACCCTGCTCGAGGGTCAGGGCCAGCTCGTCCCGCCCCGTGAGCAGCCCATGCTTGCGGAAGGCGTCCACCTCGAACCGGATGGGCGGGCCGTCGGCCCCCGCGATCGTCTGGGCCTCCAGGTCCACGGTCAGGGTGGTGCCCGGCCGCTCGGCGAGCATGCGACGCAGGCCGGCCGCGGTCTCGGCCGGCACCACCACCGCGAGCGCACCGTTCTTGAAGCAGTTCTCGAAGAAGATGTCTCCGAAGCTCGGGCCGATCACCACCCGGATGCCGTAGTCGAGCAGCGCCCACACCGCCATCTCCCGCGAGGAGCCGCAGCCGAAGTTCTCCGCGGTCACCAGCACGCCGGCGCCGCGGAGCGCGGGGTGGTTCAGCACGAAGTCGGCCCGCTCCCGCCCGTCCGCGTCGAAGCGCACGTCGTGGAAGAGCAGCGGCCCGTAGCCGCTCTCGCGAGGCCGGCGCAGGAAGCGGGCCGGGATGATGCGGTCGGTGTCGAGGTTGGGCAGGTCCATCGGCACGGCCACCGCGGTGAAGCGAACGAATGGCTCCATGGCCGGTCCTCAGGCGAGCGTGCGCACGTCGGTGAGCCGCCCGGTGACCGCGGCGGCGGCGGCCATCGCGGGGCTCATGAGGTGGGTGCGCGCGCCCTGGCCCTGGCGACCCTCGAAGTTGCGGTTGGAGGTGCTCGCGACGCGCTCGCCCGCCGCCGCGATGTCGCCGTTCATGCCCACGCACATCGAGCAGCCCGGCTCGCGCCACTCGAACCCGGCGTCGGTGAAGACGCGGTCGAGCCCCTCGGCCTCGGCCGCGCGCTTGACCCCGCCCGAGCCCGGCACCACCAGCGCGGGCACCGTCGCCCGCCGGCCGCGCGCGACGCCGGCGGCGGCGCGGAGATCCTCGAGGCGGCTGTTGGTGCAGGAGCCGATGAACACCCGGCTCACCGGGGTGCCCGCGAGCGGCGCCCCCGCGGTCAGGCCCATGTAGGCGAGGGCGCGCTCCACGCTCGCGCGCCGGGCGGGGTCGCTCATCGCGGCGGGATCCGGGACGTGCCCGGTGATGGGCAGCGCGTCCTGCGGGCTCGTGCCCCACGTGACGGTCGGGGCGATCGCGGCCGCGTCGAGCGTGACCTCTCGATCGAAGACCGCGTCGGGATCGGACGGCAGCGTCCGCCAGTGGGCGAGCGCGCGCCCCCACATCTCGCCGCGCGGCGCGAACGGTCGGCCCTCCAGATACGCGAAGGTGGTCTCGTCGGGCGCGACCATGCCCGCGCGCGCGCCCGCCTCGATGGACATGTTGCAGACCGTCATGCGTTCGTCCATGGACATGGAGCGAATGACCGGTCCCGCGTACTCGATGGCGTGCCCCACCCCGCCGCCCGCCCCGATCCGCGCGATGATCGAGAGGATCACGTCCTTGGCGGTCACCCCGAAGGGCCGCGCGCCGGACACCGTGATCCGCATCACGCGGGGCTTCCGCTGCCAGAGGCACTGGGTGGCGAGCACGTGCTCCACCTCCGTCGAGCCGACGCCGAAGGCGAGCGCCCCGAACGCTCCGTGGGTCGCGGTGTGGGAGTCGCCGCACACGAGCACGATGCCGGGCTGGGTCACGCCCTGCTCGGGGCCGATCACGTGCACGATGCCCTGCCGGGGCTCGCCGCGCCCGAAGAAGGCGATGCCGACCCGCCCGGTGTGGCGGCCGAGGTCCGCGACCATCCGGCGCACCTCGGGGTCCGCGATCTCCCCGGCGCCCGGCGTGGTCGGGACGTAGTGGTCGGCGGTGGCCACGCACGCCTCGGGCCGGCGCACCGGGAGGCCCTTCCGCTCGAGGCGCCCGAAGGCGTGGGTGGACCCCTCGTGGAGCAGGTGGCGGTCGACGTAGAGGAGAGTCTGGCCCCCGGGGCCCTCCGCCACCACGTGGCGGCGCCAGATCTTCTCGAACATCGTCAGGGGCGAGGGCGTCATGTCATCAACGGCCCGCGAACTTCTCCTCGATGGCGTGCCACCAGTCGAACCCCACCCGACGGAAGATGTCCATCGGGCTCAGCACCGGGCCGGGCTGCCAGTCGGTGCCGTGCTCCTTGAGGTACGCGAGCGACTTCTCCATCGCCGGCACCGCGGCGGCCATGCACACCGCGGGGAAGATGACCATCTTGAAGCCCAGGCGCTCGAGCTCCGACACCTTGATCGCGGGGGTCTTGCCGCCGATCACCATATTGGCGAGCAGCGGGGCCTTGATCTCCCGCGCGACCCGCCGGACCTCGTCCTCGGTCTGGGGCGCCTCGAAGAAGATGACGTCGGCGCCCGCCGCCGCGTAGCGGTTGCCGCGGTCGATCGCGTCGTCGAGCGAGGTGACCGCGCGGGCGTCGGTGCGGGCGATGATGACGAAGTCGGGATCGGTGCGGTACTCGGAGGCGGCGCGGATCTTGTCGCAGAACTCCTCGGTCGGGATCACCTGCTTGCCCGCGATGTGCCCGCACTTCTTGGGCGAGACCTGGTCCTCGATGTGCAGGCCCGCCACCCCCGCCTTCTCGTACTCCCGCACCGTCCGCACCACGTTCAGCGCGTTGCCGTAGCCGGTGTCGGCGTCCGCGATCACCGGCAGGGTGACGCAGGACGCGAGGTGCCCCGCGTGATTCGCCATCTCGGTCAGGGTGGCCAGACCCAGGTCGGGCTGGCCCAGATGCGACGCGGCGGTGCCCGCCCCGGTCATGTACACGGCCGGGAAGCCGGCCGCCTCGATCAGGCGCGCGGAGAAGCCGTCGTAGGCGCCCGGCGCGACGATGATGCCGGGGGCCTGGAGCATCTGGCGGAGACGGGTGGTGGCTCGCATGCGGAAAACCTTTCCCGGGCGTTTGGCCCGACGGGGACGGCGCGGCCATCGGAGGCTCGGAAGCGAGGCCGATTGTCGGCCAGGGGACGCGCGCTTGTCAAATGCGGCCGGGGATCCTTGCCACCGGAGCAACAATGGTCCAAGCGACGTCACTACGATCCAAAGCGAGGGCCGTTCCATGCCACGGATGACGCTGGCGCTCCTTCCGATGCTGATCCTCGTGCTCTCGCCGGCCGGCCCGGCTCGAGGGGACGAGGTGCTCTTCCTCAACGGCGACCGGCTGTCCGGCAAGATCCTCAAGGCGGCCGGCGGCAAGCTCACGATCAAGACCGAGGGCGCGGGCGACGTCTCGGTGGACATGGCGAAGGTGAAGACGTTCTCCACCGACTCACCGGTGGCGGTCGGCGTCAAGGAGAAGCCGCCGGTCAGCGCCGACGTGGGTGCGGGGCCCGATCACTACGTGCAGACCGCGCCGGCGCCCGGAGCGCCACCGCAGCCGGTGGCCATCGCCGACATCAGCGCGATCAACCCCACCCCGCCGGCGTGGACGGGATCGTTTTCCCTGAACGGCTCGCTCACCAGCGGAAACTCCGAGACCGAGCAGCTCGGCCTGCGCGGCGCGCTGTCCAAGCGCTGGCCCGGTGATCGCCTCACCTTCGCGGCCGAGTACTCCTACGGCCGGCAGAAGGATCCGAGCACCGGCGAGAAGTCCACCACCATCGACTACGCCATGGCGCTGGCGAAGTACGACCACTTCTTCACCAAGAAGTTCTACGGCTACCTCGGTGTCAAGGCGGAGCGCGACCGGGTCGCGGAGCTGGAGCTGCGGCTGGCCCCCGGCACCGGGGTGGGCTACCAGTGGTTCGAGGGGCCCACCTTCAACCTCTCCAACGAGGTGGGCTGGGTCTGGGTGTACGAGAACTACAAGCGGAGCGGGTGGAGCGAGTTCTTCGGACCACGCCTGGCCTACTCCGTCGACTGGACCCCCATCCAGCCGCTCAAGCTCTACCACACGCTCGAGTACATCCCGAGCTTCGAGGATTTCGGAGGCGACTACCTGCTCAACATCGACGCGGGCGCTCGCCTGGCGGTCTGGAAGGGGCTCTTCGCCGAGCTGCGCTACGAGTTCCGCTACGACGCGACGCCGGCCTCCGGCCGGCACCGGACGGACCAGCGCTACATCCTGGGCGCGGGCTGGGCCTTCTGACCCACCGCCGGCGCGGCGAAGCGCCCGACCGCGGCGCGCGGCGGGCTCCCCGCGGAACCTGCGCCGCCGCCGGCAGACGCCTTGTTGTACAATCCGCACGGGCCGTTACCCGGATCGGAGCCGAGCCATGCCGTTCGCCGACGTCGGCGGAGTCAAGCTGTTCTACGAGGAGACGGGACAGGGCGCTCCCCTGATCTTCGTCCACGAGTTCGCGGGCGACCACCAGAGCTGGCACCTCCAGGTGCGCTTCTTCGCTCGACGCTACCGCACCATCGCCTACAACGCGCGCGGCTACCCGCCCTCGGACGTGCCCAACACGGCCGAGGCGTACTCCCAGGACCGGGCCGCCGACGACATCCTGGGCGTCCTGGACCATCTCAAGATCCCCAAGGCCCACATCTGCGGGTTGTCCATGGGCGGCTACGCGGTGCTCCATTTCGGCCTCCGGCATCCGGAGCGCGCGCTCTCGCTGACGGTGGCGGGCGCGGGCTACGGCAGCGTGCCGGGCGAGCGTGAGCGCTTCCGCCGCGACGTGGACGAAACCGCGCGGCGCTTCGACACCGAGGGCATGGCGGGCGTGGCGTCCTTCTACACCAAGGGCCCCACCCGGGTGCAGTTCATAGACAAGGACCCGAAGGGCTGGCAGGAGTTCTACGACCAGTTCGTCGCCCAGTCCGCCAAGGGGCACGCGCTGACCATGCGCGGGGTGCAGATGTCGCGGCCGTCCATCTTCGAGCTGGAGAGCGCGATGGAGCGGCTCGAGGTGCCGACCCTGATCATGACCGGCGACGAGGACGATCCCTGCCTCGAGCCCGCCATCTTCATGAAGCGCAAGATCCGCTCGTCGGGCCTCGTGGTCATTCCCAAGGCCGGCCACACCATCAATCTCGAGGACCCGGATCTCTTCAACCGGACCCTCCTCGACTTCCTCACCGCGGTGGACGCCGGCCGCTGGCCGCTCCGCAACCCGCAGTCGCAGACCGGCTCCGCCATCATGCCGGCAGGAGGCTCGCGATGACGCTGCCGCTCTCGCCCTACACCGTGATCGACCTCACCCGCGCCCGCTCGGGCCCCACCTGCGTGCGCCAGCTCGCGGACATGGGCGCGAGCGTCATCCAGATCTCGGCGCGCGAGGACGTGGAGGGCGACTTCCCGCGGCGCGGCTTCGACTCCCAGAACCTCCACCGCAACAAGCGCTCCCTCACCCTCGATCTCAAGTCGCCGCGCGGCATCGAGATCATCCACAAACTCGTGCAGAATGCGGATGTCGTCGTGGAGAACTTCCGGCCCGACGTCAAGACGCGCCTCGGCATCGACTACGAGACGCTCTCCCGGATCAACCCGCGACTGGTCTACGGCAGCATCTCCGGCTTCGGCCAGGACGGCCCGTATCGCGACCGCCCGGGCTACGACCAGATCGCGCAGGGCATGGGCGGGCTCATGTCGATCACCGGCCTGCCCGGCCAGGGACCGGTGCGCGTGGGCATCCCGGTGGCCGATCTCACCGCGGGCATCTTCCTGGCCCAGGGCATCCTGGTGGCCCTGCTCGAGCGCGAGCGGTCGGGGCGCGGCCAGTGGGTGCACACCTCGCTGCTGCAGGCGATGGTGACCATGCTCGACTTCCAGGCCGCGCGCTGGCTCATCGGCCACGAGATCCCGCCCCAGGCGGGCAACGACCATCCCACCGCGATCCCCACCGGGGTGTTCAAGACCGCGGACGGCCACCTCAACATCGCGGCCTCGGGCCAGCACATGTTCCGCCGCCTCTGCGAGGCCCTCGGCACCGAGCCGCTGCTCGAGGACCCGCGCTTCCGCACCGCGCCGGACCGCTCGAGGAACCGCAAAGCCCTCGCGGTCGAGCTCGAGAAGGGGTTCGCCCGGCGCACCACCCAGGAGTGGGTCGAGGTGCTCAACGCCAAGGGCGTCCCGTCGGGGCCGATCCTCGACGTCAAGCAGGTCTACGAGGACGAGCAGATCCGCCACCTCAAGATGGCGGTGCCGGTGAAGCATCCGGCGCTCGGCGAGCTGCTCGTGCAGGCCCCGCCGGTCACCCTCTCCCGCACCCCGGGCGCGGTGCGCACCCCCGCCCCCGACACCGGCGAGCACAACGATCAGATCCTCACCGAGCTGGGCTATTCCCCGGCCGACATCGACACCCTGCGCCGAGACAAGGTCATCTAACAGGAGAATGCGGTGAGAGAGAACGCGCTGAAGAAGATCTGGGCGAAGGGCGAGGCGGTGGTGAACGGGTGGCTGTCGATCCCGAGCGGCTTCTCGGCCGAGGTGATGGCCCACCAGGGCTTCGACTCGCTGACCATCGACATGCAGCACGGCGTCGTCGATTACCAGGTAGCGGTGAGCATGCTCCAGGGCATCTCGACCCTGGGCGTGGTGCCGCTGGCCCGCGTGCCGTGGAACGACCCGGCGCGGCTCATGAAGATCCTCGACGCGGGCGCCTACGGGGTGATCTGCCCGATGATCAACACCGCGCAGGAGGCGGAGGCGATGGTGCGCGCGTGCAAGTACCCCCCGCGCGGCTACCGGAGCTGGGGGCCGGTGCGCGCCTCCCTCTACGCCGGTGGCGACTACGGCGACCACGCCAACGTCGAGACCATCGTGATGCCGATGATCGAGACCGCGGAGGCGCTCAAGAACCTCGACGAGATCCTGAGCGTGGACGGCGTCGACGCCATCTACGTCGGCCCCTCCGACCTGAGCCTGGCCATGGGCCTGAAGCCCCGCCTCGACCAGACCGATCCGCCGGTGGTGGAGGCCCAGCAGAAGATCGTGGCGGCCTGCAAGCGGCACAACGTGGTCGCGGGCATCCACAACGCCACCGCGACCTACGCCCTCAAGATGATCGCGGAGGGCTACCAGTTCGTCACGCTCGCGAGCGACAGCCGCTTCATGGCCGCCAAGGCCGCCGAGGAGGTGGGCGTCGTGCGCAAGACCGGCACCAAGGCGGGAAAGCTGCCGGCCTACTAGTGCCGGCCCGGCTGGATGACGCGCTGCTGGACCGGGCGCGCGCCAACATATCCGCGTTCGAGCGGCTCGCCCTGCCCGACGACGGGCGGCGGCGCGCCGCGGTGGCGCAGGTCCTGCTCTACGACGAGGCGGGGCGTGCCTGCTTCCTCATCACCCGCCGGGCCGCGACGCTGCGGAAGCACACCGGCCAGTGGGCGCTGCCGGGCGGCCGCGTCGACGCGGGCGAGACCGCCGAGCGGGCGGCGCTGCGCGAGCTGCAGGAGGAGGTGGGCCTCACCCTGGACGAGAGCACCGTGCTGGGCGCCCTGGACGACTACGGCACGCGCTCCGGCTTCATCATCACCCCGGTGGTGGTGTGGGGCGGACTTGTGGGCGAGCTCATCCCGAACCCGGCCGAGGTCGCCAAGATCTTCCGCGTGCCGCTCGAGGATCTCGAGGGGCCGGACGTCCCGCGCCTGATCAGCATCCCGGAGAGCGATCGCCCGGTGATCCAGCTCCCGCTGCTGGGCACGCTGATCCATGCCCCCACCGCGGCGGTCGTCTACCAGATGCGCGAGGTGGTCGTCCACGGACGGCCCACCCGCGTGAGCCACTTCGAGCAGCCCGTGTGGGCCTGGCGCTGAGCGCCGGGTGCCCCGGAGCGGAGGCCGTCATGGGAGTCCTCGACGGGCAGGTCGCGATCATGACCGGCGGCGGCACCGGCATCGGCCGCGCCGCGGCCCTGATGCTGGCCGCCGAGGGCGCGCGGGTGGTGGTGGCGGGACGGCGCAAGGCGCCGCTCGACGAGGTGGTCGGCGAGATCACCCGGACGGGCGGGCGCGCGGTGGCGCGCGCCTGCGACGTGGAGAAGGCGGCGGAGGCCCGCGGGCTCGCGGAGTGGACGGTGGCGCAGTACGGACGCGCCGACATCCTGGTGAACAACGCCGGGCACTCGAGCAAGGCCCGCAACATCCGCTGGGTGGGGCAGGAGGAGTGGGACAGCGTGCTCGCGGTGAACCTGACCGGGGTCTACGCGCTCACCCAGGCGGTGCTCCCGAGCATGATCGAGCGCGGCGGCGGCACCATCATCACGATCAGCTCGCTGGCCGCGCTCCGGCCCGGCCTGATCGGCGGCGCTCCCTACGGGGCGGCCAAGGCCGCGGTGCTCAACCTCATGGGGCACGTCCACAACGTGCTGCGCGACAAGGGTATCCGCGCCACCACCATCATGCCCGCCGAAGTCGACACTCCGATCCTGGACAACCGGCCCCTCCGGCCCGACGCCACCGCCCGGTCGACCATGATGCACGCCGAGGACGTGGCGCGCGCGATCCTCCTCTGCGCGACGCTGCCCCCCCGCACCGTGATCGAGACCATCGTGATGAGCCCGACGATCCTGCGGGACCAGAGCGTGGACATCAAGGTCGCCCGCGACGAGGGGGCGCCCCCGGGCGCGAGGTAGGCCCGGCGCTCAGCCCGACCCCGGGCCGAGCGACGCCTGCTGCACGTGGTTGCGGAAGCCGATCGGGTCGCGCACCCGGTGGAAGACCTCGCGGGCGCCCCCGGTGCCGGTCACGATCAGGTCTCCGTAGCCGAGCATGCGGCCCATCAGCCCCTGCTGCACGCCGATGGTCTCCACCTTCGTCAGCAGCAGCTCGGTGGTGTAGCGCGAGATCAGGCCCACCTTCAGGATGAGGCGGCTGCTGGTCACCGCGAACTCGGAGGTCATCAGCTCGACGTAGTGGACCAGTCCCCAGCCGAGCCCGATCAGGGTCACGCCGGCGCCGATCATCCAGAGCCAGGGCGGGTCCTGTACGCGTCGCAGCACCACCATCAGGGCGATCCCGCCCAGCACCACGAGGGCCGGCTTCAGGAACAGCGCCCAGTGCAGCCGCGTCTTGTACACCACGCGCTCGCCCGCCAGCAGATGCCGCTCGACATAGCCCACGGGCTCAGCCTACCCCGTCAGCGGTAGTCGCGGTGCCAGAGGTCGAGGTACTCGGTGGCGTTGCGGAGGATGTCGTCGAGCTCGTCCTGGCTCATCTTGCGCACCGGCTTGGCCGGCACCCCCATGACGAGCCAGCCCGCCGGCACCACCTTGCCGGGCGGCACGAGCGCCCCCGCCCCCACCTGCGCGCCCTCCTCCACCACCGCGCCGGTCAGGACCACCGCGCCGATGCCGATCCGCACGTTGTCCATCACGGTGCACGCGTGAACCACCGCCCGGTGGCCGATCGTCACGTTCGCCCCCACGATGCAGGGGAACTCGGGCGTGACGTGCAGCACCGAGTTGTCCTGCACGTTGGAGTTGCGCCCGAGCGTGACGTAGTTGTCCTGGTCGCCGCGCAGCACCGTGAACGGCCACACGCTCGCGCCCGCCTCGATGGTCACGTCGCCGATGACCTGGGCCGCGGGGTCCACGTAGGCCTCCGGATGCACCCGCGGCGTGCGCCCCGGCACCGAGCGGATCACCGGCCGGTCCACCGCGCCTTGCGCTTGTCGAGGAACGCGCGCACCCCCTCGCGGAAGTCGGCGCTCATGTAGGTGGTGGCGATCAGGTCCTCGTCGTCCGGCAGAGCCCGGTTCGCCGCGAGCCGGCGGATCGACTCCTTGGTCACCCGGAGGGTGATCGGCGCGTGCTCGGCGAGCTGCCGCGCGAGCGCGGTCACCCGCGCCTCGATCTGGTCCGCGGCCACGATCTCGTGCACGTAGCCCGCCGCGTGCGCCTCCTCGGCGCTGAGCAGGCGCGCGGTGAAGATCAGCTCTTTCAGGCGCGAGGGCCCGAACACGTCGACGAAGCTCGCGTAGGCCGCCATCGAGAGGCAGTTGCCCAGCGTGCGCGCGATCGGCGCCCCGAAGCGCGCGTCGGGGGTCGCGATGCGCAGGTCGCAGGCGGTGGCGATGCGGAAGCCGCCGCCCACCGCGAACCCCTCCACCTGGGCTACCACCGGCTTGCGCACCGCCTCGAGGCGCGCGATGCGCTTGTCGCCGTCCCGCTCGTAGGCGATGCCGTCCTCGGCCCGCTCGAAGACCTGGAACTGGCTGATGTCGGTCCCCGCCACGAACGCCTTGCCGCCGGCGCCGCGCAGCACGAGCACGCGGACCGAGTCGTCCGCGTCCACCTCCTCGCAGATCTCGTAGAGTCGGTCGTACATGCCCCAGGTCATCGCGTTGCGGGCCTCGGGACGATTGAAGGTCAGCGTGACCACCGGCCCGTCGCGGGTCACCAGGGTCTCGTCTTGCGTCGGCACGGCGCGCGCCTCCTCCGGGTGCAGCGATGTGAACCGCCGCATCGTAACATGCCCGCTTCGCTTTGTCGGGCGCCCGGATCGCGTAGCATCGACCGCGCGGGTCGCCAACCTGGGAAATTCCCTTCTTCGCAGTGGCGGTACACCGACGACAAGGGAGCGAGCCGAGTCACGCAGTACACGATCGACGTGCCCGAGCCTCACCGCGACGCGGCCGAGTGGATCGGGCCGGTCGGGATCGGCAAGCCCGCCCTGAGCGCCGACCAGATCCGCCAGGCGCAGGTCGCCGAGGCCATCCGCCGGATCGTCACCGCGGAGGCCGGGCTCGTGCAGTTCCGGAACATGCCGGCCCCCGCGAAGCCGGCGACGGTGCCCGACGGC
>DATJIR010000217.1:0-10394 GCA_035493135.1 Verrucomicrobiia bacterium
GACGCTCGAAGCGGGCGTCGGCGAAGTAGTCGTCGGTCCGCTGCGGCCGCTTCTCCCGCAGGGCGAGGCCGGCCAGCCCGTGACCCGGCTCGAGCCGCAGCGGGTTGGACACCCGCACGCGCGTGCCCGCGGTGGTGACCGTCTCGAGCGCCCCGGTGCGCGCGTCCACCCGCGAGCACGCCGCGCCGTCGGAGCGGAGCAGGGTCGGGATCTCGCGCACCACCGCGGCCAGGGCGGTGACGACGTCCGGCGAGGAGAGGGTGTCGGAGGCCACGCGCTGGAAGGCCTCGATCTCGGCCAGCCGCCGGACCGTCTCCGAGTGAAGCCGCGCATTGCGGACCGCCACCGCCGCGGAGGCGGTCAGGGCCTCCGCGAGGGCCACCTCGGGCGACCGGAACTCGCGGCGCTCCCGCGTCATGCACGCGAGGATCCCGATCACCTCGTCGTCGAGCAGGATCGGCACGCAGAGGAGCGAGGCGAAGCCCTCCGCCTTGAACCAGGCGCGCTTCTCGAGCCGCCGGTCCTGCTGCACGTCGGCCAGGACGAGGGGCTTGCGGTTGGTGAGCACCCAGCCCACCAGCGACGACCGGGTGGCCACCTGCTCGGTGGCCGGCAGCGGCGAGCGAATGCGGCCCTGATGGGCGGCGAGCCGCAGCACCTCGCCCGCCTCATCGAGCAGCCAGATGCGCGCCACCTCGGTCTCGAGGCGGATGCGGGCGAGGTCGGCGAGGCGATCGAGCACCTCGGCGAGATCGAGCGTCGAGGTGAGCAGGCGCGTCGCCTCGGCGAGGACCTCCATCTCCTGCGGGCTCGGATCGCTCATCGGATCGGCAGATCGGGCCGGACTATAGCGCAGGCTCTCGCGCCGCGCCACCACGCGAGGTGCGGTCGCGGCCGGCCTTGACCCCCCCTTCCTTTGGACGTAGCATGCACCCATTCCCACGCGGGAGCTCGGACGTCCGGGCTGAGAGGGCAGCGGGGACGCTGCCGACCGCTACAAACCTGACCTGGGTAATGCCAGCGAAGGGAGGCCTGCATGAAAGTCTATCTCTCCGCATCCAATCCCTCGGTTCGCGTGCCGTTCCGCGAGATCACGCTCTCCAATCACGAGCGGATCCGCCTCTACGATACGAGCGGGCCCTACACCGATCCCGACTTCACCGCGGACGTCAAGCAGGGCCTGCCCCCGCTGCGGCGTCACTGGATCCTCTCGCGCAACGACGTCGAGCCCGGCGCGGGCGGCCGCTGGGGCCTGCGCGCCAAGCCCGGTCGGCGCGTCACCCAGATGCACTACGCGCGGCGCGGCGAGATCACGCCCGAGATGGAGTTCGTGGCCCTGCGCGAGGGCATGAGCCCCGAGATCGTGCGCGAGGAGATCGCGCGGGGCCGCGCCATCATCCCGGCCAACATCAATCACCCGGAGACCGAGCCGATGATCATCGGCCGGCGCTTCCTCGTGAAGATCAACGCCAACATCGGCAACTCCGCAGTCTCCTCCTCGATCGAGGAGGAGGTCGAGAAGATGACGTGGGCAACCCGATGGGGCGGCGACACCATCATGGACCTCTCCACCGGCAAGAACATCCACGAAACGCGCGAGTGGATCCTGCGCAACTCCCCGGTGCCGGTGGGCACGGTGCCGATCTACCAGGCGCTGGAGAAGGTCAACGGCCGAGCGGAGGATCTCACCTGGGAGGTCTACCGCGACACCCTCATCGAGCAGGCCGAGCAGGGGGTCGACTACTTCACGATCCACGCGGGCGTGCTGCTGCGCTACATCCCGCTCACCGCGAAGCGCCTCACCGGCATCGTCTCGCGCGGCGGCTCGATCATGGCCAAGTGGTGCCTCGCCCATCACCAGGAGAGCTTCCTCTACACCCACTTCCGCGAGATCTGCGAGATCATGGCCGCCTACGACGTGTCGTTCTCGCTGGGGGACGGGCTGCGGCCCGGCTGCCAGGCCGACGCCAACGACGACGCCCAGTTCGCGGAGCTCGACACCCTGGGCGAGCTGACCACCGTCGCCTGGGAGCAGGACTGCCAGGTGATGATCGAGGGGCCGGGCCACGTGCCCATGCACCTGATCAAGGAGAACATGGACCGGCAGCTCGCGGTCTGCCACGAGGCGCCCTTCTACACCCTGGGGCCCCTCACCACCGACATCGCGCCCGGGTACGACCACATCACCTCGGCGATCGGCGCGGCCATGATCGGCTGGTACGGCACCGCGATGCTCTGCTACGTCACCCCCAAGGAGCACCTCGGCCTGCCCGACCGCCAGGACGTCAAGGACGGTGTCATCGCCTACAAGATCGCGGCCCACGCGGCCGACCTGGCCAAGAACCACCCCAAGGCGCGCGAGTGGGACGACGCGCTGTCCCGTGCCCGCTTCGAGTTCCGGTGGGAGGACCAGTTCAACCTCTCGCTCGACCCGGAGACCGCCCGGGCCTTCCACGACGAGACCCTGCCCGCCGAGGGCGCGAAGATCGCCCACTTCTGCTCCATGTGCGGGCCGCATTTCTGCTCGATGAAGATCACCCAGGACGTGCGCGACTACGCGGCCAAGCACGGCATCGGCGACGAGACCGCCGCGGTGGTGCAGGGCCTGCGGGAGAAGGCGGCCGAGTTCAAGAAGGCGGGCGGCCAGCTCTACGTGAAGCAGTAAGCATGAGCTCGTTCGCGGACTACGAACGGTACGACGCGCTGGGCCTGGCCGATCTGGTCCGGCGCGGCAAGGTGACGCCCACCGAGCTGCTCGAGGCCGCAATCGAGCGCGTGGAGGCGCGCGACTCGAAGGTGAACGCGGTCATCATGCGCCTCTACGACTACGGCCGGCGGGCGATCGCGGACGGGCTCCCCGACGGGCCCTTCCGCGGGGTGCCTTTTCTGCTGAAGGACCTGGGCGCCCCGCTCACCGGGGTGACCATGACGCGGGGGAGCCGGTTCTTCGCCGACACCCCGCCGTCCACGTTCGACAGCGAGAACGTGGCCCGGCTGAAGCGCGCCGGGCTCGTGATCTTCGGCCGCACGAACTCCTGCGAGGTCGGGCTCTCGCTGACCTGCGAGCCCCGGCTCTACGGGCCCACCCGCAACCCGTGGGACCCGACCCGCATCTCCTCCGGGTCGAGCGGTGGCGCCGCCGCGGCGGTGGGCGCACGGATGCTGCCGATGGCGCACGCCAGCGACGGCTTCGGCTCGATCCGCGCGCCCGCCGCGAGCTGCGGGCTGGTGGGGCTCAAGCCCACCCGCGGTCGGAACACCTTCGCGCCGGTCACCGGCGAGGGGCTCGGCGGCTGCTCCACCGAGCACGCGGTGACTCTCTCGGTGCGGGACAGTGCCGCGCTCCTCGACGCCACGTGCGGGCCCGGGCCGGGCGACCCCTACACCGCCCCGCCTCCCGCGCGCCCGTACCTCGAGGAGTGCGGGGCGCCGCCGCGGCCGCTCCGCATCGCCTACACGAAGGTCGCCCCCAACGGCGCCGCGGTGGATCCCGAGAGCCTCGCCACGCTCGACGACACCGTGAAGCTCTGCGCCCAGCTGGGCCATCACGTTGAGGAGGCCGACCCGGAGATCGAGCGCGGCGCGGTGATCCCCACCTTCATCACCCTGGCCGCGGTGAACACGGTGGTGAACCTCTCCACCCACCCCACCGCGGGCCGGCCCGCCGTCGAGGGCGAGGTGGAGACCGTCACCTGGAACACGGCCCGGATCGGCGAGCGCACCAGCTCGGCGCACTACGTGCGCGCGACCCAGACCGCGCATCGGCTGGGCCGCCAGATGGCGGCCTTCCACACGCGCTACGACGTGCTGCTGACTCCGGGTCTCGGCCAGCTCCCGGTCAAGCTCGGCTGGATCGACATGATGATGGACGACGTCGAGGAGTACTGGCGGCGCGTCTTCACCTTCTCGCCGTTCACGGTCTGGTTCAATCTGACCGGCCAGCCCGCGATGATGCTCCCGCTCGGTCAGGCCAAGAGCGGCCTGCCGGTCGCGGTCCAGCTCGTCGCCCGCTTCGGCGACGAGGCCACGCTGTTCCGCCTCGGCTCCCAGCTCGAGGCCGCCCGCCCCTGGTTCTTGCGCAAGCCCGCCCTCGCCTCCTAACGAGAAGGGGCGTTCACTCCACGCTTCGCGCTGGTTGGGTTCCCTCGCGAGCGACTCGCCCGAGACCGGCCGGGTGGCGGCGGGGGCGGCTCCCGGGTGGCCGCGGAGTGGGCTCCCCGAGTCCGGTGCGCCGCTCGAAGAGCGGCGAGTCCGGCGAGCGGGTGACGGAGACGGCCAGCCGGGAGCCGCCCCTGCCGACAGGACCCGGCCGCCTCGCGCGATGCCGCTCGCGAGGGACCTCGACCAGCGCGGGACGAGCCGGAGCGCGGGATCGACTAGCGCGGCAAGGCCTGGAGCAGAGGGTCGAGGTTCTTGGGGTCGGGCTTGAGGGTGCCGACGCCGTGGCTGCGCACCGCGGCCACCACCGCGTCGTTGACCGGCGTGGGGACGCCGAGGAGGCGGCCCTGCTGGCTCACGTAGCCGTTCAGGTATTCGATCTCGGTGCGGCGGCCCTTCATCACGTCCTGGAGCATCGACGGGCGGCCGCCGGTCAGGAACTTGACGCTCGCACCCATGTCGGTCTCGACCGCGTCGAAGCCCTTACCCTGGGCGGCATCGACGAAGCGCTGGGCCTCGATGCCGTAGATCGGCTCCACCTCGTAGCCGGCGGCGCGACCGACCTTGATCACCTCGGCGGCCACGTGGATGGCGATGCGACGGGGAACCGGCGCGGTGCGCACCTCGGCCGAGCCCAGGCCGCTCAGACCCGCGAGCGGATTGGCCATGCAGTTGATCGCGAGCTTCGACCAGCGCTCGCCCCACAGGTTGGTGGTCACCTTGGTGCCGGCCACGTCGTTCATCACCTTCGCGAGCGCCTGGGCCCGCGGGGTGTCGCGGCCGTCGTGCTCGCCGATCTTGAAGCCGACCGCGCCGGAGTCGGTGCGCATCGCGTGGCCGGGCTCGTACATCCCGGCCCCGATGGTGATCACGCAGCCGAGGCAGCGATCCTTGCCCACCACCTGGGCCACCCGCTGGTCGTTGATCCCGTTCTGGAAGTCGACCACCACCCCGTCGGGCGACTTGAGGTAGGCGAGCGCCATCTGGGCCGCCCACTCGGTGTCGTAGGACTTGACCGCGACGAAGATCGCCTCGAACGGGGTCGACACCCCCTGCAGCTCGTGGATGTGGAGTGCCCTCACCGGGATGGTGTGCTCGCCGCAGGTGCCGGAGAGCCTGAGCCCCCGCCTCTTCATGGTCTCGATGTGCTCGGGCCACTGATCCACCAGCGTCACGTCGTGCCCGGCCTTGGTGAGCAGCCCTCCGACCACGCAGCCGATCGCCCCCGCTCCGAAGACCCCGATCCTCATGCCCGTCGACTCCTCCGTTTGGAATACCGAAAGCACGTCGTGATGTGGTCGTTGACCATCCCGGTGGCCTGCATGAACGCGTAGCAGATGGTGGGGCCCACGAAGCGGAAGCCGCGCTTGATCAGGGCCTTGCTCATCGCGCGCGACGCGGCGGTCTCGGCCGGCACCTGTTTCATGGCGGTCCACGCGTTCACCACCGGCTTGCCGTTGACGAATTGCCAGAGATAGGCGGCGAGGCTGCCGTGCTCATCCTGCACGGCCAGCACCTGCCGCGCGTTGGCCACGGTGGCCTCGATCTTCAGCCGGTTCCGCACGATGCCCGGATCCCGCATCAGGGCGGCGCGCTTCCGCCCGTCGAACCGGGCGACCTTGACCGGATCGAAGCCCGCGAAGGCCTTCCGGTAGTTCTCGCGCTTCCTCAAGATCGTGGACCAGGAGAGCCCGGCCTGCGCCCCCTCGAGGATCAGCATCTCGAAGAGGTGGCGGTCGTCGCGGGACGGGACGCCCCACTCGGTGTCGTGGTACTCGATCTCCAGCGGGCCTCCGTTGGCCCAGGCGCAGCGGGTCGGCACGGGTCTCCTAGACGGCGTCGGGATCGATGCCGTGCTCCTTGAGCTTCTTGCGCAGGGTGTTCCGGTTGATCCCGAGGAGCTGGGCCGCGCGCACCTGGTTGCCCTTGGTCTCCCGCATCACCGCCCGCAGCAGCGGCTTCTCCACCAGCCCCACCATGAGCCCGTGGAGGTTGGCGGAGGCGTGCCCGCGAAGGCCGCGCACGCACTCGTGCATCTTGCGCTCGATGATGTCCTCGAGCGAGGCGTCGGTGCCGACCGCGGCCGCCGCCGAGACGGGGCCGATCGGCAGGTGCTCGGGCAGGATCGCGCCGGTCGAGGCCATGACCATGGCGCGCTGGATGACGTTCTCCAGCTCGCGGACGTTCCCCGGCCAGTCGTAGCCCATCAGGCGGTCCATCGCGTCGGCGGTGATCACCCGCTCGCCGAGCGACTCGGCGTACTTGGCCAGGAAGTGCTCGGCCAGCAGCGGGATGTCGCCGCGGCGGTCGCGCAGGGCGGGCAGCGAGAGCGTGACCACATTCAGGCGGTAGAACAGGTCCTCCCGGAACCGCCCCTCCTTCATCATGCTCTCGAGGTCGCGGTGGGTGGCCGCCATCACCCGGACGTCCATGCGGATCAGCTCGTGCCCGCCGACGCGCTCGAAGCTGCGCTCCTGGAGCGCGCGCAGCAGCTTCACCTGCAGCTCGGGCGGCATGTCGCCGATCTCGTCGAAGAACACCGAGCCGCCGTGGGCGAGCTCGAGCTTGCCCAGGCGCCGCTCCTTGGCGTCGGTGAACGCGCCCTTCTCGTGGCCGAACAGCTCCGACTCGAGCAGGGTGGCCGGGATCGCGGCCGCCGAGATGCCCACGAACGGCCGGCCCGCGCGCCGGCTGTAGTGGTGGAGCGCGCGCGCCACCACCTCCTTGCCGGTGCCGGACTCGCCGCGCAGCAGCACCGACACGTCGCTGGCCGCCACGCGCCCGATCGCCTTGTAGACCTCCTGCATGGTCGGGTGCCGGCCCACCAGCGCGCCGAACTCCCAGACCTCCTTGAGGCCGGAGCGGAGCGCGGTGACCTCCTGGGTGAGCCGCCGCGCGGTGAGCGCGCGCTCGGCGAGCAGGAGCGCCTCGTCGAGATCGAAGGGCTTGGCCAGGTAGTCGTAGGCACCCTGCTGCATGGCCGCGACCGCGGTCTCCATGGTCCCGTGCGCGGTCATGATGACGACCTGGGCGTCCGGGCGCTTGTCGCGCACCTGCTTGAGCAGGGAGAGGCCGTCGATACCGGGCATGCGCACGTCGAGCAGGATGAGATCGAAGGGCGAGGCCTCGACCTCCTTCAGGGCGGCGGTGCCGTCCTTCACCGCGGTGACCTGGTACCCCGCGCCCCGGAACCCCTTCTCGAGGACCCAGCGGAGGCTGTCCTCGTCGTCGGCGATCAGTATCTGTCCGGTGACTGTCATAGCGGTCTGCGATGGAAGACATCGCGGGGACGTCGTGGCCTCTTCGCGCAAGCGGATGTTCTGAACCTCTTCGCGCAAGCGCTCATCGGGTGCGTCCGGGTCACCGTCCACGTCCTCCGATCCGGGGGCGGCTCATCGGGCGATGGGGAGGTAGCAGGAGACGGTGGTGCCCCGGCCGGGCTCGCTGGCGATCTGGATGGCACCGCGATGCTCCTCGACGATGCGATGGCAGAGCGCGAGCCCCAGGCCGAGCCCCTTGTCCTTGGTGGTGAAGAACGGGGTGAAGAGCCGCGCGCGGATCGCCTCGGGAATGCCCTGGCCGTCGTCCATCACCTGGATCTCGGCCATGCTGCGCTGGCCGTGGCCCAGGTCCACCTTGGCGAAGAGCGGGTTCATGCTGAGCCGGGTGACGAGCGTGAGGCGCCCGCCCCGGTCCATCGCCTCCACCGCGTTGCGCACCAGGTTGTGGAAGACCTGGAGGATCCGGTCCTCGTCGGCCAGGATGGGCGGCAGGCTCGGGTCGTAGCGGCGGACGATCTGCACGCCGCGCTGGCCCGCCATCTCCTCGGCGAGCAGCGCCACGCGCTCGAGCAGCTGGTGGACGTTGAGGGGCACCGGCCGCAGCGTCACCGGGCGGCCGATGTCGAGCAGCATCTCGATGATGCGGTTGACCCGGTCGACCTCCTTGATCAGCACGTCGGCGTACTCGACGAGTCGCGGGTCGTCGCCAAGCTCGCGTCGCATGAGCTGCACCGCGCCCCGGATGGCCCCGAGCGGGTTGCGGATCTCGTGGGCCAGGCCCATCGCGATCTGGCCCGCCGCGGCCAGCGTCTCCCCGCGCCGCACTTCGGCCTCGAGCTGGTGCAGGCGGGTGATGTCGCGGATCACCGCCACCGCGGCCTCCACGTCCCCGCTCCGCGCCAGCGGGGCGGTGACGATGCTGACGTGCACGAGCCGGCCGTCGCCGCTCTCGATCACCGCCTCCGACTCCGAGCGGCTCTCGCCGGTGGCGAGCGTGTCGCCCAGGTGGCGCACCAGCGAGGTGTCGGGCGGGAAGACCTCCTTGAGGGCGCGCCCCACGGTCCGCCGCGCGGAGCGGCCCAGGAGGGCTTCGGCGGCGGGGTTCCAGAGCATCACGCGCAGGGAATCGTCCACGCCCACCACCGCGTCGGGGAGGCCGGCGAGCAGAGTCTCGTAGTCGAGGCGGGCCACGGGCGCGCTCAGACCGATCGGGCGCTCACGCCAGCGCCAGGTCGGGGACGGCGTTGAGGGAGAGCGGGGCGCGCTCGCCCGCCTCGAGGCGGTCGTGGCCGGCCGCCGCGATCATGGCCGCGTTGTCGGTGCAGAGCCGGCGCGACGGCACGTGCAGCACCCACCCGTGCTCGCGGCACTCTCCCTCGAGGGCCGCGCGCAGCGCGGTGTTCGCGGCCACGCCGCCGGTGAGGACGACCCGCCGCACCCCGAAGCGCAGCGCCGCCTTCGCGGTCTTGCGCACCAGCATCTTGACCGCGGTGGCCTGGAACGACGCGGCCACGTCGGCGACCTGCGCGGGGCCGAGCGGGCCGGCGCGGCGCACGTGCAGCGAGACCGCGGTCTTGATGCCGCTGAACGAGAAGTCGGGCGCCCCGTCGCTCATGTGGGCGGTCGGGAACGCGATGGCCCGGGGGTCGCCGTCGCGCGCGACCCGCTCGACGGCCGGGCCGCCCGGAAAGCCCAGGCCGAGCAGCTTGGCGACCTTGTCGAAGGCCTCGCCGGCCGCGTCGTCGCGGGTATGCCCGATGCGCTCGTAGCAGCGCGGCTCGCGGGCCAGGTAGAGCGCGGTGTGCCCGCCCGAGACGACCAGCGCGAGGAACGGATGGGCGGGGGGCTCGCCCTCCAGGAAGGCCGCGTAGATGTGGCCCTCGAGGTGATTGACGCCGACCAGGGGCCGGTGGCGGGCGTAGGCGATCGCCTTGGCCGCCGAGCAGCCGATGAGGAGCGAGCCGACGAGCCCGGGGCCGTAGGTCACCGCGATGCCGTCCACGTCGTCGAGGCCCATGCCCGCGGTCTCGAGAGCGCGGCGCACCACCGGCACCAGCACCTCCAGGTGGCGGCGGGAGGCCAGCTCGGGCACCACCCCGCCGTAGGGGGCGTGGACGTCGTCCTGCGAGGCGACGACGCTCGAGAGCACCTTGCGGCCGCCGTCCACCACCGCGGCCGCGGTCTCGTCGCAGGAGGTCTCGATGCCGAGCACGATCATGTCGTAGACCCTAGCGCGCCAGGGTCGACACGGGAACGAGCCTCAACCCGCGCGCCTCCCACCGCGGTACGTATTCCTTCAGGAGCCTCACCGTCAGCGGATGCCCGTGGGCGACCACGATCACCTCGCCCCGCCGCTCCGCCCATCCCGCCACCTCGTCCCAGCGCACCCGGTCCCCCGCGTCCCCGCGGGCGTGATCCACCAGGATCTGCCGGCGCGCCGCCCGCACCCCCGCACCGCGCGCCTCGTCGAAGGCCAGCGACTGGCTGGACGTGTACGCGTCCACCAGGAACAGCCGCCGGGCCGCCAGCACCTCGAGCATCGCCCGCATCCGCGTCCGGTCCTCGGTGAGCCGCGAGCCCATCCGGTTCATCACCCCGACCGCCGGCGCCACCGTCTCGAGCTGCTTGCCCACCGCCTGCTGGATCTCGCCGGGCGACATCGACGTCAGCAGGACCCCGGGCCCCGGATCGAGCTCCGGGTACCGGTACGGCTCCATCGGCGCGTCCAGCAGCACCTCCATGCCGGCCCGGAACGCGTCCCGCGCGATCGGCGCGGACAGCGGCAGGCCTGGCAGCACTGCGACCGCCAGGGGCCGCCGGATCTCCCGCAGCATGTCGAACACGTCCCGGCGGCCGCCCAGATCGTCGACGATGACCGCGATCCGAGGTGCTCCCGGTGGGGGCGGAGCCGGGGCCGGCTCGAGCTCGAGGCCCGCCCGGGGGACCGGCGGCGCC
>DATJIR010000218.1:0-4785 GCA_035493135.1 Verrucomicrobiia bacterium
TAGCACGCGGTGATGGTCGTGGTGAAGGTCTTGGTCGAGGCCACGCCGATCTCCGGCCCCGCGTGGGTGTAGACCACCCCGGTGGCCTCTCGCGCGATGGCCGAGCCGACCACGTTGGTAATGGCGAGCACCGGCGCCTGATGGGCCCGCGCCGCCTTGACCGCGCCCAGGGTGTCCGCGGTCTCGCCCGACTGCGAGATCGCGACCACGAGGGTCCGGTGGTCCAGGACGAGGTCGCGGTAGCGGAACTCCGAGGCGATGTCCACCTCGGCGGGCAGACCGGCGAGACGCTCGATCATGAACCGCCCGACCAGGCCGGCATGATAGGAGGTCCCGCAGGCCACGATGACCACGCGCTCGAGACGATTGGCGAGGCCCGCGTCGAGATGCGCCTCGGGGAGGGAGACCGCCGCGCCGTCCACCAGGAGCCGGCCCCGGAGCGTATCGGCCACCGCACGGGGCTGCTCGTGGATCTCCTTCAGCATGAAGTGCTTGTATCCGCCCTTCTGGGCCATGGTGGCGTCCCAGTCGATGCGCGAGGGCGCCCGCTCCACCCGACGCCCGTCGAGGGTCATGAGCTCGAGGCCCGCGCGGGTGATCCGGGCCACCTCGCCATCCTCGAGGATCACAACCTCCCGCGTGTAGGGGAGTATGGCGGGGATGTCGGACGCCAGATAGGTCTCGTCCCGCCCGAGCCCCACCACCACGCTGCCCGCGCCCAGCTTGGCCGCGACCATCTCGTCCGGATGGGCGCTCGACAGGACCGCGATGGCATACGCGCCTCTCAGCTCGGCCAGCGTGGCCCGGCAGGCTTCACGCAGGTCGTGCCCGGCGCGGAGCCGTTCCTCGAGCAGATGCGCGATGACCTCGGTGTCCGTCTCCGAGCGGAAGCGATGTCCCTCCGCGAGCAGGCGCTCCTTCAGGGCGGCGTAGTTCTCGATGATGCCGTTGTGGACGACGACGAGGCCCCCCGTGCAGTCGGCGTGGGGATGCGAGTTGGCCTCCGAGGGCCGTCCGTGCGTCGCCCAGCGGGTGTGGCCGAGCCCGATACGGCCCGCCACCGGCTCCTGCCCCAGTCGCGTCTCGAGGTTCCCGATCCGGCCCGGGCTGCGCCGGATCACCAGGCCGCCTCCATCCAGCACGGCCAGGCCCGCGGAGTCATAGCCGCGGTACTCCAGACGCCTGAGACCGTCGAGGATGACCTCGGTGGCGTTCCGCTCTCCGACGTAGCCGACGATTCCGCACATGGCGGTTTCTCTCCGTGCCCTAGTCGAGCTCTGAGAGCCGGTACCAGGCGAGCTTGAGCGCGAAGGTGGGCAGATGGTGCTCCCACGGCTGGCCCCGGCGCAGCTCCCAGGGATTGGTGTTCGAGGTGTTGATGCCGAAGCGGGTGGTCACCGCGCAGGTAAACCCGGCTTCGCGTACCAGCTGCTTGACCGTCTCCGTGTAGTCCTCGGCCGCGCCATTGGGATACGCGAACGCGCGGGGGGCGACGCCGCAGGCCGATTCGATCATGGTCCGCGCCCCCAGAATCTCCGTCCAGGCGCGCTGCGGGCTCACCCGGGACAGGATCGGGTGGTTGACGGTGTGCGCGCCGATCGTGAAGCCCAAGCCCCGGAGGGCGTGCACGTCGTCCCAGGACAGCATGAGGTTCTTGAACGCGCGCTGATCGGTGACGCCGAGCGCGCCGAGCAGCGCTTCCAGCTGACGGTGCCGCTCCTCGTCGGCAACGCGCTTGAGATGCTTGCGGGCGCGCTCCATGGCGCGGAGCCGGGCCGGCACGTCCTTGAGATCGAGCTCGTCGTCCCACGGCGTGCGCACCGTCGTGGCCGCGCTCTTCTTGAGGCCGTGGGCGAGACGGTCGACCCACGGCACCTCGGCCGTCCCGATGAAGCCGGTGGCGAGGAAGATCGTCGCGGGGATACCCAGCCGCGACAGAATGGGCGCCGCGTGGGTGAGGTTGTCGCGATAGCCGTCGTCGAACGTGATGGCGAGCGCGTTCCGCGGCAGGCGGCCGCGCTCGAGCCGCACCACCAGCTCCTCGACCGGCAGGACGCGGTAGTTCCGCGCCACGTAGCGCATCTGGCGCTCGAAGACCGCGGTGGGCAGGGCGCTGAAGAACGGGTCGGCGTCGTCATTCACCCGGTGGTACTTGAGGATGGGGAACGTGGGCGTGCGGCGCGCATACCCGACAGCCCGGCTCACCGGCGCGAGCAGACCGCTGTGGTGGAGCCCCGAGGCGGCCAGTTGCACGAGAGAAAGGCGCCGGGGGGTCACAGTGGGCGGCCCTCGAGGTGCCGGCGATGCCAGAGATGGAGCATCAGTGCCGTCCACAGATGATCGCCGTAGTATGGCGTCGAATCGGACTCGTGGAGCGCCACGAGGCGCTCGATCGCCCCCGGCCGGAAGTAGCCGAGCCCGCGCGCCCACGGCGAGAGCAGAGCCTCGTGTACCAGCTCGCGGAAGCCGGCGTGGCCCTTCAGCCAGTCGCTGGTGGGAATCCCGAACCCGTGCTTCCGCTTGGCGAGGATCTCCGCGGGGAGCAGCGACCGAAACGCCCGCTTGAAAAGATAACGCTTCTCCAGACCGCGTACCTTGAAGCTCGCCGGCAGCGTGGCCGTGAATTCGACGAGCGGGCGGTCCAGGAGTGGAAAGCGCACCCCGATGCCGGCGATCTCCGCCGTGCGGGTCACCTTGACGAGATCATTGTCGCCCAGCGTGACCTTCACGTCGATGTACATGGCGCGATTAAGATCGGTCGTGGCGGCCGCGGCGGCGAAGTAGCCCTCCACGGTGCGCCAGGGCGCCTCGGGATCGCAGTCCGCCAGCCGGTCCCCCAGGAGCTCGCGGCCCTCGCTCGCGAAGTAGAAGTCGTAAGAGTAGAGCCGACGGGGCATGGGCAAGCTCGCGCGCTTCACGTAGCGCCGCGCCTTCCCGAGGACGCCGCGCTCACCCGGCAGGACGGCGAGGGCGGGCTCGATCACGCCACGGCGCAGCGCGCGGGGCACGCGGCTGTAGACGCCGAAGACGCGGTCGGTCGCGTAGCGCTCGTTGCCCCCGAAGATCTCGTCGCCGCCGTCTCCCGCCAGCAATCGGCGCACCCCGTGCTCGCGAGCGAGCCGCGCGCACAGGTACGTGCCCAGCGCCGAATTGTTGCCGAACGGCTCGTCGTAGGCCCCCACGACGAGGGGCATGGCCGCGAGGGCCTCCTCACCGGTCACGATGTGCTTCTCGTGTCCCGCGTTGAAGTGCCGGGCCGCCACATCGGCATAGTGGAGCTCGTCGAATCGCTCCTCGTGGAAGCCGATCGAGAAGGCCGGTACCCGCTCGCCGGTGAGACGGGCCATGTAGCCGAGCACCGTGCTGCTGTCCGTCCCGCCGGAGAGAAAGGCGCCCGTCTCCTTGGCGGACCCGCCGCGGAGCGCCGCGCTCACCGCCTCCTCGACGTGACGCGCGGTCGCCGCCATCGCCTCACGGAGCCCGATCCGGCGCTCGGGATACTCCAGGTCCCAGTAGCGCTCGACCTTGACCGCACCCGACCGCACCGTGAGCAGATGCCCGGGCGGGAGCCGACGCACGCCCTTCCAGATCGACGCCGGCGCGGCCACCGCGCGGAGATTGAGGTAGTCGTACGCGGCCTGGGGGTCCGCCTCCACGCTCGTCCCGGGCATCGCGAGCAGCGCGCTCGGTCGGGACGCGAAGGCGAGCCCGTCGGGGGTGGCGACGTAGTAGAGCTGCTTGAACCCGAAGTGATCCACGCCAAGCCAGAGGGTGTCCTGGCGCGGGTCCCACAGCGCGACCGCGAAGGCGCCCCGCAGGTGGCGCAGCAGTCCGGGCCAGCCCTCGAGCTCGTAGAGCCGGCCCAGCACCTCGGACCCGGCCGTGAGGCCGGTGAGGGCGCGTAGCTCGTCCAGGTTCACCAAGTCGAGGTCGGCGGCGGCGATAGCGGTCTGGTAGCGCTTTGGCGCCTTGCCGGTCGCCCCGACCACGAAGCCCACGTTCCCCGACGTGAGGGTGAATGGGATGCCCGCGCCCGGCACGCGCGCGGCCATCGCCTGCAGAAGCGGCGCGCCCGCCGGCCGGTCGGGCTCGCGATGGATGACGCCGCCGAGGAGGCTCATCCGAGGCGATCGCGGACGCGCCGCACCGCGGGCCGGACGCGCGTGTCGAGGATGTGGAGGAGGCGGCCGTAGGCGGTGGGCCGGTAGATCATCAGGTGCGTCCCTTCATGGGTGCCGGTCGCCCAGCGGAGCTTGTACTCGTTGAGACCGGGGCCCATGTCGTACTCGTGCACGCCCCCGCGCTCGAAGAGCGCCCGCGCGATGGCGAAGCTCAGCGCGCTGCCCGGCGAGACCTCGCGGAGCGCGGGGTCGAAGTCGGCGCGCAGGGCGTTGACCCGGCCGGCGTGGCGCAGCTGGTATTCCATCGCCACGAGCGCGCCGTCCAGACGCAGCGTCCACAGGGCGAGCCATCCGCGAGCGGCGGCGCGGCGGGTGAGTGAGGCGAAGAACGCGTGCATGTTCGGCATCGTCGCGATGGCCACGCCGCGGTCGCCCTTCCAGCTGCGGCGGCTCAGGTCGAGCAGCTCCGCGAACAGCGGCCCGTCGACGTCGATCGCGTGATGCTCCTCGATGCGCACGGTGCCCGCACGCTCCAGCCGATTCTGGATGTTGCGGCAGGTCTTCTTGAAGCGCTGGCTCGTACCCTTCCAGAACGCGTCCCAGCTCCCGGCGATGGCCAGATACGGCGCGACCGAGGCCTCCGCGCGGCGCCAGGGCAGCCGCC
>DATJIR010000219.1:0-6532 GCA_035493135.1 Verrucomicrobiia bacterium
CGATCTCTCCCGCTGGGAGGAGATCGTGCGCCGGGTGAAGGCCCCACGGCGCCGCTGCCGCATCGGGGTGGTGGGCAAGTACATCGAGGTGAAGGACTCCTACAAGAGCCTCTACGAGGCCCTGGCCCACGGCGGCATCGCCCACGAGGCCGCGGTCGAGGTGGTGTGGGTGGACGCCGAGCGCATCGAGCGCGAGGGGCTGGCCGGCCACGTGGCCGGGCTCGACGGGATCCTGGTGCCCGGCGGCTTCGGGGACCGCGGCATCGAGGGAAAGATCCAGGCGATCCGCTACGCCCGCGAGCAGCGCGTGCCCTACTTCGGCATCTGCCTCGGCATGCAGTGCGCGGTCATCGAGTACGCGCGGCACGTGTGCGGCCTCGAGGGCGCCAACTCCACCGAGTTCGATCCCACCCCGACGCACAACGTGATCGACCTCTTGCCCGAGCAGCGCCACATCCAGGACAAGGGCGGCACCATGCGGCTCGGGCTCTACCCGGTGCTGCTCAGCGAGGGTACCGCGGCCTCGCGGGCCTATGGGCAGGGGCTGATCGAGGAGCGGCATCGCCACCGCTACGAGGTCAACAACGACTACCTGGCCCGGCTCGAGAAGAACGGGCTCCGGATCTCCGGCATCTGGGCCGAGAAGCAGCTCGTGGAGATCGTCGAGCTCCCGGATCATCCGTGGTTCGTGGCCGGGCAGTTCCATCCCGAGTTCCGCTCGCGGCCGTGGGAGCCGCATCCCCTCTTCGCCGCCTTCATCAAGGCGGCGCTGGACCACCAGGGCGGGGCGTGACCGCGACGCGGCCGGTTCGCATCGGCTCGGTCACCATCGGGGGCGGCGCGCCGCTGGCCCTGATCGGGGGCCCGTGCGCCATCGAGAACGACAAGCACGCCCTGATGATGGCCGAGCGCCTGCAGCGGCTGACCGCGTCGGCGGGCGTGCCGTTCATCTACAAGTCGTCGTACGACAAGGCCAACCGCTCGTCGGTCCACTCGTACCGGGGACCGGGGCTGGTGGAGGGGCTCCGCATCCTCCAGAAGGTCAAGGACGAGACCGGGCTGGCGGTGCTGTCCGACGTCCACGACGTCTCGGAGGTCGCGCCGGCGGCCGCGGTGCTCGACGTGCTGCAGGTGCCCGCGTTCCTGTGCCGGCAGACGGACCTGATCGTGGCCTGCGCGCGCAGCGGCCGGCCGGTGAACGTCAAGAAGGGGCAGTTCGTGGCCCCGCGCGACATGATCAACGTGGTCGAGAAGGTGCGGTGGGCGGGCAGCGAGGACCTGCTCCTCACCGAGCGCGGCTCGAGCTTCGGGTACAACAACCTGGTCGTCGACTTCCGGGGGCTGCCGATCATGCGGGGCTTCGGCTATCCGGTGGTGTTCGACGCCACCCACTCGGTGCAGCTGCCGGGTGGGCAGGGCGACCGATCGGGCGGCGAGCGCCAGTACGTGCAGGCCCTCGCCCGCGCCGCGGTGGCGGTCGGGGTGGACGCCCTGTTCATGGAGATCCACGAGGATCCCGATCGCACCCTCGAGGACGGCCGCCCACTGTCGGACGGCCCCAACATGCTCCGCCTGGACGATCTGCCGCGGCTGCTCGACGAGATCCGCGCGATCGCGGCGGGGCCGGAGCGGTCGTGATGGACGTTCGGGCGCAGCGGGCACGCGTCCTGGGCCTCGCCGAGCGGGTCCTGCGCCTCGAGGGCGAGAGCGTGCTCGCCCTGTGCGCGCGCCTCGACGACCGCTTCGTGGACGCGGTGGCCGCGCTCCAGCGGTGCCGGGGCCGCGTGATCGTGACCGGCATGGGGAAGTCGGGCCTGATCGGGCGCAAGATCGCGGCGACCCTGGCCAGCACCGGCACGCCCGCCTACTTCCTCCATCCCGCGGAGGGCGTGCACGGCGATCTGGGGATGGTGGCGCGCGAGGACGTGGTCGTGGCCCTGTCCAACTTCGGCGAGACCGACGAGGTACTGGCGCTGCTCCCCGCGCTCAAGCGGCTCGGCATCCCGCTGATCCTCCTCACCGGGGCGCCCGCCTCCACGCTGGCCCGGCAGGCGGACATCGTGCTCGACGTCGGGGTGGCCGAGGAGGCCTGCCCGATGAACCTCGCTCCCACGTCGAGCACCACCGCGGCCCTGGCCATGGGCGACGCGCTCGCGATGGCGCTCCTGGACCTGCGCGGGCTGCGCCCCGAGGACTACGCGGCGCTTCACCCGCGCGGGAGCCTCGGATGGAAGTCGCTCTTCAAGGTCGGTGACCTCATGCACACCGGGGAGACGGTACCGGTCGTCTCCGAGCAGGCCACGATGAAGGAAGCGATCGAGGAGATGACGGGCAAGGGGTTCGGCATCACCACGGTGGTCGACGACGGGGGCCGGCTCGTGGGGATCCTCACCGACGGCGATCTGCGCCGCCAGCAGCTCGCGCACGGGGCCAGCTTGCTCGAGCGCCGCGCCGGGGAGTGCATGACCCGCGATCCGAAGGTGATCGGGGCCGAGGAGCTGGCCACCAGCGCGCTGGCCCGGATGGAAGGGCGCATCACGAGCCTCGTGATCACGGACGATGCCGGGCGCCCGGCCGGCGTGATCCGACTGCACGACATCCTGCTCGCCAAGATCGTGTGACCGCCGCTCCCCGCGCCGCGCGCATCCGGCTGCTGATCCTCGACGTCGACGGCGTGCTCACCGACGGTGGGCTCCTCTACGGCGCTTCCGGCGAGGAGACCAAGCGCTTCCACGTCCACGACGGCCTCGCCCTGGTGGCCGCGCGCAAGGCCGGGCTCCAGGTCGCGGTGCTCTCCTCACGGGCCTCCGCCGCGGTGACCCGGCGCATGACCGAGCTCGGCGTCTCCGAGGTGCACCAGGGGGTGGGGGACAAGGCCTCGGCGCTGGTGGCGCTGTGCGAGCGGCTCGGCGTGCCGGCCGGCGCGGTCGCGATGATGGGCGACGACCTCCCCGATCTGGCCGCCATGGGCCGCGTCGGGCTCGCTCTCGCGCCCGCCAACGCGGTCGCCGAGGTCAAGCGCGCCGCGCACTGGGTGGCGCGTCGCCGGGGCGGTGATGGAGCGGTCCGTGAGGCGGTGGAGATGCTGCTAAAGGCCCGCCGGGCTTGGCCGCCCCGCTGACCGATCCGTAGCTTGCTTCTTCCGTTGCCTCGGCTCTAGGTCCTGTGCTAGCGTGGCACGGAGATTGCTATGAGGAAGGCACCGTTCATTATCCTGACGCTGGTCGTGGTATTCCTATCAGTAGTGGTGGGTGTGCTCGTACATCGGGCCCGGGTTCCTCGGGCGCTGCCCACCGAGCCCGCCGCGACCAGCGCCGACTACCGGTTGAAGCAGGTCCACCTGCAAGAGCAGGGCCGGGACGGCTCACGCTGGCAGCTGGACGCGGAGTACTCGGAGACGTTCGAGGAGCAGAACAAGACGACGATGAAGAAGGTGACCGTCAAAGTGGACCAGCCGGCCAGGGGCGATCAGGCGACGCGCTCGTGGACGGTCACCGGCGATGAAGGCGACCTCAACCAGGAGACCAAGAACGTGGAGCTGCGCGGCAACGTGGTGCTGGTCTCGAGCGACGGGCTGAGGCTCGAGACCAACCGCCTTCGCTGGGACGCCGAGGCGCAGCGCGCGTGGACCGAGGATCCGGTGGTGATCTACCGCGCCGGTGCGGTGGTGCGCGGCACCGGCTTCGAGTCCCGCGTGGCCGACGAGGTCACCAGCATCAAGGGGCGCGTGCGCGCGACGTTCAAGCGCGGCTCCGGCGTCCCCGCCGACGCGGGTCGGGACGGGCGCTCCTGATGCGCCGGACGCTGGTCGGCGCCCTCGCGGTATGGACGGCCCTGGCCCTGGCCGGTCCGGCGTGGGCCCAGGGCGCCCCGGCGCGTCCGCGCCCGCCGCGCCCGTCGTCGACCGCGCCGGCCACGCGGCCGGACGGGGCGGCCTCCGCCGACGGGCGGAACGGGCCGGTCACCGTCGACGCCGACCAGCTCGAGAACATCCAGAAGGAAGGCCTGGTGGTGTTCACCGGCAACGTGGTGGCCACCCAGAACAGCTCCACGCAGTGGGCCGACCGCATGGAGGTCTACCTCGACGACAAGGGCGACCGGATCGTGCGCACCGTCTCGACCGGCAACGTACGCATCATCACCCGGGACTGCCGCAGCGGCACCGCGAAGCGGGCCGAGTACTACGACGCCGAGCAGCGGGTGGTGCTGATCGGCAATGCCCGGGTCTGGCGCGACGACAACGTGGTGACCGGCGAGCGCATCACGATCTATCTGGCGGAGGATCGGAGTCTGGTGGAGGGCGGCCAGCAGGAGCGGGTCAAGGCGGTCTTCTACCCCAAGGCCCAGGACGAGACGGCGTCCCGCCCCAAGCCGGTCGCCGGCCAATGCCAATGAATCCGACGCGACGCATGTGCCCGCGTCACGGCCGGGCCCCGCTCCTGGAGACCGGACGGTTGTCCTCATGCTTCGATGGTCGTCCGCGGCTGGGGGAGCGCGGGGGCCATTTCTGGGCCCCCGCGTAAAATGGAAGGCCTGATCGCCCAGGGTCTGCGCAAGCGGTTCCGGAGCCGCGTGGTGGTGAACCGCGTGAGTCTCGACATCCACCCCGGCGAGGTGGTCGGCCTCCTCGGGCCCAACGGAGCCGGCAAGACCACCTCGTTCTACATGATCGTGGGCCTGCTGCGACCGGACGGGGGACGGATCTTCCTGGAGGGGCAGGACGTCACCGAGCTGCCGATGTACAAGCGATGCCGTCTCGGGATGGGCTACCTGCCGCAGGAGTCGTCGGTGTTCCGGAAGCTGACCGTCGAGGAGAACCTGCTCGCGATCCTGGAAACCCTCGACCTCTCCCACCACGAGCGCATGACCCGGCTCGGCGAGCTGCTCGCGGAGCTCGACCTCACCCGTCTCGCCCGCCACAAGGCCTTCACCCTCTCGGGCGGTGAGCGGCGGCGACTCGAGATCACGCGCGCTCTCGTGACGAACCCGCGCTACCTCCTGCTCGACGAGCCGTTCACGGGCATCGACCCGATCGCGATCGGCGACATCCAGGAGATCGTGGCCCGGCTCAAGGAGCGCGGGATCGGGGTCCTGATCACCGATCACAACGTGCGCGAGACGCTCGCGATCACCGATCGCGCCTACATTCTCTACGACGGTCGCATCCTCGCATCCGGCACCGCGACCGAACTGGCCAACAACTCCAAGGCCCGGGAGATCTACTTGGGCGAGAAGTTCTCGCTATGAAACTCGTACAGCGGATGAGCCAGCGGGTCGTCATGACCCCTCTGCTCCAGCAGGCGATCCAGCTCCTCCAGCTCTCCACCCTCGAGCTCGAGCAGGTCGTGCGCAAGGAGCTGGAGGAGAATCCTCTGCTCGAGGAGATCCCGGTCGAGAACGCGGAGACCGCGGAGGCTCCGGCCGCGACCGCGGGCACCGCGGAGGCGCCGGCGCCCGCGGAGGCGCCGCCCGCTCCGGAGGCGCCGGAGCAGCCGTCCAAGGAGACGAGCTCGGTGGACGGAGAGCGGGCCGACGACCTGCCCTTCGATCTGTCCTCTGCGATCTTCGACGACCACGGCGACGAGCGCACCCCGGTCTCGATGGAGGAGCGCGACGAGCTGCCGTTCGAGAACCTGGGGCGCAGCGACACCTCGCTGACCGAGCACCTTATGGAGCAGCTCCGCCTCAGCACCGACGACAAGGAGCTCCTGCGCATCGGCGAGGCCATCATCGGCAACCTCGACGAGGACGGCTACCTCCGGGCCGACGTGGGGGAGGTGGCGGGGGGCATGGGCTGCGAGGCGGAGGCGGTCGAGGCCGCGCTCCGGCGCATCCAGGCCTTCGATCCGCCCGGCGTCGCCGCGCGCAGCGTGCAGGAGTGCCTGCTGCTCCAGCTCACCGCGGACGCGGAGCCCGATCCGGTCTCGGTCGAGATCGTGGAGAAGCACTTCGAGGACCTGGAGCGTCGTCGTTACTCGGAGATCGCCCGGGCCTTGAAGCTGCCGCTCGAGCGGGTGATGGAGTCGATCGAGGAGATCCAGAGCCTCGAGCCCAAGCCGGGCCGACGCTTCTCCACCAACGATTCCCGCTACGTGGTGCCCGACGTCACGATCCAGAAGGTGGGCGAGGACTACGTGGTGATCCTGAACGAGGAGGGCATTCCCCGCCTCCGGGTGAACTCGCTGTACCGCTCGCTGCTGCGCCGCTCGGGGGACGAAGCCAAGCAGTATGTGGAGCAGAAGCTGCGCAGCGCGGTGTGGCTGATCAAGAGCGTGGAGCAGCGCCAGCGCACGTTGCGCAAGGTCGCCCAGAGCCTGGTCAACTTCCAGCGCGAGTTCCTCGACAAGGGCCTGCCGTACCTGCGGCCGCTCGCCCTGCGCGACGTGGGCGACGACATCAGCATGCACGAGTCGACCATCAGCCGGGTCACCACCAACAAGTACGTGCAGACCCCGCAGGGGCTCTTCGAGCTCAAGTTCTTCTTCCACAGCGGCATCGCCTCCGAGAACGGCTCGATGGTCTCGTCGGTGTC
>DATJIR010000220.1:0-11052 GCA_035493135.1 Verrucomicrobiia bacterium
CACCCGCTCCTCGCCGCCGCCGACGTGTACCGCCCCGCCGCGATCGATCAGCTCAAGACGCTCGGGACGCAGCTCGGGGTGCCGGTGGTGGGGGAAGCCGACCGCCGCCCGGTCGACATCTGCTCGGCGGCCCGCGACGAGGCAGCCCGGCGGGGTCTCTCGCCGCTCATCCTCGACACCGCGGGACGGCTGCACATCGACGAGGAGATGCTGGAGGAGCTGCGCGCCATCAAGAAGGCGGTGGGACCGCACCACGTGCTCCTGGTGGTGGACGCCATGACCGGCCAGGACGCGGTCACGGTGGCCGACAAGTTCAACGCGGCCATCGGCATCGACGCGGTGATCCTGACCAAGATGGACGGTGACGCGCGGGGGGGTGCGGCCCTCTCGGTGCGGGAGGTGACCGGGCGTCCGATCGCGTTCGTCGGAGTCGGCGAGAAGACCGACGCGCTGGAGCCCTTCCACCCGGATCGTCTGGCCCAGCGCATCCTCGGCATGGGCGACGTGCTCTCCCTGGTCGAGAAGGCGCAGGCCTCGGTCGACGCCGAGCAGGCGGAGGCGCTCGCCCAGAAGATCCGGGACGACGCCTTCACGCTCGAGGACTTCGCGTCGCAGCTCAAGCAGCTGCGCTCCATGGGGCCGCTCGGCCAGCTCATGGACATGGTGCCCTTCTTCAAGGGGGCCAAGGGGCTGCCCAAGGAGATGAAGGGCGAGGAGCAGGAGCTGCACCGGTACGAGGCCATCATCGCCTCCATGACGCCGCTCGAGCGGCGGGAGCCGTCGGTGATCAACGGCAGTCGCCGCGCGCGGATCGCGCGGGGCAGCGGCACGAGCGTGTCGGACGTGAACCGGCTGCTCAAGCAGTACGCCCAGCTCAAGAAGATGATGAAGGGGCTCAAGCAGATGGAGGGGCGGATGGGCAAGCTCAAGGGCGCCTTGCCCTTCCTGCCGCGCTGAGCCCTGGACGAGTCGACGACGCAGGACAACCCAGAGAGAGGTGACCAGTGGCGGTTCACATCAGGCTGAGACGGACGGGGACGACGCGGAAGCCGGCGTACCGCGTGGTGGTGGCGGACTCGCGCGCGGCGCGGGACGGAAAGTTCATCGAGGTGCTCGGGCACTACAACCCGCTCACGAATCCACCCACCATCAAGATCCAGGTGGAGCGTGCGCAGGAGTGGATCAAGAAGGGCGCGCAGCCCAGCAACACGGTGAAGAACCTGCTGGCGCGGGCCGCGGGGGCCGTCGCCAAGGCGTAGGCGATCGATGACGGAGGCTCCTCTCGTGGCGGTCGGAGAGGTGCTGCGGCCCTTCGGGCTGCGCGGCGAGCTCAAAGTGCGCCCGCTCACCGACCGGCCCCGCGAGCGCTTCGAGCGGCTCGACCGGTGCGTGCTCTGGGAGCCCCGGGCGAACCAGCGCGAGGATTGCCGGATCGCCTCGTGCCGGTTCGAGGGCGAGACCGTCTTCGTCCGCATGGACGGGGTCGACTCGCCGGAGGCGGCCCGGCGTTTCCAGGGACGGCTCCTGGCGGTGGGACGCGACGAGGTGCTGCCCCTGCCCGAGGGGCAGTTTTATCCCTGGCAGATGGAGGGCGCGGTGGTCGAGACGCGCGAGGGCCGGCACGTCGGCCGGTTCATTCGGGTAGACAGCGGGGCGCAGGACCTGTGGGTGGTCGAGGACGAGGAGCACCGCCAGTGCCTGATCCCGGCGGTGCCGGCGATCGTGGTGGAGGTCAGCGTGGCGGATCGGCGCATCGTCATCGATCCGCCGGAAGGGCTGCTCGAGCTGTGAGGATCGACATCGTCACGCTGTTCCCGGCCATGCTGGAGGCGCCGCTCACCCAGTCGATCCTGGGTCGGGCCCGCGCCCGCGGCCTCGTGGACGTGCGCGTCCACGACCTGCGGGAGCACGCGGCGGGACGGCACCGCGTGACCGACGAGCCGCCGTTCGGCGGGGGGGGCGGCATGGTCCTCAAGCCCGAGCCGATCGCCGCCGCGGTGGACGCGTTGCGGGCCGACGGGACGGAGGCGCGGGTGATCCTGCTGGGCCCGGCCGGCCGGCGCTTCAGCCAGGACGTGGCCCGCGAGCTCGCTGCCGCCTGGCCGCGGCTGATCCTGCTCTGCGGCCGCTACGAGGGCGTGGACGAGCGGGTGAGCGAGACGGTGGCGGACGAGGAGCTGTCCATCGGCGACTACGTGCTGAGCGGCGGCGAGCCGGCGGCCCTGGTAGTGACCGACGCGATCGTGCGCCTGCTGCCGGGAGTGCTCGGCGACGAGGACGCGCCCGCGCGCGACTCGTTCGCGCGGGGCCTGCTCGAGCACCCACAGTACACCCGCCCCGAGGTGTTCCGGGGCGCGGGGGTGCCCGACGTGCTGCGCTCCGGCGATCACGGCCGGGTCGCGCGGTGGCGACAGGTCATGTCGCTCTGGCGCACGTGGCGGCGGCGGCCCGATCTCCTGGAGACGGCGGATCTCACGCCGGAAGAGCAGAAGTGGACGGACGGCTTCCGGCAGGGCCGGAGCCCGGCCGATTTCCTGGACTAACTTCAGCAAGCGAGGAGCGTCAGATCATGGAAGCGATCCGAATCGTCGAGGCGGGGGACCTCAAGAAGGACCGGGGCGGCTTCAAGCCCGGGGACACCGTCAAGGTGATGGTCAAGGTCGTCGAGGGCGAGAAGGAGCGGCTGCAGGCGTTCGAGGGCGTCGTCATCCGCAAGCGCGGGGGCGGCACCGGGGCCTCGTTCACGGTCCGGCGCATCTCCTACGGAGTCGGGGTGGAGCGCACGTTCCCGGTGCACTCGCCGCGGATCGACAAGATCCAGGTGATGAAGCGGGCGACGGTGCGCCGGTCGAAGCTCTACTACCTCCGGGACCTGGTGGGCAAGGCGGCCCGCCTCAAGGAGAAGCGGGTCGCGGTGGTCCCGGCCTCGGGCGAGCAGTCGAGCTAAGACCGGGACGTGGCGCCCGGAGCGCCGTACCGCTTCGAGCACGCCGCCTGGCGGCGGGGCGTGAGCCGTCTCGCCGGGGTCGACGAGGCGGGCCGCGGGCCGCTCGCGGGGCCGGTGGTGGCGGCGGCGGTGATCCTGGCGCCGGGCGACCGGATCGCGGGCGTGGACGATTCGAAGCGCCTCGCCGCCCCGGAGCGAGAGCGGCTGTTCGAGATCATTCAGGCGAGGGCACTGGGCGTGGGCGTCGCGGTGGTGGATCACCTCACGATCGACCGGATCAACATCCTGCAGGCCACCCGTCTGGCCATGGCCCAAGCGCTGGGCGCGCTCGGGTTGGAGCCCGACCTGGTGCTGACCGACTTCGTCGAGGTGCCGGGGCTGCGCTGCCCGCAGCGCAATCTCGTGGACGGCGACCGGCGCTCGGCCTCGGTGGCCGCGGCCTCGATCATGGCGAAGGTGACCCGCGACCGCATCATGGACGCGGCCGATCGGGAGTTCCCCGCGTACGGGTTCATCCGCCACAAGGGCTACGCGACCCCGGAGCACCGGGACGCGCTGGAGCGTCACGGCCCCTGCCCGCTGCACCGCCGCACCTTCGCCGGGATCTGGAACCAGCTCGCCCTGTTCTCCCGGAGCGAGCTGCAGTGGATCGGCGCCGACTCATGATGAGCGATCTCGTGCTGGTCAAGGAGTAGTGCACGTGCCCACCGACACTCGGAAGATCACCGGAGAGAGAGGGGAAGAAGAGGCCGCCCGCTTCCTGGCCCGCAGCGGCTTCGCGATCCTGGACCGCAACGTCCGCACCCGCGCGGGTGAGATCGACCTGGTCGCGAGGGAGGGCAAGACCCTCGTCTTCGTCGAGGTGAAGACGCGGCGGGACATGGAGGGGGATCCGCCCCAGGCCGCGGTCAACACCCGCAAGCAGAACCGGCTCGGGAAGCTGGCCCACGGCTACCTCAAGCTCAAGCGGCTGCGACAGGTCTCCTGCCGCTTCGACGTGGTCTCGGTGATCTTCAACGACGAGGGCGCGGTCAAGGCGATCCGCCACATCCCGAACGCTTTCTCGGTTTCCGCCTGGTAGCCTTTGATGGACCGCGCTGAGTCCTTCGCGCGGGCGCTCCCCCTCGATCCCGGGCGCACCGCGCTCCTCGTCGTCGACATGCAGCGCGCCTTCGTGGAGGCGGGCCAGGCCATGGAGGTCCCGCCGGCGCGCGAGGTGGTGCCGCGCATCCAGGAGCTGATCGCGATCTTCCGCGAGAAGAGCCTACCGGTGATCTTCACCGAGTTCACCTACTCGCCCGCCGCGCCCCTCCTGGTGGGCGAGCTGCACCCGGAGCATCGGCCCGCAAGGCCCGGCGCGCCCACCGGCTTCGGCCTGCCCTCGTCCTCCTGCCTCGAGGGAGACCCGAGCGCGCGCGTCGTCGCGGAGCTGGCGCCGAGGGCCGACGAGCTGGTCGTGCGCAAGCACTACTACGACGCCTTCAACGGCACCGTGCTCGACGGCGCGCTGCGGGCCCGGGGCGTCACGACCCTGGTGGTCACCGGGACCATGACCGACATCTGCGTGCTGGCCACCGTGATCGGCGGCTTCAACCGGGAGTACCGCGTGCTGGTGGTGGAGGACGGGGTCGCCACCCTCTGGCCCGAGATCCAGCGGGCCACGCTCGACATCGTCCGGCGCGCCTACGCCCGCGTCGTCTCGGCGAAGGAGCTGGCCGACGAGCTGGTCCGATGGTGAAGGCGCGGCCGCGTGTGCTAAGGTTGACGCCATGACCAACGGGCTGCGCTTCCACGGTTGCATGCCGGCGAATATTCTGCCGTTCACCGCCGATCTGGCCATCGACGAGCCCGCCTACCGCAAGCACCTCCGCTGGCTCGTGGACGCCCCGGGCGTCACCGGCCTCGTGGCCAACGGCCACGCCGCCGAGGTGGCCTCGCTCACCCGCGAGGAGCGCCGGCGCACGCTCGACGTGGCCCTGGACGAGGTCGCGGGCAAGGTGCCGGTGGTCACCGGCATCTACTCCGACGGCACGCTGGAGGCGGTGGAGCTCGCGCGGGACGCGCGGGCCGCGGGCGCGGCCGGGCTGCTGGTCTTCCCGCCGACCCTGTTCATGTGGGGCGCGCAGCTCAAGCCGGACATGGTGATGCGCCACTTCCAGGTGCTCGCCGACGCGGTGGACCTGCCGCTCGTGGTCTTCGAGTACCCGCCCGCCTCCGGCATCGGCTACAGCCCCGAGACGCTGGCCGAGCTTTGCAAGATCCCGACCGTCGCGGCGGTGAAGGACTGGTCCAACGAGATCGTGTCCTACGAGAAGAACCTGCGCGCGGTGCGCTCGACCGGGCGCCCGGTCGCGGTGATGTCCTCGTTCACCATGTCGCTGATGGCGAGCTTCACGCTCGGGGCCGACGGCTGCATCTCCGGCATGGGCAGCGTGGTCGCCGATCTGCAGGCGGCCCTGTTCGCCGCGGTGCAGGCAGGCCGGCTCGACGAGGCGCGACGGCTCAACGAGCGCATGGCGCCGCTCGTCGGCGTGTTCTACGCTCCGCCGTTCGTGGACATGCACAACCGGATGAAGGAGGCCCTCGCCATCCTGGGCCGCATTCCGGCCGCGTACGTGCGGCCGCCCCTCACCCCGGTCTCCGAGGACGAGCGTCACCGCATCCGGCTCGCGCTGCGGGCCTCCGGCCTCTCCTCCTAGTCCCGGCGGGCCGCGGCCCACTCGGGAAGTGCGCCCTTGCGCCCTGGGGGCCTTTACGGTATAAAACCCGCCAAACTCTCCGTCCCAGCGAGGTGGAATGGCAGGTCCGGCCGGTCGCAGCCCCGAGGAAGAAGCCCTGCTCCAGAAGGCGATGCGGGTCCTCCCGGGAGGCGTCCTGGGCGGGTACTACGCGCCCCAGGAGCTGGCCTTCGTCGTCAAGGAAGCCCGGGGCCCCCGCCTCCACGATTTCTCGGGTCGCGAGTACATCGACTACATCCTCGGCAGCGGCCCGCTCGTGCTGGGCCACGCGCATCCGGCGGTGGTGGCCGCGGTCGAGGCACAGCTCCGCAAGGGCACGACCTACTTCCAGCTCAGCGAGCCGACCCTGTCGCTCGCCGAGGAGATCTGTCGCGCGGTGCCGTGCGCCGAGCAGGTTCGATTCTGCGGCAGCGGCAGCGAGGCGACCTTCTTCGCGCTGCGCGTGGCACGCGCCTATCGCAAGCGGGACAAGATCCTCAAGTTCGAGGGCGGCTTCCACGGGGTGCACGACTACTCGCTGATGAGCGTCGGCCCGCGCGAGCCCAAGGCGTTCCCGGCCCCGACGCCGGACTCGGCCGGCATCCCGCACGCGATCCAGGGCGAGGTGCTCGTGGCCCCGTTCAACGATCTGGCCGAGGCCGAGGCCATGATCGAGGCCCACCACCACGACCTCGCCGCGGTGATCATGGAGCCGTTCCAGCGGCTGATCGTTCCGCAGCCGGGCTTCCTCCAGGGCGTGCGGGCGGTCACCGCGCGGCACGGCATCCCGCTGGTCTTCGACGAGATCGTCACCGGCTTCCGCTTCGCCTACGGCGGCGCTCAGGAGTACTACGGGGTGGTGCCGGACCTGGCCGCCTTCGGCAAGATCGTGGGCGGCGGCTTCCCCCTGGCCGCGGTCGCGGGCCGGCGGGACATCATGCGGCACTTCTCGCCGGACCTCGACGGCACCGGGGAGTTCGTGCAGCAGGCGGGCACGCTGAACGGCAACCCGATCGCCGCCGCCGCCGGGCTGGCCACGCTAGCCGAGCTGCGCAAGCCGGGCGCGTACGAGCGCCTCTTCGCGACCGGTACGCGCCTCATGCGGGGGCTCGAGGCGGCGGCCCGCCGGGCCGGGCTCCCGGCCCAGGTGGCGGGGGAGGCGCCGGTGTTCGAGATCTACTTCACCGACCGGCCCATCACCGACTACCGCGCGACCCTCGGCGCGGATCGCGACCGGCACGCCGCCTTCACCCGGGAGCTGCTCACCCGGGGCGTGGTCAAGGCCGCGCAGAAATTCTACGTCTCCCTCGTCCACGGAGACGACGAGGTCGTCCGCACGCTCCAGGTCTTCGAGGAGTCGATGGCCGCGGTCGCGGGAACTTCTCACTGAGCGAGTCGATTACCCAGGAAAACAGGAGGCTCTCCATGGCCAATCACGGCAACGAGCAGGCAGAGGCGTTCTGGTACCGCGGCAAGATCACCCGGCGGCGGTGGCTCGGCCTGAGCGCGGCCGCGGCCGGCGCGCTCGGCTCCGGCATGCTGGTGCCCGCCCCGTGGCGGGACGCCTTCGGCCAGGCCAAGCCCTACAAGATCGGCTCCCTCCAGCCCCTGTCGGGTGCGGCGGCGGCGGGCGGCAAGACCGCGCTGGTGGGCAGCCAGATGGCGGTGGACCGGATCAACAAGTCAGGCGGCATCAACGGGCGCCCGATCGAGCTGATCGTGGCCGACTACGAGTCGAAGCCCGACGTGGGGCGGCGCAAGGCGGAGAAGCTGGTGGTCGAGGACAAGATCGACGTCCACCAGGGCGGCTTCCTCTCCAACGTGTGCCTGGCCTGCATGCCGGTGTGGGACGAGGCCAAGATCGTCAACATGATCGGAGTCTGCCTCGACACCACCATCACCACCACCAACTGCAGCCGCTACACCTTCCGGCCGTTCGACTACGCACCGGCCCAGGCGGTGGCGTTCGCCCCCTACCTGGTCAAGCATCTGGGCAAGAAGTGGCACATCGGGTACGCCGACTACTCGTGGGGCCAGTCGACCAAGGACGCCTACTCCGAGCAGATCAAGAAGGCGGGCGGCGAGGTGGTCGGCACCACCGGCATCCCGCTCGGCACCGCGGACATGACCGCGTTCCTGTCCAAGATCACCGGAAGCTTCGACGGCTTCTTCGGGATCTTCTTCGGCAAGGACGGCATCACCATCGGCAACCAGGCCTACGACCTGGGGATGACCAAGAAGTACAAGTGGGCGGGCGACGGGGCGATCGCGGAGTCCACCAACCTGCCCGCGCTCGGCAGCAAGATCGAGGGGTTCGTGGGCATCAACCGCTACCTCCCGGTGCTCGAGGGCCCGCTCAACACGCCCGCCCACAAGAAGTTCTTCGACGAGGCGGTCGCGCGGCTCAAGCAGATCGATCCGTCGGGGCCGCTGCCCGACCGCTACGTGCAATCCAACTTCGAGGCGATGAACTTCCTCAAGCTCGGCATCCAGAAGTCCGGCTTCAAGGGGCGCGAGGACACCCCCAAGCTAATCGAGGCGCTCGAGGGCATGGAGGTCAAGGCGGGCGACGACTTCCCCCAGGGGGACAAGACGCTCCGCCGGGAGGACCACCAGGCCTTCCTCAGCGAGTTCATCTTCGACATCAAGGGCGGCAAGCACCACATCATCGAGGTGGTCTCGAAGGAGAAGACCACCTTCCCGCCCGCCTGCAAGTTCGCCTAGTGACGGCACAGCAGTCGACCGGCGCCGCCCCCCGCCCCGCGATGGCCGCGGGCGGGGGCGCGGACGGAGCGAGGGGCGGCGCCGGCTCCCCGATCCTGCGCACCGAGGGTCTCACCGTTCGCTTCGGCGGCCTCACCGCGCTCAACGACGTCGACGTCGAGGTCCGGCGCGGGGAGATCCGCGCCATCATCGGCCCCAACGGAGCGGGCAAGAGCACGTTCTTCAACTGCCTGACCGGCGTGCTGCGCCCCACCGGCGGGCGCGTCCTCCTGAACGGCGAGGACGTGACCGGCCTGCCCCCGAACCGCATCTCCCAGAAGGGCATCGCCCGCTCGTACCAGATCACCAACATCCTGCCCAACGCGACCGCGCTCGAGAACGTCCGCATCGCGGCCCAGTCGCGGCGGCACAGCTGGAGCCTGCTGACCCATCACCGCGCCTACCGTGACATCCTCGAGAAGGCGGAGGCGGCCTTGCACGCGGTGGGCCTGCGCGACAAGGCGGACGAGCTGGCCGCGAACCTCTCCCACGGCGAGCAGCGCAACCTCGAGATCGGCATCGCGCTGGCCACCGAGCCCGAGCTCCTGTGCCTGGACGAGCCGACCGCGGGCATGAGCGCGGCCGAGACCCACGACACCATGGAGCTGGTGCGCCGCATCTCGAAGGACCTGACCATCATGATCGTGGAGCACGACATGCAAGTGGTCATGGAGCTGGCCCACCGCATCACGGTGCTGCACTACGGCGAGGTGCTCGCCGAGGGCGCGCCCGCCGAGATCCAGCGCAACCCGAAGGTGCTGGAGGTCTACCTCAAGACGTGAGCGGCGCCGCGTCTCCGGCTTCGCCCCTCGTCACCGTCGAGGGGATTCACACGTACTACGGCAAGAGCCATATCCTCCACGGAGTCTCCCTCGAGGTGGGGCCGGGCGAGGTGGTGGGCCTCCTCGGCCGGAACGGGGTGGGCAAGAGCACCACGCTCAAGACGGTGATGGGCCTCGTCCGCCCGAGCCAGGGCGAGGTGCGCTACGAGGGCGGCGTCATCACCGGGCTGGCGCCCCACCGGCTGGCGCGCCTCGGCATCGGCTACGTGCCGGAGGACCGACGGATCTTCCGCCTGCTCACCGTGATGGAGAACCTGCGCACCGGCCTGGACCGGACCGGGGTGGACGAGCGTCGCAAGCAGGCGCTCCTCGACAAGGTCTACGAGTACTTCCCGGTCCTGGCCGATCGTCGCAACCAGGCGGGCGGCACGCTGTCCGGCGGCGAGCAGCAGATGCTCGCGATCGCCCGGGCGATGATGCTCGAGCCGAAGATCATCCTGCTGGACGAGCCCACCGAGGGGCTGATGCCCCGCATGGTCTCGCAGATCCGGCAGATCATCGAGGCGCTGCACCGGGAGGGCGTGGCGATCCTCCTGGTCGAGCAGAACGTGCCGCTGACCCTCGAGGCCTGCCAGCGCATCTATCTCATGGAGAAGGGCCTGGTGCGACACCAGGCGACCGCGGCCGCGCTGCGGGCCGACGCGACGGTCATCCACCAGTACATGGGGGTGTAGCCGGTGCCCATCCTGCTCGACCAGATCGTCATTCAGACGATCAACGGGATCGTGACCGGCATGATCCTGGCCCTCGTCGCCTCGGGTCTGACCCTGATCTTCGGCATCATGGACGTGGTGAACTTCGCCCACGGCGAGCTGTTCATGCTGGGCGCGTACGTGGGGGTCACCACCATCGTGGCCACCGGCAGCTTCTGGCTCGCGCTGCTGGTGGCGACCGTGGTGATCGCGCTGCTCGGCGCGATCATCCAGGTCACCACGCTGCGCCCGCTGCTCGGGCGCGATCCCCTCACCACGATCCTGGCCACCTTCGGGCTCTCCCTCGTGCTGCAGAACTACGCCCTCTGGCAGTTCGGCCCGGTGGCCCGCAAGATCCAGGAGCCGTTCACCGGTCACTTCTCGCTCTTCTACCTCGACTACCCGTGGTACCGGCTGGTGATCGCGGGGCTCTCCGCCGCGATCATCGGAGCACTCTGGCTCTTCCTCAAGTTCGGCACCTACGGCATCTGGATCCGCGCCACCACCCAGGACCGGGTCATGGCCTCCGCCATGGGCATCCCGGTGCCCTGGGTGCACACCGCGGTGTTCGCGATCGGCGCCGGGATGGCCGCGGCGAGCGGCGTGCTCTTCGGGCCGCTGGTGGGCGTGAACCACGCCATGGGGCTCGACTGGGTGCTCAAGGCCTTCATCGTGGTCGTGGTCGGCGGCATGGGCAACCTGGGCGGGTCGATCGCGGCCGCGATCTTCGTCAGCCTGCTCGAGGCCTACGCCTCCCTCTGGGTGAGCCCGGCCCAGGCGGTCATCGTCTCCTTCGTGGCGCTGATCCTGACCCTGCTGTTCCGCCCGACCGGGCTCTTCGTCCCGACCCCCAAGTGATGAGCCGCCGCGCTCCCGTCGCGTTCTGGACCAGCTTCGGCGTCGTGCTGGCCCTGCTGATCGTGGCCCCCCTCGTGCTGCCCGAGTTCTGGCGGCGCTTCGTCACCGAGATCCTGATCTGGGGCCTGTTGGCGATGTCGTCCGACATTCTGATCGGCTACACCGGCATGGTGTCGTTTGGCCACTCGGCCTTTTTCGGGCTCGGGATCTATGGCGCCGCAGCAGCCCTCCTA
>DATJIR010000221.1:0-17580 GCA_035493135.1 Verrucomicrobiia bacterium
ATGAAGGCCAACCTGCCCAAGCTGGAGCCGGAATGGCTCGAGCGCTGGGCGGCGATGGACATCTACGGGCGGATCCGGCAGGCCTCGGCGAGCCGTCCGTTGTGGATCCTGCACGATGGTCCCCCGTACGCCAACGGCCACATCCACATGGGGACCGCGCTCAACAAGATCCTGAAGGATCTCGTGGTGAAGTCTCGCTCCATGCTCGGGCACAACGCGGTGTACGTGCCGGGCTGGGACTGCCACGGGCTGCCGATCGAGCACCAGGTCGACAAGGAGCTGGGCCTCGACCAGGCTTCGATCGACGTGCGTCAGGCGATGGACCCGATGGAGAAGCGCCGGCGCTGCCGCGAGTACGCGAGCAAGTTCATCGACATCCAGCGCGAGGAGTTCCGCCGGCTCGGCGTCTTCGGGGACTGGCGCAACCCCTACCGCACGATGGAGCCGGCCTACCAGGCGACCATCGCGCGCGAGTTCGGCCGCTTCGTCGGGCGAGACCTGGTGCACAAGGGCCTCAAGCCGGTGCACTGGTGCATGCACTGCAAGACCGCGCTCGCCCAGGCGGAGGTGGAGTACGAGGACCAGACCACGTCGTCGGTCTACGTCACGTTCCCGCTCAAGGCGCCCGCCCCCGCGCTGGCCGCGCTCGGCAGCCGCCCGGTCTCGCTCGTGATCTGGACGACCACGCCGTGGACGCTGCCCGCGAACCTCGCCATCGCCGTTCACCCCGAGGCGATCTACACCGCGGTGGAGCTGGACGGTCAGGCGCTGATCGTGGCCCAGCCACTCGTGGAGGCCTTCCTCCGGCTGCCCGGCGTCAAGGGCCGCGGCGCCGCGCTGCCGCTGGCGGTGCCCGGGAGCTCGCTCGCGGGCCTCGTGGCGCGCCACCCGTGGATCGACCGGGACGTGCCGGTGCTCACCGCCGACTTCGTGGCAATGGACGCGGGCACCGGGCTCGTGCACATCGCGCCCGGTCACGGAGAGGAGGACTACGAGGTCGGCCGCCGCGCGGGGCTCAAGGTCTACAACCCGGTCGACGACGACGGGCGCTTCATCGCCGAGGTCGCGCACTTCGCCGGCCTCACGGTCTGGGAGGCGAACCCGCGCATCATCGACCACCTGCGGACGATCGGGGCGCTGGTCGCGGAGGTGTCGCTCCAGCACACCTACCCGCACTGCTGGCGGTGCAAGAACCCGACGCTGTTCCGCGCCACCGAGCAGTGGTTCATCGCGCTCGACCGCCACGGCCTCCGCCAGAAGGCGCTCGACGCGATCCGGAACGAGGTGCGGTGGATCCCCGGATGGGGCGAGGAGCGCATCTACAACATGGTGGCGCACCGACCCGAGTGGGTCATCTCCCGCCAGCGGGTCTGGGGCGTGCCGATCGTCGCCTTCTACTGCGACGGATGCGACGCGCTGCTGCTCGACGAGGCGCTGGTCGAGCACGTGGCCGCGATCATGCGGGCGGGAGCGGGCGCCGACGAGTGGTACCTGCGCGAGGCCGCGGCCCTCCTTCCGGCGGGCACGCGCTGTCCGCGCTGCGGGGGCGAGCGCTTCCGCAAGGAGACCGACATCCTCGACGTGTGGTTCGACTCCGGCTGCAGCCACGCGGCGGTGCTCGAGCAGCGCCCCGAGCTGCGCTGGCCCGCCGAGATGTACCTGGAGGGATCGGACCAGCATCGCGGCTGGTTCCACTCCTCGCTGCTGGAGGCGGTGGGCACCCGGGACCGCGCCCCCTATCGCTCCGTCCTCACCCACGGCTTCGTGGTGGACGGCGACGGGCGCAAGATGTCGAAGTCGGTCGGCAACAACGTCACGCCGGACGAGCTGATCCCCAAGTACGGCGCGGAGGTCCTGCGCCTGTGGGTGGCCGCGGAGGACTCCTCCGAGGACATCCGGCTCTCGAACGAGATCCTCAACCGGCTCGCCGACGCGTACCGGCGCATCCGCAACACCAGCCGCTTCCTGCTCGGCACGCTCGCCGACTTCGACCCGGAGCGCGACCGCCGCTCGTACGAGCAGATGGACGAGCTGGACCGCTGGGCCCTCCTGCGCCTGGGCGACCTCATCACGCGGGTGCGCAAAGCATACGAGGACTACCAGTTCCACGCGGCCTTCCACGCGATCCACAACTTCTGCGCGGTCGATCTCTCCGCGCTCTACCTCGACATCATCAAGGACCGGCTCTACACCTCGGCCCCCGACGACCCGCGCCGCCGCGCCTCCCAGACGGTGTGCTTCGAGCTCCTGACCGCGCTCACGCGCCTGATGGCGCCGGTGCTCACCTTCACCGCGGACGAGGTGTGGTCCTACATCCCCGGTCGCGGCAAGCCGGAGAGCGTGCACCTCGTGCTGTTCCCCGAGGAGCGCGGGGAGTGGACGAACGAGCGCCTCGCCGCGGACTGGGAGCGGCTGCTCGAGGTGCGGGGCGAGGTCTCGCGCGCGCTGGAGTCGGCCCGCCAGCAGGGGAGGATCGGCAAGGGCATCGATGCGGTGCTCTTCGTGCCGAGCGCGCCGGTGGAGCAGTGGGGCCCGCTGCTCGAGGCCAAGGGGGAAGCCCTGCTCACGACCCTCTTCAACGTCTCGGGAACGCGGCTCGGCAAGGCCGGGCCCGCCGGCTCCGTCCGCTACGAGAGCCAGGACATCCCCGGCCTCGTCCTGGAGGTCGCGCCGGCCCAGGCCCTCGGCTGGAAGAAGTGCGAGCGCTGCTGGACCTGGAGCCCCCGGGTGGGGGAGCATCCCGCCCATCCGACTCTCTGCGAGCGCTGCGCGCCCGTCGTGACGGCGCTGGGCCGGTGACGGCGGCCGCGCTCACCGCGCTGGCCGTCCTCGTCCTCGACCAGCTGACGAAGCTCTGGGTGCTGCAGGGCCTGGCCCCGGGCCGGCCGGTGCCGGTGATCGACTCGTTCTTCTCCCTCACCCTCGTGATGAACCCGGGCCTGGCCTTCGGGATGCTCTCGGCCACCCCGGCGAGCTGGCGGTGGCTCGTCGCCCTGCTCTCGATCGGAGCGCTCGCGGTGCTGGCGGTGGTCGGGCTCCGGATGCTGCCGGGCGGGGGACGCCTCACGCCGCTCGCGCTCGGCTTCATCTTCGGCGGAGCGGTCGGCAACCTGATCGATCGCGCCCGCTTCGGCGCGGTGGTCGACTTCCTCGATTTCTACTGGCGCGGCTATCACTGGCCGGCGTTCAACGCGGCCGACTCCGCGATCACGGTCGGCGTGGCGCTGCTCGCGCTGCGCCTGCTCACCGCGCCTTCGTCCTCCCGCTGAGGCGCGGGACGGGCGCGGCCGCGCCGTGATCGACGACCGCCGCTTCACCGAGGTGGTCGACGGCGACTCCGCCGGGGCGCGGCTCGATCAGTGGCTGGCCGGGCGTCTCCCGGAGCTTTCGCGCATGCGCGTCAAGGCCCTCATCACCGGGGGCCGGGCGCGGGTCGACGGCCGCGCGGTCAAGGCGGCCCACCGCGTGCAGGCCGGCGAGCGCGTGGAGGTGACCATCCCGCCGCCGCCCCGGGACGGGATCGCGCCCGAGGCGGTCCCACTCCGCATCGTCTTCGAGGACGCGGACGTCCTGGTGGTGGACAAGCCCGCCGGTATGGTGACCCACCCGGGCGCCGGGCGCATCGACGGCACGCTCGCGGCTGCCGCCCTCGCCCATGCCCCCGCCATGGCCGGCGTGGGCAGCCCGCGACGCCCCGGGATCGTCCATCGCCTGGACAAGGGCACCTCCGGGCTGATCGTGCTGGCCAAGACCCAGGCCGCGTACGACGGGCTCACCGCGCAGCTCGCGCGGCGGACGGTGAGCCGACGGTACCTCGCTCTCTCCCAGGGTGCGCTGCCCCGGGCGGAGGGGACGGTCGACGCGCCGATCGGCCGCGATCCGCGCTCCCGGGTCCGGATGGCGATCGTGCCCGCGGGGCGAGGCAGGCGGGCGGTCACCCACTACCGGGTGCTCGAGCGCTTCGGCAGCGGCGCCTCCGCGGTGACGCTCGTGGAATGCCGGCTCGAGACCGGCCGGACTCACCAGATCCGGGTCCACCTGGCCTCCCTCGGCCACCCTCTCTTGGGAGACGAGACCTACCGGGGCCGGCGCGCCGCCCCAGCCGGCGACCCGGTGCTCGCCGAGCTCGTCGATGCGCTCGGCGGCGTGGCGCTGCACGCCGCCGGTCTCGCGTTCACGCACCCGGTCACGGGCGCCCCGATGACCTTCGCGTGTCCTTCGCCCGACAGGATCGATCGCATCCTGTCTCATCTCCGCAACAGGCCGCGCTGAGCGGCTCGCCGCCATGACGCGGGCGCAAGACAACGGCCCGTCAGGACGGGGTATTCCGCGTCTCGACCCGCCCCCAGCGCGTGGCATGACGCGTGCTAACATGGTCGGTACCATGAACCAGCTCACCGCCATCATTCTGGCAGCCGGCGAGGCCAAGCGGATGCGCTCGGCCCGGCCCAAGGTCCTTCACCCGTTCTGCGGTCGCCCGCTGATCGCCTATCCGGTGGGCGCCGCGGCGGCGCTCGGAGCCCGCGTGGTGGTCGTGGTGGGTCGGGCGGCGGACGAGGTCCGGGCCGCGGTCACGCCCGAGATCGGGGCGTCCTTCGTCGAGCAGAAGGAGCGCCTCGGCACCGGGCACGCGGTGCTCCAGGCGCACGTGGCCTGCGGGGACGCCCCCGGCACGGTGCTGGTCCTGCCGGGCGACGTGCCGCTGCTGTCCGAGGCGACCCTCCGGCGGCTGGTCGAGCGCCACGTGGAGAGCGGCGCGGCCGCGACGCTCCTCACCGCGGAAGTGGCCGATCCCACCGGCTACGGCCGCGTGGTGCGGGAGCACGGTCGCCCGGTGGGGATCGTCGAGCACCGCGACGCGACGGCGGCGGAGCGGCAGATCCGCGAGATCGCCACCAGCGTCTACTGCTTCGACGCCCGGCGCTTCTGGCCCGCCCTGGCCCAGGTGACGCCCGACAACGAACAGCACGAGTACTACCTGACCGACGTGATCGGCATCCTGCACCGCCAGGACCAGCCTCTCGACGCGGTGATCACCCAAGACCCGAGCGAATGCCTGGGCGTGAACGACCGGCGGCAGCTGGCCGAGCTCGCCGGGATCATGCGCCGCCGCATCCTCGACCGCCTGATGGCGGCGGGGGTGAGCGTGATCGATCCGGCCACCACCTACGTCGACGACACGGTGACGATCGGGATCGACACCGTGCTCCACCCGAACGTGAGCCTGACCGGGCGCACCGTCGTGGGCGCCGACTGCGTCGTAAGCGCGGGCTGCCAGGTCACCGACACCACGCTCGCTGATTCGGTCCTGCTCAAGCCCTACTGCGTGCTCGCCGAGTCGACGGTCGAGACCGGCGCCCAGCTCGGCCCCTTCTGCCACCTGCGGCCGTTGAGCCACGTCGGGGCCAACGCCAAGATCGGCAACTTCGTCGAGCTCAAGAAGTCCAGGATCGGCCGCGGCTCGAAGGTCCCGCACCTCTCCTACGTGGGCGACACCCAGATGGGCGAGGGTGTCAACGTGGGCGCGGGCACCATCACCTGCAACTACGACGGGGCCAAGAAGCACGAGACCGTCATCGGCGACCGGGTGTTCGTGGGCACGAACTCGAGCCTCGTTGCCCCGCTCACCATCGGCGAAGGCGCCTACGTGGCGGCCGGCTCGGTCATCACCAAGAACGTCCCGCCGGGATCGCTGGCCGTGGCGCGCGGCCGGCAGGAGACGCGCGAGGGCTGGGTCGCGCGCAAGCAGAAGGACAAGACCGCCAAGCAGGGGGAGTAGGGCCATGTGTGGAATCGTCGGCTACGTCGGGGACAAGAGCGCGACCGAGATCGTGCTGGAGGGCCTCAAGCGGCTCGAGTACCGCGGCTACGACTCGGCGGGCGTGGCGGTGATCGGCCCCGGGGGGCTGCAGATCCGCCGGGCCGCCGGGCGAATCAAGGTGCTGGAGGGCATTCTCCGCGAGCGGCCGATCGACGGCCCCATCGGGCTCGGCCACACCCGCTGGGCGACCCACGGCCGGCCCACCGACGAGAACGCGCACCCGCACACCGACGGCTCCGGCGACCTGGTCGTGGTGCACAACGGCATCATCGAGAACTACCTGCCGATCAAGGAACGCCTGCAGGCCGAGGGCCACGTCTTCAAGTCGGAGACGGACACCGAGGTCATCGCCCACCTGATCGAGCGGCATCTCAAGGACACCGCGCGCCTGGACGAGGCGATCCGTCGCGCCCTGCGCGAGCTGCGGGGCTCCTACGCGATCGTGGTGCTCCATCGCCGGATGCCCGACCGTTTGGTGGCGGCCAAGCTCGGCGCGGGCAGCGTGGTGGTGGGGCTCGGCGAGAACGAGACCTTCCTCGCCTCCGACATCCCGGCCATCCTGTCCCACACCCGTGACGTGGTCGTGCTGGAGGACGAGGACGTCGCGATCATCACCCGCGCGGGGGTCGAGATCACCGACCTCGAGGGCGCGCCGGTGCAGCGGGCCCCGAGCCGGATCCTGTGGGACCCGATCATGGCCGAGAAGGGGGGATACCGCCATTTCATGTTGAAAGAAATCTTCGAGCAGCCGCGCGCCGCCGCCGACACCATGCGGGGCCGCGTGCAGCTCGAGGGGGGCACGGTGGTGCTGCCGGACGTGCACCTCGATCCCGAAGTAGTCGCGGGAATTCAAAGAATAGTCCTGGTGGCCTGCGGCACCTCCTATCACGCGGCCATCGTCGGTCGCTTCATGATGGAGCGCCTGACCGGCATCGCCTCCGAGGTCGACATCGGCTCCGAGTTCCGCTACCGCGACGCGGTGCTGGGCCCGGAGACCCTCGTCATCGCGCTGTCGCAGTCCGGCGAGACCGCGGACACCCTGGGGGCGGTCAAGGCGGCGCGGGCCAAGGGGGCCCCGATCGTGGCCATCACGAACGTGGTCGGCTCCGCGCTCTCGCGCGAGGCCACCGGCACGCTCTACACGCACGCCGGGCCCGAGATCGGGGTGGCGTCCTCCAAGACCTTCACCGCGACCCTGGTCGCGCTGTACTTGCTGGCCCTCTGGCTGGGGCGTCGCCGAGGCGTGCTGCTGGCCGAGGACGGGCGCAAGCACATCCAGGGCCTGCTCGAGCTGCCGCGCCTCATGGAGCAGACGCTCGAGATGGAGAACGCGGTGGCCGAGCTGGCCCGCGAGATCTCGCGGCACAAGAACTTCCTCTTCCTGGGCCGCGGGATCAACTACCCGCTCGCGCTGGAAGGCGCGCTCAAGCTCAAGGAGCTCTCCTACGTGCACGCGGAGGGCTACCCGGCCGGGGAGATGAAGCACGGACCGATCGCGCTGCTCGAGGACGGCTTCCCGGTCATCGCGCTCAGCCCCCGCGACTCGTCCTACGACCGCATGATGGGCAACCTCGAGGAAGTGCGGGCGCGCGAGGGGAGGGTGATCGCGATCGGCCACGAGGGGGACCGCGAGCTCCGCGCCAAGGCCGACATCATGCTCTCGGTGCCGGTCGCGGGCGACCTGCTCACCCCGATGCTGCTGTCGATCCCGATGCAGCTCTTGGCCTATCACATGGCGGTCCGCCTCGGCCGCGACGTCGACCAGCCCCGGAACCTCGCCAAGTCGGTGACCGTCGAGTAGCCGTCGGCCTCTCCGCCCTCTCCCCACCGGGGAGAGGGCAGGGCGGGGGCACGACCCCTCGCGGTTGTGGTAACGTTAGCCTCCATGCCGCACCCCGCAGTGACCGCCGAGAGTCTCCTCGCGCCGCTCAACCCCCCGCAGCGCGAGGCGGTCACGACGACGAAGGGGCCGGTGCTGGTGCTGGCCGGAGCCGGCAGCGGCAAGACCCGCGTCATCGCCCACCGGATCGCCTACCTGCTCGCGGTCGAGGGTGTCGGCCCGCGTCACGTGCTGGCGGTGACCTTCACCAACAAGGCGGCCGCGGAGATGCGGCACCGGGTGGAGGAGCTGCTGCTGCCGGCCGGCATCCGGCCCCCGCTCATCGCCACTTTCCACTCCGCCTGCGTGCGCATCCTGCGCGAGCGCCCGGTCCACGCCGGGCTGCCGCCGTCCTTCGTGATCTACGACGAGGACGACCGCCAGGCCCTCGTCAAGGAGGCGCTGCGCGAGCTCGACTTCGACGAGCGGACCCTGACCCCGAGCACGGTCGTCCACCGGATCAGCCACTGCAAGAACCAGATGCTGACCCCGGCCGACGTGGAGCAGCTCGCCCGCACCCCGCGCGAGGAGCGCATCGCCTCGCTCTACCGGCTCTACGAGCAGAAGCTCGAGGCCGCCGGTGCGCTCGACTTCGACGACCTGCTGCTCCGGGTAGTGCGGCTGCTCGAGACGGTGCCGGAGGCGCTCCGCTGGTACCGCACCCTCTGGAGCCACGTCCTGGTCGACGAGTACCAGGACACCAATCGCGCCCAGTACCGCATCGTGCAGCTGCTGACCGAGGAGCACCGGAATCTCTGCGTGGTGGGCGATCCCGACCAGTCGGTGTACCGGTGGCGCGGGGCCGATCTCCGCAACATCCTCGACTTCGAGAAGGACTACCCGGACTGCCGGGTGGTGGCGCTCGAGCAGAACTACCGCTCGACCAAGCGCATCCTCGGCATCGCCTCCGCGGTGATCGTCAACAACACCGCGCGCAAGGACAAGCGGCTCTGGACCGACAACCACGAGGGCGAGCGGCCCGAGGTCTACCGCGCGTGGGACGAGAACGAGGAGTCCGCCTTCGTGGCTCAGAAGGTGCGCGCGCTCCGCGGCGAGGGGCGCGACTACCGCGACATGGCGGTGTTCTACCGCACCAACGCCCAGTCGCGCGTGCTGGAGGACGCGCTGCGCCGGGCCGGCGTCCCCTACCTCATCGTGGGCGGCGTGCGCTTCTACGAGCGCCGCGAGGTCCGGGACGTGGTGGCCTACCTCCGCCTGCTGTCGAACCCCCTCGACGACGTCGCGTTCCGCCGCGCGGTGGCCGCGCCCGCGCGCGGCATCGGCAAGGCCACCCTCGATCGCCTGGCCGACGGGGCCCGCGCGGCGGGCGTTCCGCTGCTCGCGACGTGCGCCGCGATGCCGACCGACATCACCGGCAAGCCGCGCCGCGCCCTGGAGGAGTTCGCCGGGCTGATCGCCCGCCTGGCCGAGCGCCGGAGCGGGCTGACCGTGCCCGCCCTCATCGACGAGGTCTGCGCGGCCTCCGGATACCGCGAGGCGCTGAAGGTGGAGCGGACCGCCGAGGCGCAGGCCCGGCTCGAGAACCTGGAGGAGCTGGTGGCCGCGTCCGAGGAGTTCATCGTCACCCAGCAGGCGGCCGGCCTCGAGACGGTGACCCTCGAGGCCGTCCTCGACTCGATCGCGCTGGTGGCTGACACCGACGAGATCGACCCCGAGGCGGGTGGGGTGACGCTGATGACGCTCCACTCGGCCAAGGGGCTCGAATTTCCGGTGGTCTTCCTCACCGGGCTCGAGGAAGGGGTCTTCCCGCATTCGCGCTCGATGCTGGAGCCGGAGGAGCTCGAGGAGGAGCGGCGCCTCTGCTACGTGGGCATCACCCGGGCCCGCGAGCGGCTGCTGCTCTCCTACGCGCTCCACCGCCGCATCCAGGGCTACGGGGTCGCCGAGCCGTCACGCTTCCTCCTCGAGATCCCGGAGGAGCAGCTGCACCTGATCAACGCGCGCCGCCCGGAGCCGGTCGCCCCCGTGGCGCCCTCTGCCCCGATCGACTCCGGCGACGACTTCCCGTTCCGCCTGGGCGCCAAGCTCCGCCACGCGCGCTGGGGCGAGGGCCTCCTCGTGGGCATGGAGCGCGAGGGCTCCGACGTGATCGCCACCGTCCACTTCGCCAGCGTCGGCCGCAAGCGCCTGTCCCTCCAGTACGCACACCTGGAGGAGCTATGACCACACAACCGCGGGTAGCCGCGATCATCTCGCCCACGGCCAACATGGCTCAGCCATGTTGAGGATGAAGAGGGGCTAACGGTGGCGACACCGAAAACGAAGATCAGCCTCGAGGACGTCGACCACGTGGCGCGCCTCGCGCGTCTCGAGCTGTCCGCGGCCGACAAGGAGCGGATGCGCAGCGAGCTGGACGGCATCCTCTCCTACATCGATAAGCTCCGCGCCCTCGACACGCGCGACGTGGAGCCGACCTCGCACGCGGTCCCGGTCACCAACGTCATGCGAGACGACGTCGAGCGCCCGTCCCTGGCGCAGGAGGACATGCTCGCGAATGCCCCCGACCGCCACCGCGACATGTTCCGCGTCCCCCGGATCATCGAGGAGTAGATGCCGGAGCTCCACTCGCTGACCGCTCACGAGCTGGCCGCCCGCTACCGCAGCGGCGAGGCCACCCCGACCGGGGCGGTGACCGAGTGCCTGACGCGGATCGAGTCGCTCGACCCGCGCGTGCGCGCCTTCCTCACCGTGACCCGCGAGGACGCGCTCCGGCGCGCCGCGGAGGCGGACGCCCGCTTCCGGGCCGGCACCCCGCGCGGCCCGCTCGACGGCGTGCCGGTCGCGCTCAAGGACGTGCTCTGCACCCGGGGGATCCGCACCACCTGCGGCTCGAAGATCCTGGAGCGGTTCGTGCCCCCGTACGACGCGACGGTGGTCGCGCGGCTCTTCGCGGCCGGCGCGGTCCTGCTCGGCAAGCTCAACATGGACGAGTTCGCGATGGGTTCCTCCACCGAGCACTCCGCGTTCTTCACCACCCACAACCCGTGGGACCTCGCCCGCGTGCCGGGCGGGTCCTCCGGCGGCGCGGCGGCCGCGGTCGCGGCCGGCATGGCCCCGCTCACGCTCGGCACGGACACCGGCGGCTCCATCCGGCAGCCCGCCGCGTTCTCGGGCGTGCTCGGGATGAAGCCCACCTACGGGCGGGTGTCGCGCTACGGGCTCATCGCGTTCGCCTCGTCGCTCGACCAGGTCGGGCCCTTCGCCCGGGACGCGGAGGACGCCGCGCTGCTAATCGGCGCCATCGCGGGCGCCGATCCGATGGACGCCACCGCGATCGACGTCCCGGTGCCCGACTACCGGGCCGCGCTCGGGCGGGGGATCGACGGGCTGCGCCTCGGCGTGCCCGCCGAGTACTTCATGGACGGCATGGATCCCGAGGTCGAGCAGGCGGTACGCGCGGCGATCGCCACGCTCGAGAAGCTGGGCGCCCGCACCGAGCCGGTGTCGCTGCCCCACACCGAGTACGGGCTCGCCGCCTACTACGTCATCGCGCCGGCGGAGGCCTCGTCGAACCTCGCGCGCTACGACGGCGTGAAGTACGGGCTGCGCGCGTCCGGCGCGCGCGACCTGATCGACATGTACAGCAAGACGCGCGCGGCCGGCTTCGGGGCCGAGGTGAAGCGGCGGGTGATGCTGGGTACCTACGTGCTCTCCGCCGGCTACTACGACGCCTACTACGGCCAGGCCCAGAAGGTGCGCACCCTGGTGCGGCGCGACTTCGACCAGGCCTTCGCGCGGGTGGACCTGATCGTGGCTCCCACCACTCCCGGAGTGGCGTTCAAGATGGGCGAGAAGGCCGACCCGCTCCAGATGTACCTCAACGACATCTTCACGATCCCGGTGAACCTGGCCGGGCTGCCCGGCGTGTCGATCCCGGGCGGCTTCACCCGGGCGGGGCTGCCGATCGGGCTCCAGCTCATCGCGCCCGCCTTCGACGAGGCCACGCTCCTGCGCGCCGCCCACGCCTACCAGACCGTCACCGACTGGCACACCCGCACGCCCCCGCTCGACATGACGACAGCTGAGACGACGCCTCGATGAGGGCCCGGTTGATCGCGCGCCCCGATGAGGGCCAAAGGCCCGAAGAGGCCCAGCCGCGAGCCAAAGTCATCGACATTCAAGCGCGATGAATAGTTACGAGACCATCATCGGCCTCGAGGTCCACGCCCAGCTCGCGACCGTCACCAAGATGTTCTGCGGATGCCGGGCCGAGTTCGGGGCCCCGCCCAACACCCGCACGTGCCCGGTCTGCCAGGGGATGCCCGGCTCGCTGCCGGTGATCAATCGGCGCGCGGTGGAGTTCGGCATCATGACCGCGCTCGCGATCGGCTGCGGGATCAACGCGCACAACCGGTTCGCCCGCAAGCACTACTACTACCCGGACATGCCGAAGAACTACCAGATCAGTCAGTATGAAGAGCCGCTGGCGGAGCATGGCCGACTGGTGGTTGACGCGGGCTCGGGTCCGCGCGAGGTCGGCATCCAGCGCGTGCACCTCGAGGAGGACGTGGGCAAGCTGCTCCACGAGGGCGCGCTCGAGACCGCCCAGTCGAGCAGCGTGGACTACAACCGCGCCGGTGTGCCCCTCATGGAGATCGTCTCGAAGCCCGACCTGCGGAGCCCCGACGAGGCCGCGGCGTATCTCCGGGCCCTGCGCGCCATCCTGATCTACCTCCGGGTGTGCGACGGCAACATGGAGGAGGGCTCCCTGCGCTGCGACGCCAACATCTCGCTCCGGCCGCGCGGGCAGGCGGAGTACGGCACCAAGGTCGAGATCAAGAACATGAACTCGTTCCGCAACGTCCGCGACGCGCTCGAGCACGAGATCAAGCGGCAGACCCGCGCGCTCGAAACCGGGGAGCGGATCGTGCAGGAGACCCGGCTCTGGGACCCGGACCGGGCGGTGACGGTCTCGATGCGCTCGAAGGAGTTCGCCCACGACTACCGCTATTTCCCGGAGCCCGACCTGCCGCCGCTCGACGTGCAGGGGGCGTGGGTGGAGGAGGTGCGGGCGCGCCTGCCCGAGCTGCCGGAGGCGCGCCGCGCCCGCTTCCAGTCCGCCTACGCGCTGTCGGCCTACGAGGCGGACCTCCTGACCCAGGGGCGCGGCCTGGCCGACTACTTCGAGGCGGCCGCGCGCGCGTCCGGCAAGCCCAAGGGTGTCGCCAACTGGGTGCTCAACGAGCTGCTCCGCGAGCTTCCGGCCGATGACGATCGAGCGATCGACGCGTGCCCGATCCCGCCCGCCAACCTGGCCGGGCTGCTGGCCCTGATCGACGACGGCACCATCAGCGGCAAGATTGCGAAGGACGTGTTCGAGAAGATGTACCGCTCGGGCGACGCCGCCCAGGCCATCGTGAGCCGTGAGGGGCTGACCCAGATGGCCGACGAGGGCGCGCTCGGCGTGGCGGTGGACCGGGTGCTCGGCGAGCACGCCAAGGTCGTGGAGGACTACCGGGCTGGAAAGAAGGCCGCGCTGGGCTTCCTGGTGGGCCAGGTGATGAAGGCGACGCAGGGCAAGGCGAACCCGGCCCTCGTCAACCGCCTGCTGACCGAGAAACTACCGAAAGTCTGAATAGTTAGGTAAGATGGAAGGCAGCCCATGATTCGGCTGCAGCACGTGTCGAAGGTCTTCGGATCCGGCGCCTCCCGGGTGGCCGCCCTCAGTGGCATCTCCTTCAGCGTCGCCAAGGGCGAGTTCGTGGTGCTCACCGGGGCCAGCGGAGCTGGAAAGACCACGCTGCTCCGCATGCTGTATCGCGCCGAGACGCCCTCCGAGGGCGACATCGAGGTGGCCGGCTTCGACGTCACCGAGCTCCGGCGGTCGGAGATCCCGCGTCTGCGGCGCTCGATCGGCATCGTCTTCCAGGACTCCAAGCTCCTCGCCGGCCGCACCGTGTTCGAGAACGTGGCCTTCGTGCTCCGGGTGCTGGGCACCCCGCGGCGTGACATCACGCCCAAGGCCTTCGCGGCGCTCAAGGCGGTCGGGCTCTCGGCCCGGGCCCAGGCCTATCCGAACCAGCTCTCGCAGGGCGAGGCGCAGCGGGCCTCGCTGGCGCGGGCCATCGTCAAATCCCCCGGGCTGCTCCTGGCCGACGAGCCCACCGGCAACCTCGACGAGGACATGGCGGGCGAGATCCTGGGCCTGGTCAAGGAGATCTGGAGCCGCGGCACCACGGTGCTCTTCGCCACCCACCAGGCCCGCCTCGTGCCCCTCCTCAAGCGCCGCACCCTGCGCCTAGAAGGCGGAAGGCTAGTAAAGGACGAGGGCTGATGCTCAGCTTCGTCTTCAACGAGGCGATGCGCGACCTGCGTCGCGCCGGCCGGGTCGGGATCAGCGCGATCCTGCTCATCGCCCTCTCGCTCACCGCGCTGGGCGGCTTCTGGCTCCTCTCGCTCAACCTCGGGCGTGCCATCGACCAGTGGGGCGATCGCGTGCGGGTGATCGTCTACCTGAAGGACGAGCCGCCCGCGGCCAAGCTCGACGAGGTGATGCAGCGGATCGAGGCGGTCGGTGGCATCCAGCGACTGCGCTTCGTATCCAAGGCCGACGCCCTCCGCGCGCTGAAGCGCTCGCTCGGCAGCCAGGCCGACGTGGCCGACCAGCTTCCCCGCAATCCGCTGCCCGCCTCGGTGGAGGTGACGCCCGACGCGGCCATCGCGACGCCCGAGGGCACCCGCGCGCTGGTGGGGCGGCTGGTCGCGCTGCCGGAGGTGGAGGAGGTGCAGGGGGGCAGCCAGTGGGTGGACGGGCTCGAGCAGTTCCGGCGCCTCTTCCAGGGGGTGGGCCTCGTGGTCGGCGCGGTGCTGGCCCTGGCCGCGATCCTCACCGTGACGACCGCGACCACCCTGGTCCTCCACCTGCGGCGCGACGAGATGGAGATCATGCGACTCGTCGGCGCCACCGAGAGCGTGATCCGCTGGCCGCGGCTGCTGCAGGGCATGGCCCAGGGCCTGGTGGCCGCCATCGTGGCGCTGGCCACCCTCGAGATCGCCTACGCGGTGACGGTGCCGCGCCTCGAGCCGCTCCTGCCGGTCACCATCGGCCTCGAGCGGGTCACCTTCCTCTCGCCGCTCCACGCCCTGGCCCTGATCGCGGCCGGCGCCATGCTCGGCGCGATGGGCGGCCTGCTCGCCCGGGGGCGCGCGCAGGCATGATGCGCGGCTGGCTGCTCGGGCTCACCCTCGCGATGGCGCCCGGACTCCTCGTCCCGGTCGCGGGCTGGGCCCAGGCGACCAAGCGCGAGGGCCCCGCCGAGATCGGCGACAAGCAGCGCGACCTGCACCAGACCCAGAAGCAGCTCAGGGAAGAGCGCGAGAAGGCGGCCGACGCGCGCAAGCGCGAGGCGAGCGTGCTGAGCGCGCTCGAGGCCATCGACCAGCGGCTCACCGAGAAGCGCAAGCAGGTGGCCAACATCGACGGGCGCATGCGCCGGGCCCAGGCCGACATCGTGGAGCTGCAGGGCGAGATCGGGCGGCTCCAGACGCGGCGCTCCGGCCAGGAGGACGTCCTCGGGCGCCGGCTGCGGGCCCTCTACAAGCTGCAGGCCCAGGGCGGGGTGCTGCCCATCGTGCTCTCTGGTGACGACCCGGTGAACCAGGCGGTCCAGCTGCGGCACCTGACCACCCTGGCCTCGGTGGACGCCCGTCTCATTCGAGAGTATCGTGTGACGTCCGAGGTCCTGGCGGATCGCAAGAGCCGGGTCGAGGCGCGCGGCAAGGAGCTGGCGTCGCTCAAGTCCGAGGCGGAGCAGGAGCGGCTCGAGTTCGACCAGGAGGCGGCGAAGCGTCGCGCCCTGCTGGCGAAGGTGCAGGACGAGCGCGCCTACCACGACCGGATGGTAGGTGAGCTGTCCGAGGCGACCCGCCGGCTCGAGGCCTTCATCCGGGACCTGCAGGAGAAGCAGCGGCGGGCTGTGGCGAAGGTGCCGCCCCCGAGCCGGCCGGCGCGGCCGGCGCCGGGTGACGCGCCGTCGGGGACCGGGTTCGCGTCGCTGCGCGGGCGGCTCACGTGGCCGGCGGACGGCCGGGTGGTCGCCGAGTACGGTCCGCAGGTCAACCCCCGCTTCGGGACGAAGACGTTCCGCAACGGGATCGATATCGAGGCCACCGAGGGCTCGAATATTGCGGCGGTGTTCCCGGGCCACGTGGTGTACACGGGATGGTTCCGGGGTTACGGGAACCTGATCATCGTGGATCACGGGGGCGAGTACTACACGGTCTACGCCCACGCGGCCGACATCAGGGTCACCGAGGGCGACGAGGTCAAGCAGGGCCAGATCATCGGAACGGTCGGAGACACCGGCTCGCTGCAGGGGCCGCGCTTGTATTTCGAGGTCCGGCACGAAGGGAAGCCCCAGGACCCGGCGCAGTGGCTGCGCCCGAAGGGGTAAGCTCAAGAAGAACGGAGGCGTACACGATGCGGCCCATCCGGCATATGAAGAAGGTGGTCATGATCTCCGCGCTGCTGCTCATCCTCACCCTGTCCCTCGGCGGCGGGGTGGCGAGCAAGGGCAACGACACCGCGGCCACCTACGAGAACCTGCGGTTGTTCACCGAGGTGCTCTCGATCGTGCAGAGCCAGTACGTGGACGAGGTCCCGCCCAAGGACCTCATCTACAACGCGATCAAGGGCACGCTGCGGGGGCTCGACCCGCACTCCTCGTTCCTCGACCCCGACATGTACCGGGAGATGCAGGTCGAGACGAGCGGGTCCTTCGGCGGGCTCGGCATCGAGATCACCCTGCGCGACGACGTGCTGACGGTGGTGGCGCCCATCGAGGGCACCCCGGCCTACCGCGCGGGCATCCAGCCGGGCGACCGCATCCTCAAGATCGAGGGCCTCTCCACCAAGGACATGCAGCTGGCCGACGCGGTCAAGCGCATGCGGGGCAAGCCGGGTAGCAAGATCACGGTCACGATCGTGCGCGAGGGCTGGACCGAGCCGAAGGACTTCCTGATCACCCGCGAGCAGATCCGGGTGCAGTCGGTGAAGAACAACCAGCTCGAGCCCGGCATCGAGTACATCCGGCTGCGCCAGTTCCAGGAGCAGACCTCGAACGACCTGGAGACGGCCCTCGAGAAGTACGCCAAGGAAGGCAAGATCCAGGGCCTGGTGCTCGACCTGCGCAACAACCCCGGCGGCCTGCTCACCTCCGCGGTCGAGGTGACCGAGAAGTTCCTCGAGCCCGGCAAGCTGGTCGTCTACACCGAGGGCCGCGTGCGCAACCAGAACATGCGCTTCTCATCGAACGCCAAGCGGTCCTTCACCGATTTCCCGGTGGTGGTGCTGGTCAACCAGGGCAGCGCGTCCGCCTCCGAGATCGTGGCCGGGGCGCTGCAGGACTACGGGCGCGCGGTCGTGCTGGGCACGCAGAGCTTCGGCAAGGGCTCGGTGCAGACCATCATCCCGCTCTCGGACGGCTCGGGGCTGCGGCTGACCACCGCCAAGTACTTCACTCCAAAGGGCCGGTCGATTCACGGCAAGGGCATCACCCCCGATATCGTGGTGGACGGGCCGAAGACGACCGCCCAGGCCCCCACCGGGGAGAGTCCGAACCCCACGCCTCCGGTGGCCGAGACCCCGCAGGAGCAGCTCAAGCGGGACCCGCAGCTGCAGCGCGCGCTGGATCTGTTAAAGGCGATGAAGATCCTGGACAAGAGCCGGCCGACGCCGGCGCAGGCTCAGGCCCGCTAGGCCGACGGGGAGCCCACGAGTGCCGGCGAGAGTGTGGAAGGCTCTCGCCGGCCTCATCGTGCTCCTCCTGATCGCGGTCGTCGGTCTGGACCAGTGGCAGGTCCGTCGCGGGGAGGCGAGCCTGTTCGGGCGGGGGCTCTTCGGCTCGCCCCCGCCCCGCTC
>DATJIR010000222.1:0-4030 GCA_035493135.1 Verrucomicrobiia bacterium
GTCGCGGTGCCGGTCACCGACGGCGCGGGCGAGCCGATCGCGCTCCTCTGGGCCTTCAATCGCAGCCCGCGCCCGTTCACCGGCCGCGACGAGGCGACGCTCACCGCCCTGGCCCGGCAGGCCGCCCTCGCGATGGACAACGCGCGCCTGGTGGGCGACCTCCGCCGCACGCTCGAGGAGCTGCAGGCCGCCCAGGACACGCTCGTGCGCGGGGCCACCCTGCGCGCGGTCGGGGAGCTGGCCGCCGGTGCCGCGCACCACCTCAACAACCTCATGGCGGTCGTGCTCGGGCGGAGCCAGCTGCTGCTCTACCGCAACCGCGACCCCGAGACCGCCGCGGCCCTCCGCACCATTGAGCGGGCCGCCCTCGACGCGGCCGATACCGTCCGGCGCATCCAGGCCTTCAGCCGGGCCGGGCACGGAGCCAGCGCGGTCCCGGTCGATCTCAACGAGACGGTGCGGGAGAGCATCGACCTCACCCGTGCGCGCTGGGAGCACGAGGCCCAGGTGCGGGGCGCGCGGATCGAGATGACGTTCGAGGCCGGTCCGCTGCCGCGGGTCTCGGGGCGCAACGCGGAGCTGCGCGAGGTGCTCACGAACCTGATCCTCAACGCGGTGGACGCGCTGCCGCGCGGAGGGCGCCTCACCATCAGGACCTGGAGCGAGACGGGCCGGGCCTTCGTCTCGGTTGCCGACTCCGGTCCCGGCATGCCCGAGGAGACCCGCGGCCGGGCCTTCGAGCCGTTCTTCACCACGAAGGGAGTCCGGCGCCTCGGGCTCGGGCTGGCCGTCGCCTACGGCCTGGTGAGCGCCCACGGGGGCGACATCGGGCTCGAGAGCGGAGAGGGCCGCGGCACCACCGTCACCTTCTGGCTCCCCGCCGTGGCGGCGACCGAGGCCGCGGGGCCGGCGGAGGGCTCGGCGAGCGCGGAGCGCCACGGCCGCATCCTGGTGGTCGACGACGAGGCCGACGTGCGGGAGGTGCTGGCCGACGTGCTCGCCGCGCAGGGCCACACCGTCACGCTGGCCGGCGGCGGCCAGGAGGCGCTGGCCTATCTCGAGCGCGACCCGTTTGACCTCGTGATCACCGACCTCGGGATGCCGGACGTCAACGGCTGGGACGTGGCGCGAGCGGTCAAGAGCGGGCGGCAGGAGCTCCCGGTGCTGCTGCTGACCGGCTGGGCGGACGCAGTGGAGGCAGGCGTTGGGCGGGTCGACGCGGTGATCAAGAAGCCGTTCGACATGACGAAGCTGGCGGCCGCGGTCAACGCGGCGCTGGGGCCGGCGCCCCGGTGACGTCTGGCGTGATGCGGATCAGGACGCTCCGCTGGGTGTCGAGCGCTTTCCGGATGTAGCGGCCCATGAACAGCGGGACCAGCAGCCAGTACTTGCGGCGGTAGTCGGCCAGCAGCGCGTCCTCGAGATCCGCCCGGCCCTCGACCCACTCGGCCCGGCCCTCGAATGCCGGCCCGTCCTTCGTGCCCACGTGCACCGTCACCCGGCCGTCGTTGGCGATCCGGCGCGCCTTGAGGCTGTCGCGCTTGGTCGTGAAGTACACGAACCCGTCGTGGGGCCAGAGCCAGGTCGGCACCGTGCCCGGCTTGCCCGCCCGGCTGTAGGTCGTCACGTACATGTACCGGGCCCGCGCGAGGGCGGCGGCCAGCTCGGGGGGGATTCTTGCGTCCATGATGGCTAGAGCCTACCATTGCCCGGTGAATCCCAGACAGCCGTGACCTCCGGAGGAGAGCCCATGCCACCGCATCGCCATGCCTACCGTCCGACGATCATGGGAACCCGCGGCGCCGTGGCCTCGGCGCATCCGCTCGCGTCGATGTCCGGTATCCGCGTGCTGCTCGAGGGCGGCAACGCGGTCGACGCCGCGGTGGCGGTCGGCTCCACGCTGAACGTGGTCGAGCCGTTCATGTCGGGCGCGGCCGGGATCGGCCTCATGCTGATCTCCCGGGCGCGCACCCGCGAGCGCCACGTGCTCGACTTCATCGGGCCCGCGCCGCGGGGGGCCGACCCGGCGCGCTGCACCGAGGACGAGCTGGCGGGCGGGCCGAAGTCATGCGCCACGCCCGGCAACCTGGGCGGCTGGCTCGCCGCGCTCGAGCGCTTCGGGTCGATGCCACGGCAGAAGGTGCTGGCGCCGGCCATCGATCTGGCCGAGAACGGGGTGCCGCTCACCTTCGCCAACGTGAAGTTCTTCGAGCAGTCGCGCGCGCAGCTGGGCCGCTCGGCCGAGGCGGAGCGCCTCTTCCTGGGCAACGGCGGCCCGCGTCCCGGGAAGGTCGTCACCTACAAGGAGCTGGCCGGGACGCTTCGCCAGGTGGCCGAGGGGGGTGCGGAGGCGTTCTACCGAGGGCCGATCGCTCAGACCATCACCCGCGCAGTGCAGGAGGCGGGGGGCTGGCTCGCCCTCGAGGACCTGGCCGCGTTCAAGCCGGAGTGGCGGGAGCCGCTCGCCATCCCGTATCGGGGCCGGGAGGTCTGCTCGGTGCCGCCGCCGTTCTCCGCGTTCCAGATGCTCGAGACCCTCAACATCCTGGAGGGCTTCGACCTGGCGGGCTGGGGGCACAACTCGCCCGACTACCTGCATCACCTGATCGAGGCGATCAAGCTCGGCTCGGCGGACCGGCTGGCCTTCGCCTACTCGGGCACGCCGCCGATCGCGGGCCTCGTGTCCAAGGCCTACGCGGCCTCGCAGCGGGCGCGCATCGACCCGGCGCGCGCGGCGGTGAGCGAGGGAGAGCGGCACAGTCGCGAGCGGTTGGCCGGCCAGATCGCCGAGGGCCACCCGGCGCAGTTCGTGAACGAGCAGACGACGCATTTCGCGTGCGCCGACGCGGAGGGCACCGTGGTGTCGGTCACCCAGACCCTCGGGATGGCCTTCGGCTCGGGCTTCGCGGTGCCCGGCACCGGCCTCGTGCTCAACAACATCCTCAAGTGGTCGGATCGGGACCCGGAGTCGCCCAACGTGCTCAAGCCCGGCCGCAAGTCCGGCACCATGATGTCGCCGACCCAGGTCTTCCGGGACGGGGCCTTCGCCCTGTCGATCGGCACGCCGGGCTCGTACGGCATCCTCCAGACGCAGCCGCAGATGCTGCTCAACTTCCTCGAGTTCGGCCTGAACCTGCAAGAGGCCATCGAGGCGCCGCGGATCCGGGTGTACCGCGACCGGCTGCTCGACGCCGAATCGCGTATCGACGAGGCGACTCGTGCTGCGCTGGGGCGGCGCGGGCACCAGGTGAACGTGATCGACGACTGGTCGTGGGTGGTGGGCGGCGGGCAGGGGATCGCCCGCGACCCCGAATCGGGGGCCCTCATGGCGGGCGCCGATCCCCGCCGCGACGGCTACGCCCTGGCCATCTAGGCCGAATCGAGGAGACGACCGTGGACCTTCAAGACAAGGTGGCGGTGGTGACCGGCGCGGGCTCCGGGATCGGGCGGGGTATCGCGCTGGCAATGGCGGCGCGCGGGGCGCGGGTCGCCGTGGTCGACCTCGACGGCAAGAGCGCGGACGAGACCGCGCGCCTGCTCATGGGCGCGGGCGGCAAGGGCGTGGGCGTGCCGGCGGACACGAGCCGCGCCGCCGACGTCGACCGGGCGGTGTCGACCGCGGTGAGCCAGCTCGGGCCGCTCGACGTGATGGTCAACAACGCGGGCATCCTCGACGGCTACTTCAACGTGGACGAGACGGACGACGCGGTGTGGGCCCGGGTGCTCGGGATCAACCTGACCGGCGTCTTCTACGGCTGCAAGCGGGCGCTCAAGGAGATGCTGCCCCGCGGGCGCGGCCGGATCATCAACATGGCCTCGGTGGCGGGGCTCAACGGGACCGGCGGCGGCGCGGCCTATGTGGCCTCCAAGCACGGCGTGGTCGGGCTGACCCGCCAGATGGCGGTGACCTACTCGGCCCGCGGCATCACGATCAACGCGGTCGCCCCCGGCCCGATCCTGACCGGCCTCCGCGCCCACTCCCAGGAGATCCTCGGCCCCGGCGTCCCGGACATGAGCGGCCGCGGCGTGG
>DATJIR010000223.1:0-3966 GCA_035493135.1 Verrucomicrobiia bacterium
AGGGTGCTGTCCGCCGTGCCCCCCAGCTGCTCGGCGGCGCGCGTGACCGCCCGGCCGAAATCCTCCCGGGACGAGGCGAGGCAGCTGCCCAGCGTGTCCAGCGCGAGCAGGGACGCCCGCGCCGCCACCGCGGGCGGGACGTGGTCCAGGCTCAGGCCCGAGACGAATCGCGCGAAGCGACGAGCAACCGATGGGGAAGCGGCGTGGGGCTGGGGCACGGCCGTCGGCTCTTTCTACTGAAGGGGTCCGGCGATGTCAACGGGAAACTCCGCGTCGAGCGCCTGCCGCGCGACCGCCCGCTGGCGGACGCGCCGCGGGGGCGTTATGATGCGGGGCCAATGGACGAGACGGCGACCGCGCGCGCCACCGGTGTGGCGCAGGTCTTCGATCTGCACGCGCTGAAGGCGTTCGCCCCCGATCGGCGCGTGCGCAAGATGCTCTTCAAGACCGACCAGCTCTGGTCGGAGATCGCCTGCTACGAGCCCGGCCAGTCGACGGTGATGCACCAGCACCCGCGCGAAGAGGAAGCGATCTTCGTGCTCGAGGGCATCGCCCACATGTCCATCGACGGGCAGGAGGTCGTGGTGCCGGCGGGCTCGATCGTGAGGTTTCCCCAGCGCGTGCTCCACGACGTGCGCAACCCGGGGCCCGAGCGCTGCGTGATCATGTTCCTCAAGGTGAACCCGAAGGTGCTGCGCGATGGGTAACGTGGAGCGCTGCGACAAGACCCTGCCGCTCAACGAGATGATCTTCCACGTGCGCCGTGACGCCACCCTCCGGGCCCGCTGGCTCTCGGACCTCGCCGGTCTCGCGCGGCAGTTCGGCCTGAGCCGCGAGGAGCTGGAGGCTCTGCAGGACAAGGACGTGCGGCGACTGAACGAGATGGGGGTGCACCAGTACTACATCCCCCAGATCCTGCGCCTCTTCTACGGGGCCTCCGCCAACAGCAACGCGCACCCCGCGCTCGAGGCCTATCGCCGGGCGTATCCCGAGGAGGCCGCCGCGTCGGACCGCCTGCAGGAGCGGCTCGCGCGGGGGCAGGGCTGAGCGATGGCGCAGGTGGTGGCCGCGATGGCGATGACCCACTCACCCGGGCTCACCGGATGGTTCGACCGCGCCCCGGAGAACCAGCGCCGGCAGGCCCGCCGCGCCCTCGACGAGATGCGCGACCGGCTGCGGGCCGCGCGGCCCGATGTCATCGTGCTCTTGAGCAACGACCACCTGCTGAACTGGCCGATCAACAATACCCCCGAGTACACGGTCGGGATCGGGGCCGAGCACGTGGGCCCGGCCGATTGGTACGACGAGTGGCTCGCGCTCGAGAAGTACCGGATCCCCGGGCATCCCGCCCTCGCCCGCTACCTCGTCAACGAGGGCGCGCGGCGGCGGCTCGCGCTGGCGTACCTGCGCGACATGCAGTTCGACGACGGGGTCTCGGTGCCCATGCACTACCTGAACCCGGAGGGCGACATCGCGCTGGTGCCGGTGACGATGAACTGCACCGTGCCGCCGATCCCCACGCCCGAGCGGGCCTACCAGGTGGGCACCGCGCTGCGCGAGATGGTGCACGCCTACCCCGGGGCTCTCCGCGTGGCGGTGCTCGCAACCGGCGGGCTCTCCCACGAGCCGGGCGGCCCGCGCTACTTCTGGGTGGACGAGGAATTCGACCGCTGGTTCCTGGATCTACTCCGCAAGGGCGATCACGATACGCTGGTGCGCGAGTGCACGCTCGAGCGGATGGAGGCGGCCGGCTCGGGGGGAACCGCGGAGCTGCTCGCGTGGATCGTGGCGCTCGCGTTCACGACCGGTCCGGCCGCGGTACTCGCGTACATGCCCGCGATCGCCTGGCGCTCGGGAACCGGCATGGTGGTGTGGCCGGATGTCAGGAATTGACACCTCTGCAACTCCTTGCAACCGTCCTCCTGTGGACGACCGGAGTGACACGTGAGAAGCGCCGACCAACGCCCCGTGGCTAAGTCCAAGCCCCGCCTGACCCGTCCGGCTGGCGCCGTTCTTGCTCCCTCGCGACCCAGTGGGAGAGTCGGCATGAGCCGGACACAGCCGGAGCGAGAATCGTCGGTATTCCGCAAGCCGTCCGCCCCGCCGCCCGAGCGCGCCGCGGCGCGGCGTGGGCCCGAGGCCCGCGGCGATCGCAGCCTCACGATTCCTCCGTCGGTCGCGTCGTCGCTGTCCCGCACCGTGCGCGAGCAGCTCGCGTATCTCACGCCCGATCAGCAGCGCGCGTTCCTCTGGCGCTACCGCGCGCAGGCGAAGTCGCCGCTGGTCGCGCTGCTGTTCCTGCCCCTCGGCTGGCACTACCTCTACCTGCGCAAGCGGGGCCTGCAGGTGCTGTTCTGGCTCACGCTGGGCGGGCTCTCCGCGTGGTGGGTGCTCGACCTGTTCCGCATCCGGCGCCTCGTCCGCGACTACAACCGCCGCGTCGCGGTCCACGTCATGCGCGCTCTGTGGGGCTAGGAGGCGCCGCCCCCTTCACTCGCGTCAGCGGATGCGACCTGTGCCGGGCGGCCCGGATCACGCCCTGGCATCACGAGGACGGCATCTGCTGGATCGCCGAGTGTGACGTCTGCGACGTGCCCATGGTGGTGTGGCGCTACCACGGCACCGCGCCGCCCGTCGAGCACGTGACCCACATGCACGCGCTCCTGCGCGAGATCGCCACCCGCGTCCTCGGCGGCGAGTGCTATATCGACGACAACATGCGCAACATCCCCGACCACTACCACGCCCACGGCCGACCCAAGGGCGGGTTCTTCGGTTCCCGGACCCGGGCCTAGCGGCCGGTCGTCCGCACCGCACATCAGGAGGCCTCCCATGGCGGAGAGCGAGCTGCACCGCAAGGGCAACGAGATCCGGCGCCGGCTGCTGGGCGACAAGTACGTGGAGCGGGTGAACGCGACGACCTATCAGGACCCGGTCATGCGCACCTTCATCGATGTGGCCACCGAGAACGTGTTCGGGGCCCTGTGGTCCCGGCCCGGCCTGGACCTCAAGACCCGCACCCTGGTATGCGTGGTGTCCGACGCGGCGACCGGTCGCGAGCCCGAGCTGCGCATCCACCTGCGCATGGCCCTCGGGCAGGGCTGGACCGAGCAGGAGCTGATCGAGGTGCTGATCCATATGTCGGGCTATGTCGGGGTCCCGATCATCCGCGAGGCCATGATCTGTGCTCGCGACGTCTTCGCCGAGGTCCGGGCCGAGCGCTGAAGCCGCCCCCGCCGGGTCCAAGTGTCAGCTCGGGGAAGCCTGTCGAGCCGAAATCACTCGGAAAGAATGCCAATTCGGCTCAAGTAGCTGATTTCCAGGTGATCTCGAGCGCGCCCGACTGGCACCTCCCGTGCACGTTCCCGCGGGCATGACCTCCGGCGCGGACATCCTCGTGATCGACGATGACCCGGTCATCCGAGAGACCGTGGGCGATGTGCTGCGGGACCACGGCCACCACGTGGACCGGGTCGAGCGCGGCCAGGATGCCCTCGCCCGGATCGGCCAGCCGAGACCGGTGGACCTGGCCATCGTCGACTGCCGGCTCCCGGACATCTCCGGCCTCGACCTGCTGCGCAGCATCAAGACGCGCTCGCCCGAGACCGAGGTCATCCTGATCACCGGGCACGCCTCGCTCGACGGAGCCCTCGCCGCGATGGCGGGAGACGCGTCCTCCTACCTGGTGAAGCCGGTCGACACCGCCCAGCTGCTGTCGACCGTGGACCGCGCGCTCGCCCGCAAGGGCCTGCTGCGCGCGCTGCGCGACTCCGAGGAGCGGTATCGCCTGATCACCGAGAGCATGACCGAGGCGCTCTTTCTCCTCGATCTCGAGGGCGGCCTGGCCCTCGTCAACGCGTACGGCGAGCAGATCACCGGTTTCCGCTCCGACGAGCTTATCGGGCGGCCGATCTTCTCGGTGCTCGACCGCGCCGGCGCGGTGCTGGTCCGCGAGCGGTTGGAATC
>DATJIR010000224.1:0-14369 GCA_035493135.1 Verrucomicrobiia bacterium
GGGTCCTTGCCGGGCTCGATCCGATCGAAGTCGCCCGGCTTGAGCGACTCGAGCCACTCCTTGATCTTGGCCTGGTCGTCGCCCTTGCCGGTGCCGATCTCGGTCTCCTTGGCGACCTCGACGGTGCGGGCCTTGTGCACCACGTCCTCCTCGACGAAGATCGGCGCGCCGACCCGCAGGGCCAGCGCGATGGCGTCGGAGGGCCGCGAATCCACCGTGAGGTCGGCGTTGCCGAGCCGGAGGTAGAGCACCGCGTAGAACGTGTTGTCCCGCAGGTCGTTGACCACGACCTTCTGCACCCGCGCCTCGACCGCCTCCAGGATGTTCTTGATGAGGTCGTGGGTCATCGGCCGCGGCGTGGAGATCTTCTCCAGCTCCAGCGCGATGGCGTTGGCCTCGAAGAGGCCCACCCAGATCGGCAGGGAGCGCTTCTCCTCCTCGTCGCGGAGGATGATCATGGGCATGTTGGAGAGCGGATCCAGCGCGAGCCCCTTCACTTTCATCTCCAGCACCATGGTGCGCTTCCTCCCTAGGCCGGTAACGCGGGCTCGGCCAGGCCCACCGGGAACCGGTCGGCAACTCCCGGGTCCTCGGGCGAATCGAGCTCCCCCCGGAGACTGTGCGGCAGGGCCCGGGTGATGCGCACCTCCACCACCCGGCCCAGCAGGTCACGGCCTCCGGTGTCGAAGTTCACCACACGATTGCAGCGGGTCCGGCCGGCCGCCTCGCCGGGATTCTTCCGCGAGGCCCCGTCGACCAGCACCGGGAGCGTCCGGCCCTCGAGCCGGCGGCTCCGCTCCGCGGCCACCCGGGTCGCGACCTCGAGCAGCCGGGTGTTGCGCTCCGCCTTCACCGCCTCCGGCACCTGATCCGCCATGTCGGCGGCGGGCGTGCCGGGCCGACGGGAGTAGCGGAAGGCGAAGACGTTGTCGTAGCCCACGCGCTCCACCATCTCCACCGTCCGCGCGAAGTCTAGGTCGGTCTCGCCGGGGAAGCCGACGATCAGGTCGGTGGACAGGGCAAGATCCGGGACCGTCTCCCGCAGCTCCGCGATCAGCTCGAGGTAGCGGGCGCGGGTGTAGCCGCGATTCATTCGCTCGAGCACGCGGTCGGATCCGGACTGCAGCGGCAGGTGCAGGTACTCGCAGACCTTGGGGACGTCGCGAATGGCGCGGATCAGCCGGGGCGTGAGATTGTACGGGTTCGAGGTCGTGAAGCGGATCCGCTCGATGCCGTCGACGGCGTCGACCCGCTCGAGCAGATCGGCCAGATCGGTGGGTGGGCTCAGGTCCCGCCCGTAGGCGTTGACGGTCTGGCCCAGCAGGGTCACCTCCCGGCAGCCCGCCGCGGCGAGCCCCCGGATCTCCTCGACGATGACCTCGGGGGCGTGACTGCGCTCGCGGCCCCGCGTGGTCGGCACGACGCAGAAGGTGCAGAACTTCTCGCAGCCTTCCATGACCGTGACGAACGCCTTGAGCCGCTGGCCGCCGTCGGGGCGCGCGGTGATCTTCACGAGCGCCCCCTCCCCGGTCTCGAGCACCGGGCCCCGCCCCGCGCGGGCCCGCTCGACCAGCTCGGCGACCCGGGCAATCGCGGGCGAGCCGAAGACCAGATCCACGTAGGGCGCCCGCTCCTGGATGCGGCCCTTCTGCAGCTGGGCCATGCACCCCATGACCCCGATCGTGAGGTCGGGCCGCCGCCGCTTGAGCAGCCGGAGCGCGCCGAGCTGCGAGAACACCTTGTCCTCCGCCTTCTCGCGGATCGAGCAGGTGTTGAGCAGGATCAGGTCGGCTTCCTCCGGGCGATCGGTCAGCTCGTAGCGCTCCTGCTTGAGCAGACCGGCGACCCGCTCGGAGTCGTACTCGTTCATCTGGCAGCCGTAGGTGATCAGGTGGAGCTTGGCCATCACCGGATCGACGACGGGCGAGACGGCCGCGGAGGATTTTTCTGCATAATTGGTCGGGACTTACGGTAGCATCCGCCCCCGGGCATGTCAAACTCCCGGCGAACCGGACGCCTCAGACGGTCTCCTCGAAGACGCCGATCCGCCGGAACTTCTCCTGACGCTCCTCGATCAGCTCCGCCTCGGACTTCGACCTGAGCTGCCGGAGCTGCTCGCGCAGCACCGCGCGCAGGCTCGCCGCCGTCGCCTCCCAGTTGCGGTGGGCGCCCCCCACCGGCTCCGGCACGATCGCGTCGATGACGCCCAGCTTGAGCAGGTCCGGCGCGGTCACCCGCATCAGCTCCGCCGCCTCCGGCGCCTTCGCGGCCTCGCCCCAGAGGATGGCCGCGCAGCCCTCCGGCGAGATCACCGAGTAGATCGCGTACTCGAGCATCAGCACCCGGTTGCCGACGCCGAGCGCGAGGGCGCCGCCGCTGCCGCCCTCACCCGTCACCACGCACACGATCGGGGTGGGCAGCCCCGCCATCTCCCGCAGGTTGCGCGCGATGGCCTCCGCCTGCCCGCGCTCCTCGGCGGCCAGGCCCGGGTAGGCCCCCGGGGTGTCGATGAGCGTGATGATCGGCTTGCCGAACTTGCCCGCGAGCTGCATGAGCCGGAGGGCCTTCCGGTAGCCCTCCGGGTGCGGCATGCCGAAGTTGCGGGCGATGTTCTCGCGAGTGTCCCGCCCTTTCTGATGTCCGATCACCACCACCGGCTCGCCATCGAAGGTGGCGAGGCCGCCCACGATCGCCTTGTCGTCGCCGAAGACGCGATCGCCGTGCAGCTCGACCCAGTCCTCCAGCAGCAGGTTGACGAGGTCGAGGGTGTGGGGGCGCTTCGGGTGGCGGGCGATCTGGGTGCGCTGCCAGGCGGTCAGCCCCGAGTAGATCCGCTGCTGCTGGCGAGCGAGCCGCTCCTCGAGCTTGGCGATCTCGTCGCGCGCGGCGAGCGAGTCCTCGGAGGCGCGCAGCTCGGCGATGCGGTTCTCGAGCTCAAGGAGCGGCTTCTCGAACTCAAGCTCGTCCGGCATACTCGACGAGTATACTGCCCGCCCCGAGCAGGCCTTCCACTTTCGCCACCAGGTCGGGGGCCGGCTCCACCCCCAGCTCCTTCACCCGCAGCACCACTTCCTGCTCGGGCAGCAGCACGTGGAGGAAGAGCGGGGTCCGCCCCTCGTGCTCGTAGCAGGCCGCCTTCACCGAGGCGAGCAGGGTGGGCAGCGACTCCGCCCCCGCGCTCACCCGGATGCGGCAGGCGTGCGCGACACCCTGACCGCCACCGTGCCCGTTCCCATGTCCGTTCCCGTTGCCCGTGGCGCCGCCGGCGGCATGTCCGTTTGCCACCGCTTCCTCCAGGGGCTTGATCTCCTCGGCCAGCACCACCCGTCCCTTGTCGCTGTCGTCGGCCCGGCCCTTCACGATCACCGGCCCCTTGTGGCGCAGCGCGCTCGCGCAGCTGCGGTACGGCTCGGGGAAGATCGTGAGCGGCACGCTGCCGTCGACCAGCTCGAGGGTGGCGAAGGCCATCCGGTTGCCGCTCTTGGTCGCGCTCTCGCTGAACGCGCTCACCTGCCCGAGCAGCAGGACGCGCGAGCCGGTCGAGCGCGCGGCCAGGTCCGCGGCGTTGAGGGCGCCGATGCGCCGCACCACCTCGCGGTACTGCTCGAGGGGGTGACCGGAGAGGTAGAAGCCCAGCACCTCCCGCTCGAAGGCCAGCATCTCCTCCTGCGGCCACTCGGGCACCCGGGCCGCGGGCGACACCACCGCCACCTTGGGGGCGTCGCCTCCGCCGAGGGCGTCGAAGAGCGAGACCTGCCCTTCCTCGCGGTCGCGCTGCCGCCGCTGGCCGCCCTCCATCGCCTGGTCGAGCGAGGCGAGCAGGCCCGCGCGCGTGTTGCCGAGCGAGTCGAACGAGCCCGCCTTGATCAGGCACTCGATCACGCGCCGGTTGACCAGGCGCAGGTCGACGCGCGCGCAGAAGTCGTCGAGCGCGGTGAAGGCGCCGTCGGTCTCGCGCACCTTCACGATCGAGTCGATCGCGGTGGCGCCCACGTTCTTGATCGCGGCGAGCCCGAAGTGGATCGCGTCGCCCGCCACCGTGAACTGGGCGCGTGAGACGTTGACGTCGGGCGGCTCCACCCGCAGGCCCATCGCCCGCGTCTCCTCCACGTACTGCACGATCTTGTCCGTCTTCTCCATCTCGGAGGTGAGCAGGGCGGCCATGAACTCGGTCGGGTAGTTGGCCTTGAGGTACGCGGTCTGGTACGCCACCACCCCGTAGCACGCGGCGTGGCTCTTGTTGAACCCATACCCCGCGAACTTCTCGATGAGGTCCCAGATGCGCTCGGCCTTCTTGACGTCGATCTTGTTCGCCTTGCAGCCCGAGACGAACTTCTCGCGCTGCTGGGCCATCAGCTCGCGGTCCTTCTTCCCCATCGCCTTGCGCAGGGTGTCGGCCTCGCCGAGCGAGAAGCCGGCCAGGTCCGCGGCGAGCTTCATGACCTGCTCCTGGTAGATCATGATCCCGTAGGTCTCCTGGAGATGGCTCTCCATGAGCGGGTGCTCGTAGGCGATGGCGGCGCGGCCGTGCTTGCGGTTGACGAAGTCCTCGATGAGGTCCATCGGCCCCGGGCGGTAGAGGGCCACCATCGCGATGATGTCCTCGATGCGCTGGGGCTTGAGCCGCTTGAGCGCGTCCCGCATCCCGGCCGACTCCAGCTGGAACACCCCGAAGGTGCGGGCCTCGGTCAGGAGCTGGTACGTCCCCGCGTCGTCGAGCGGGAGCGCGTCCGCGTCGAGGCTGACCCCGCGCGACTCCTTGATCAGCCGGAGGGCGTCGGTGATCACGGTGAGGGTCTTGAGCCCGAGGAAGTCCATCTTGAGCAGGCCGAGCTTCTCGATCGGCCCCATCGCGTAGCCGGTGATCAGCTCGGGCCGCTTGGGGTCCTTGTAGAGCGGCACCCGCTCCATCAGGGGCTCGTCGGAGATGACCACCGCGGAGGCGTGGACCGAGGCGTGGCGGGTACAGCCCTCGAGCGCGCGCGCCACCCCCCACATCTCCCCCACCCGCTGGTCGCGCTTGACCTGCTCCGCGAGCGGCGGGGCCTTCTCCATGGCCTCGTCCAGCGAAATATTGAGCGGGAAGCCGGGCACCAGCTTGGCGATGCGGTCGGCCTCGCCGTAGGAGAAGCCCAGCACGCGGGCCACGTCGCGGATGACCGCCTTGGCCCCCATGGTCCCGAAGGTGATGATGTGGGCCACGCGGTCCGCCCCGTAGCGGTCCACCACGTAGCGGATGACCTCGTCGCGGCGGTCGTCCGCGAAGTCGATGTCCATGTCCGGCATCGAGATCCGCTCGGGGTTCAGGAACCGCTCGAAGATGAGCCCGTAGCGGATCGGGTCCACGTTGGTGATGCCGAGGCAGTACGCCACCAGCGAGCCGGCCGAGGAGCCGCGGCCCGGCCCCACCGCGATGCCCTGGCGCCGAGCGTGCGCGATGAAGTCCCACACCACCAGGAAGTAGCCAGAGAAGCCCATCTTGGAGACCACGCCCAGCTCGTAGCGGAGCCGCTCCACCACCGCGTCGGCCGGCGACCCGCCGTAGCGGCGCGCGAGCCCCTCGAAGGCGAGGTGCTCGAGGTAGGAGTCGAGGGTGTGGCCCTCCGGCACCTGGTAGTTCGGGAGGTGGAACTGGCCGAACTGCAGATCGACGTTGCAGCGCTCCGCCACCGCGAGGGTGTTCCGGTAGGCCTCGGGCAGGTCCTTGAAGACGGCCCGCATCTCGTCGGCCGACTTCACGTAGAACTCGTTGCTCGAGAACTTCCACCGGTTGGGGTCGCTCATGGTGGTGCCGGTCTGGATGCAGAGCAGCGCCTCGTGGGCCCGCGAGTGCTCGGCCTCCAGGTAGTGCGAGTCGTTGGTCCCGCAGAGCGGAGCTCCAATGGCCCGGGCGATCTTCACGGTGCCCTCGGTCACCGCGATCTGCTGCTCGAGCCCGTGCGACTGCACCTCCATGAAGTAATAGTCCTTGCCGAAGACCTCCTGGTACCAGCCGGCGGTCTGCTGGGCCTTCGCCGCGTCGCCGGCCGAGAGCATCCGGCTCACCTCGGAGTTCAGGCAGCCCGACAGCACGAGCAGGCCGTCGGCGTGCTGGGCGAGCAGCTCCCGGTCGACCCGGGGCTTGTAGTAGTAGCCCTCGAGGTAGGCCTTGGAGACGAGCTTCATGAGGTTGGCGTAGCCCGCCGCGGTGCGCGCCAGCACCGTGCAGTGGCTCGCGCCCTCGTAGCCGCCGTCCTGGCTGGACCGCTCGAACCGGCTCCCGGGGGCCACGTAGAGCTCGGAGCCCAGGATCGGCTTCACCCCGGCCTTGCTGCACGCGGTGTAGAAGTCCACCGCTCCGAAGAGGTTGCCGTGGTCGGTGAGGGCGAGCGCCGGGAACTTGAGGGCCTTGGCCCGGTCGACCAGCTTCTCCAGGCGCGCCGCGCCGTCCAGCAGGCTGTACTCGGAGTGCACGTGCAGGTGGACGAAGTCGGCGTGTTTCATTTATCTCGCCTGAATGTGGAAGACTTCGGTTGGGCGGTCGGGCTCCTTCGCGCAAGCGCTCATCCGACCTGCCTCGCGCGTGCCCATTGCTAGCTCGACGTGGAAGACTTCGGTTGGGCGGTCGGGCTCCTTCGCGCAAGCGCTCATCCGACCTGCCTCGCGCGTGCCCATTGCTGGCTCGACGTGGAAGACTTCGGTTGGGCGGTCGGGCTCCTTCGCGCAAGCGCTCATCCGACCTGCCTCGCGCGTGCCCATCGATAGATCGGGGCGTCCGGTCAACCGATACGGCTGGATCGGTCCGTTTCGGCGGGCTACTCCCACTCGATGGTGCTCGGGGGCTTGGAGGAGATGTCGTAGACGACGCGGTTGACGCCCTTGACCTCGTTGATGATGCGGCTCGAGATCTTCCCGAGCAGGTCGTAGGGCAGCCGCGCCCAGTCGGCGGTCATGGCGTCCTGGCTGGTCACCGCCCGCAGCGCGATGACCTGCGCGTAGGTGCGGAAGTCGCCCATCACGCCCACGGTGCGGATCGGCAGCAGCACCGCGAACGCCTGCCAGATCTCCCGCTCGAGGCCGGCCTGGCGCACCTCGTCCTGGACGATGGCGTCGGCCTCCCGCAGCAGCGCGAGCCGCTCCTCGGTCACCTCGCCGAGCACTCGGATGGCGAGCCCCGGGCCCGGGAACGGCTGGCGCCAGATGATCTCCCCCGGCAGCCCGAGAAGGGCGCCGAGCTCGCGCACCTCGTCCTTGAACAGCTCGCGCAGAGGCTCGACCAGCTTGAAGCGCATGTTCGGCGGCAGGCCGCCCACGTTGTGGTGCGTCTTGATGGTGGCGGACGGGCCCTTGAACGACACCGACTCGATGACGTCGGGATAGAGGGTGCCCTGGGCGAGCCACGGGATGTGCCCGAGCTTGCGCGCCTCCTCCTCGAACACCGCGATGAATTCCGCCCCGATCGCCTTGCGCTTGACCTCCGGATCCGTGACTCCTTCGAGACGGTCCACGAATCGCTTACTTGCGTCGATGTGGATGAGGTGCACCTTGAATGTATCGCGGAAGGTCCGCTCGACCGCCTCGGCCTCCCCGCTGCGCAGGAGCCCGTTGTCCACGAAGAGGCACGTGAGCTGATCGCCGACCGCCCGGTGGATCAGGGCCGCGACAACGGAGGAGTCCACGCCACCGGACAGCGCGCAGAGGACCGGGTCGTTGCCCACCTGACGGCGGATGCTCTCGACCGCAGAATCCACGAAGGATGGCATGGACCAGTCGGCAGTTGCCCCGGCCGCGTTGAGGAAATTCTTGAGCACCGTCTTGCCCTGCGGCGTGTGCGCGACCTCGGGGTGGAACTGCACCGCGAAGAGCCGGCGCACCGGATCGGCCATGGCCGCGACCGGACAGTTGTCGGTAGCGGCCAGGCTGGTGAAGCCCGGAGGCGGCTGCAGCACGGTGTCGCCGTGGCTCATCCACACGGTCACGAGTCCATCGGCTTCCGGCTGCACGCCGTGGAGTAGCCCCTCGCGACTCAGCAGGCGCAGGTGGGCCTTGCCGTACTCCCGGCGCTCCGCCGGGACGACGTGACCGCCCAGGAGGTAGCCCATGGCCTGCATGCCGTAGCAGATGCCAAGCAAGGGGATCCCTGACTCGAGCAGGCGCTTGTCGGGCAGCGGGGCCTCGCCCTCGTACACGCTCGACGGCCCGCCCGAGAGCACGATGCCGGTGTAGCCGCCGCCGAGCACCCGATCGACCGGCTCGGTGCACGGGAGGATCTCGGAGTACACGCCTAGCTCGCGGATACGGCGGGCGATCAGTTGAGTGTACTGGCCGCCGAAGTCCAGGATGATGATCTTGGTCGTCATCTTTCAGCTCGCTTGAACGTGGAGGACTGCGGTCGGGCGGTAGGGCTCCTTCGCGCAAGCGCTCATCCGAACTACTTCGCGCCCGGTGCCGGGAGCCCGGGTCACCACCCCTCGCTCTACCTGGGCGTTCCCAGCTTCTGGGCGCGCTGGAAGACCTTGCCCTCGGTCTTGATGGAGGGCGCGATGATCAGCTCGGTCTGCTGCAGCTCCCGGATGTTCATGGCGCCCACCGAGCCCATGCAGGTCCGGATGGCGCCCACCAGGTTGAGCGTGCCGTCCTCGGTGAACGCGGGCCCGAAGAGGATCTGCTCGAGCGGCCCCGCGACGCCGACGCGGATCCGCGTGCCCCGCGGGAGGTTCGAGTGCGGGGTGGCCATGCCCCAGTGGTAGCCGCGCCCGGGTGCCTCCTGGGCGCGCGCGAAGGCGGAGCCGATCATGACCGCGTCGGCGCCCGAGGCGAACGCCTTGCAGATGTCGCCGCCCGTGGTCATGCCGCCGTCGGTGATGATCGGCACGTAGCGGCCGGTCTTCTTGTAGTAGAAATCTCGCGCCGCCGCCGAGTCCGCGGTGGCGGTGACCTGGGGCACGCCGAGGCCCAGCACCTCACGGCTCGTGCACGCCGCCCCCGGCCCGACCCCGATCAGGAGCGCATCGACCCCGCAGCCCATCAGCTCGAGGCACGCCTCGTAGGTGACCACGTTGCCCACGATGAGCGGAATCGAGAGGTGCTTCTTGAGGTTGCGGAGGTCGACGGGGGTGTACTCGCTCGCCACGTGACGCGCGGTGGTCACGGTCGACTGCACGACGAAGAAGTCGGCGCCGGCCTCCTCCGCGATCTTGGCGAAGCGCTCCGCCCGCTGGGGGATCGAGCTCACCAGCACCGGGCCGCCGCCCTTCTTGATCTCGCTGATCCGCTTGTGGATCAGCTCTTCCTTGATGGGCTCGCTGTAGATGCCCTGGATGATCTTGGTGGCTTCCTCCAGGCTGGCGGAGGTGATGCGGTCCAGGACCGCGTCGGGGTTCTCGTAGCGGGAGAAGATGCCTTCCAGGTTGAGCACCGCGAGGCCGCCCACCCGCCCCATCTCGATGGCGAACGAGGGGCTGACCACCCCGTCCATGGCCGCCGCGATGATCGGGATCGGGAAGCGATGCCCGCAGAGCTCCCAGGAGATGTCGACCTCGCTGGGGTTGATCGTGAGGGCGCCGGGAACCAGCGCGATGTCGTCGAAGCCGTACGCCGCCCGGGCCTTCCGCCCTCGCCCGACCCACATCCCCATACGCCCCGCCTCCTGGCCTCAGCCGGCCTGGCCCGGCGCCGCGTCCTGGCCGCCCGAACCCTGTATGTAGAGAACCGTGCGCGTCGACCTACCGTAGGTTGGGGTGCAGTATACGAGCGCTCCGGCCCGGGTGTCAACCGGGGGTCACACCGAGGCGCCCGGGTGCGCGCGCTCCCAGAGCATGCGCAGGCCTTCGAGCTTCAGATCGGGGTTCACGAACTGCAGGCACTGCACGACCTCGCGCATCTGGCCCACCAGCCCGCCGGTGCCGACCACCTTCACGTCGCCTTCCATCTCCCGGCGCATGCGCTCGACCAGCCCGTCCACGAGCCCGGCCCAGCCGTAGATCATCCCGGACTGGATGTTGGTCACGGTGTGCCGGCCGATGGCGTCCTTCGGGCGCACCAGCTCGACGCGGAAGAGCCGCGCCGCGCGCGAGACCAGCGCCTCCGCCGCGGTGTTGATGCCGGGCGCGATCGCGCCGCCGATGAACTCGCCGCGCCCGTTCACGCAGTCGAAGCGGGTGGCGGTGCCGAAGTCGACCACGATGAGCGGGGTCCCGTAGAGCGCGATGCCGGCCACGCAGCTCACCACCCGGTCCGCCCCGACCTCGCGCGGCACGTCGACGTTGAGCGGGAGGTCGGCGGTGACCCCCGGCTCCACCGTGAGGGGAATTACCCCGAAGTACCGGTCGCACATCCACTCGAGAGCCTGCTGGATCGGCGGCACCACGTTGGAGATCGCCACGCCGGTGATGTGCTGCTGCTCGATCCCGCGGGTGGCGAGCAGGGTCTGGATGAAGACGCCCCACTCGTCCGCGGTCTGCTCGCGGCGCGTGGTGAGGCGCCAGGACGCGCGCAGGCGCCCCACCTCGTAGATGCCGAGCGAGGTGTTGGTGTTGCCGACGTCAATGACCAGCAGCATGGATCGTCCCCTCCTCGACCGCGGTGCCCGAGATCACGCGCACCATGCGCCCGTCTTCGGCGCGGGCCAGCAGCACCCCGTCCGCCCCCACGTCCTCGGCCCGACCCACGCCGCCGTCCGGGAGGCGCACCGGCTGCCCCGGCAGCGCCGCGTGGTCGAGCCACGCCTCCCGCAGAGCCGCGAATCCCCCACCCTGCCAGCCCGCGTACCGAAGCCCCAGCTGGCCGAGCACGGCGGCCAGCAGAGCCGCGGTGTCGTGGTCGTGGCCGGTGAGGAGCCGGAGCGAGGTCGCCCGCTCGGCGAGTGGCTCCGGGAAGGCCGACTGTCCGACGTTGATCCCGATGCCGAGGATGACGTGATGCACCCGCGCGTCGGCCCCGGAGGCGGCCTCGGCGAGGATGCCGCACACCTTGCGCCCTTCGACCAGGAGATCGTTCGGCCAGCGGATACGCGCGCTCACCCCGGTCGACGCGAGCGCCTCGGCGACCGCGAGCCCGCCCACCAGGGAGAGCTGGGGCACCGCCTTGGGCGTGCAGTCCGGGCGAAGGAGCACCGAGCACAGCAGGGACTCGCCCGGCGCGTCCCACCACTCGTGTCCACGCCGGCCGCGGCCCGCGCGCTGGTGGCGCGCGGTCACCACCGTGCCCTCGGGCGCGCCGGCCGCCGCGCGACGCTGGATCTCGGACTGCGTCGAGTCGACGGCGTCGAGAGCGGTCACCGAGAAGTGCAACGGGCGGTGGCTTGGCCTCTTCGCCCCTTCGGGGCTCATCGGGATCCGTGACCCGGCCCGGGGCCCGGGCCTATCCGAGGGCGGCCAGGCTGGCCGCGAGCTTCTGCTCGGTCTGCCGCTGCTCGATCAGGCGCGCCCGCTCCCGCTCCACCACCTCGGCGGGCGCGCGCTCGACGAACTCGGGCCGGCCGAGCTTGCCCTCGAGGAAGGCGATCTCCTTCCGCGCGCGCTCCACCTCCTTGCGGAGACGCTGTCGCTCGGCTTCGAAGTCGACCACGCCCTGAAGCCGCACGAAGACGTCCCCGCTCGGGGTGGCCGCCATCGCCGAGTTGGCCGGGCGGGCTCCGTCGGTGGACACCGTGATGGCGGCCCGCGCCAGGCTCCCGATCACCGCCGCGCCGGCCGCGAGCGCGGCGGCCACGTCGGGACCCGCCGGCTTCACGCTCACCGCGAGCTCCACCGCGGGCGAGATGCGGCTCTCGCTCCGGATGGTCCGGATCGCGCTCACGAAGTCGAGCACCGGCGCCATGAGCCGCTCCGCCTCCGGATCGCGCCCCTTGCGGGAAGCCTTCGGGAACGGGGCGATCATGATGGACCTGGCGGCGGCCGGGATGGAATCGCCCTGGTGCGGCAGCCGCTGCCACAGCTCCTCGGAGATGAACGGCATGAACGGGTGGAGCAGCCGCAGCGTCGCCTCGAGGGTCTCCACGAGCGTGCGCTGGGTGACCGCCCGCGCGGCCGGGCTCTCCGGCTGATAGAGGCTCCGCTTCGCGATCTCGAGGTACCAGTCGCAGTACTCGTGCCACAGGAACTGGTAGACCGCGGAGGCCGCGTCGTTGAATCGGTAGGTGTCGAGCGCCTTGCGCACCTGGGCGGTGGCCTCGGTGAGGCGGCTCCTGATCCAGCGGTCGGCCACCGACGGGGTACCGCGCCGGGCGAGGGCGGAGTCGTAGCCCTCCAGGTTGGTCAGCACCAGGCGGGCCGCGTTCCAGATCTTGTTGGCGAAGTTTCGGTAGCCCTCGATCCGCTCCTCGGCCAGGCGGATGTCGCGGCCCTGAGCCGCGAGCGCGGCCAGCGTGAAGCGGAAAGCGTCGGTGCCGTACCTGTCCATCACGCTCAGGGGATCGACCACGTTCCCCTTCGACTTGGACATCTTCTGGCCCTCGGCGTCCCGCACCAGGGCGTGGATGTAGACGTGGCGGAACGGCACGTCCCCCATGAACTTGATCCCGAGCATTGCCATCCGCGCAACCCAGAAGAACAGGATGTCGAACCCGGTGACCAGAACCGAGGTCGGGTAGAAGACCTTCAGCTCGGGCGTCTCCGCCGGCCAGCCGAGAGTGGAGAAGGGCCAGAGCCCGGAGGAGAACCACGTGTCGAGGACGTCGGTATCCTGCCGCAAGGGCCCGCCACACTTCGGACACTCGCCCAGATCGGTGCGGGAGACGTGCATGCTCCCGTCCTTGTCGCAGTACCACACCGGGATGCGGTGACCCCACCACAGCTGCCGCGAGATCGCCCAGTCCCGGATGTTCTCCATCCAGTGAAAGTAGGTCTTGCTCCAGGCCCGCGGAACGATCTTGATCTTGCCCCCGCGGACCGCCTTGATGGCGGGCTCGGCCAGCGGCTTGGTGCGCACGTACCACTGCTTGGACACGAGCGGCTCCACCACCGTCTTACAGCGGTAGCAGACCCCGACCGAATGCCGGTACGGCTCGATGCGGTCGATCAGCCCGAGCGCCTGCATGTCCTCGACGATCCGCTTGCGCGTCTCGAACCGGTCGAGCCCCGCGTACTTGCCCGCGAGCGCGGTCATCTTGCCGTCGAAGCCGATGACGCTCCGCACCGGCAGGTCGTGGCGGCGCCCGATCTCGAAGTCGGTCGCGTCGTGGCCGGGAGTGACCTTGATGACCCCGGTCCCGAACTTCGGGTCCACCGCGCTGTCCGCGACCACGCGCAGCGTGATGTTCCCCTCGACCGAGGGCACCTCGAGCGTCTTGCCCACGTACTTCCTGTAGCGCTTGTCCTTCGGGTGGACCGCCACCGCGGTGTCGCCCAGCTTGGTCTCGGGCCGGACCGTGCCGAGGGTGAGCGGGCCGTACTTGATGTAGACGAACTCGGCGTCCTGCTCCTCGCGCTCCACCTCGAGGTCGGAGAGGACGGTCTGACAGCGCGGGCACCAGTTGACGATGTAGTCGCCCTGGTAGATGAGCCCCTCTTCCCAGAGGCGCACGAAGACCTCGCGCACCGCCGCGGAGAGGCCCGCGTCCATGGTGAAGCGCTCGCGCGCCCAGTCGCAGGAGGCGCCGAGGCTCTTGAGCTGGCGGATGATCGTGCCCCCCGATTCTTCCTTCCACTGCCACACCCGGGCGATGAAGGCCTCCCGCCCCAGGTCTTCCTTGGTCTTGCCCTCTTTCTCGAGCTGGCGCTCCACCACGTACTGGGTCGCGATGCCCGCGTGGTCGGTCCCGGGCATCCAGAGAGCGTTGTAGCCGTCCATGCGCTTGTAGCGCACCAGGACGTCCTGCAGCGTGAAGGTGAACGCGTGGCCGATGTGGAGCGTGCCGGTGACGTTGGGCGGCGGGATGACGATGCAGTACGGCTTCTTCGGCGAGTCGGCGTCGGCGTGGAAGTAGCCGCGCTCCTCCCAGACGGCGTACCAGTGCGGCTCGACGCGCGTCGGATCGTAGCGGTCGGCGATTTCGCTCATGTTAACGCGTCATTGTAGCACGGGCCTCGCCGCCGCCACCTGCCAGCCCGCGGGTCCGCGCGTCCACGAGAGCAGCCACGGCACCCGCCCGCCGCCCCGCACCTCGGTCGCCGCCATCGTCACGCCCGCCCGCGGTCCCGCGGGCGGCTGCTCGCAGACCGGCTCGGCGACCAGGGCGCGGGGCAGCCGCGCGCGCACCGCGGGCGCCGGCACCAGTCGCGCCAGCGCGGGCGCGTCGGCGGCCGCGAGCGCGTGGAAGAGGCGGTCGGCCGCCGCGCCCAGCTCGCGATGCCACGCGTTCGCGACCTCTCGCCGGGCGAGCGCGAGACCCCCCGCGGCCGCCAGACGGTAGTGGTCCTCGTGCTCGGTCTGGCCCACGCAGCCCGGCT
>DATJIR010000225.1:0-7997 GCA_035493135.1 Verrucomicrobiia bacterium
CGCGGAGCGCCGCCTCCACGTCGCCCACGCGCTGGCGCCACTCCGCGACCACGTTGCTGCCGATCTCCTCGTGGAGGACGGGAGCGCCCGGGGCCAGCGCGGCCTCCACGTCGACCACCGCGGGCAGCGGCTCGTACTCGACGCGGATCAGGTCGAGCGCGTCGTGGGCGCGGTAGACGTCGTCGGCGATCACCACCGCGACCGGCTCGCCCACGAAGCGCACGCGGCCGGCCGCGAGCGGGCGGATCTTGCAAGGCACCGGCAGCGCGGGATGGGGGGCGTAGATCGGCATCGGCTCACCGACCGGGCCGAGGTCGGCCGCCACGTCGATCCCGCGGAGGCGCGCGTGCGCGTGCGGCGTGCGCAGCATCGCGGCGTGCAGGCACCCCGGCACCTGCAGATCGTCGACGAACTCCCCCGCCCCGGTGATCAGCCGCGGATCCTCCCGCCGCCGCACCACCCCCGCGTGCTCAGCCATCGCTTCAGCTCTCGGCGGGGAGGCGGGAGCGCCAGTCCAGGGTGCGGGAGACGAGGGGCCGGAGGGCGAGAGCCACCAGGACCACGCCGACCGAGAGCAGCGCGACCGAGATCGGCCGGGTGACGAAGATCGCGTAGTGGCCGGCTGACATGGCCAGCGCTTGCCGCAAAGACAGCTCCATCATCGGCGCCAGGACCAGGCCCAGCACGATCGGGGCGGTCTCGAAGTCGAGCTTGCGCAGCACGTAGCCGAGCACGCCGGTGCCCAGCATGATCCACACGTCGACCACGCTGCTGTTGACCGCGTAGACGCCCAGGATCGAGCACACGAGGATGATCGGGTACATCACCGGGTACGGCACGCGCAGCAGGTTCACGAAGAGACCGACCAGCGGCAGGTTCAGGATCAGCAGTATGACGTTGCCCACGTACATGGAGGCGATGAAGCCCCAGAAGAGCCGCGGGTCCTGCTGGATCAGGAGCGGCCCCGGCGTCACCCCGTGCACCATCATGGCGGCCAGCAGCAGCGCGGCCACCGGCACTCCGGGCACGCCGAGCGCCAGCATCGGCACGAAGGCCCCCGACGTCGCCGCGTTGTTGGCCGACTCGGGCCCGGCCACCCCCGCCACCGCGCCGCGCCCGAACTCCTCCGGGCGCTTCGAGATCTTCCGCTCCACCGCATAGGACACGAAGGTCGAGATGACGTGTGCGGAGCCCGGGATGACGCCGATCAGGAAGCCGATCGCGGTCCCTCGCCAGATCGGCATGTTGGCCTCGCGCCACTCCTGCCGCGAAGGCAGCAGGTCGCGCAGGCGCGGGCGGATGACGTCCGGCGGGTTGGGCTGCCCGGCGGTCAGGAGGATCTCGGCCAGGCCGAAGAGCCCCACCGCCACCGGCACCACCCCGATGCCGTCGCCCAGCTCGGCCACCCCGTAGGCGAAGCGGAAGTAGCCGCTCATCTGGTCGATGCCGATCATGCCGAGCAGCAGGCCGAGCGCGGCCATGGCGAGGCCCTTCAGCATCGAGCCCGAGTTCATGTAGGCCAGCACCAGCAGGCCCAGCAGTAGCAGCGAGAAGTACTCGGGGGGGCCGAAGCGCAGCGCGAAGGCGGCGAGCGGCGGAGCCAGGACCATGAGCGCGATGACGCTCACCGTGCCCGCCACGTAGGAGCCCACCGCGGCGATCGCGAGCGCCGGCCCCGCGCGGCCCTTGCGCGCCATCGCGTAGCCGTCGATGCACGTCATCACCGAGGCGGCCTCGCCCGGGATGCGCATCAGGATCGAGGTGGTGGAGCCGCCGTACATCGCACCGTAGTAGATGCCGGCCAGCATCACCAGCGCGCTGGTGGCGTCGAGGCCGTAGGTCACCGGCAGCAGCAGGCTGATGCCGGCGAGCGGGCCCACCCCGGGCAGCACCCCCACGAGCGTGCCGACGAGGCAGCCGATGAAGCCGTACCACAGGACACCGGGCGCCAGCGCCACCTGGAAGCCGAGCCCCAGGTTCTGGAGCGTCTCGAGCATCAGCTCACCGGCCGCCGGTCACAGGCCGAAGAATCCGCGCGGCAGCGGAACCCGCAGGAGCGTGTCGAACACGTAGAACGAGCCCCACGCCATCACGATCGTGAGGCCGAGCCCGAGGACCCAGCCCTTGCGCTCGACGACCAGGAGGAGGAAGCCGACCACCACCGCCATCGTGATCCGGTAGCCCACGCGCTCGAGCCCCCACGCCGCGAAGGCGCAGGCCGCGAAGATCGCCACCGCGTGGCGCCACTCCGGCCAGCCGACCTCGCGCAGCGTGCGGGTCCGCGCGCCCATCGCGAAGACGGCCACGCCGAAGACGATCAGCAGCGTGGCCAGCAGCACCGGCATGTAGGCGGGCCCGGGACGGTGGAGCGATCCGAGCGGGAAGGCCCGGCTCTCCCATAGGGTGGCGAGCCCGATGAGGACGAGCGCCACGCCGGCGACGCGGTCGACGGTCACGGCGCGGCCGAGGTCACTCGACCCGGCCGATCTGCTTCACCACCTCGGCCAGCCGCTCCGCGTCCTTCGCCCACCAGGCGTTGAACTCGTCCGCGTCCATGTACGCGATGGGCGTCTCGAGCCTGGCGTGCGAGGTGATCACCTCCGGCGACTGCACCGCCTGCCGCGTGGCGTCGCGCAGGATCTTGACGATGTGCGGCGGGGTCGCCCGGGGCGCGATCAGGCCGGCCCACGCGGTGTACTCCACGTCGTAGCCCTGCGACTTGAACGTGGGCACCTCCGGGTACGCCGCCACCGGCCCGGTGCCGGTGTGGGCGAGCAGCCGCAGCTTGCCCGCCTTCACGTGGGCCGCGGCCAGGCTCACCGGCGTCATCACCGCCTGGGCGTGGCCGCCCAGGATCGCGTTCATCATGGGGCCGCCCCCGGTGGTGGGCAGGTGGCGGAGCTTGATCCCGGCGGCGCGCATGAGCATCTCCATCGGGATGTGCGCGGTGCCGTAGAGGCCGGAGGAGCTGAACACGATCTCGCCCGGCCGCTTCTTGGCGTCCTCGACAAAGTCCTTGAGGGTCTTCCAGGGCGTGTCGGCGCGGACGACCAGCATCGATGGATCGGCGTTGATCCGCGCGATGCCGGTGAACTGCTCGCGCGTGTAGTTCTGCGGACGGCCGAAGAGCTTGTCCACCTCGGGCAGGACCGAGACGCTGACCAGCGCCATCAGCAGGGTGTAGCCGTCGGGCTTCGCGGTCGCCACCGTCTGGTTGCCCACCGCCCCCGCCGCGCCCGCCTTGTTGATGATGGCCACCGGCTGCTTGAGGATGCGCTCGAGCGCGGTCGCCACCGGCCGCGCGGTGTTGTCGGCGAGCCCGCCCGGCGGGAACGCCACCACCATGGAGATGGGCCGCGTGGGATAGGGGTCCTCCGCCCACGCCGGGCCGGCGGCGGACGGCGCGGCCAGGATGACGGTCAGGCAGATCCCCGCGAGCGCTCGGATCATGCGCATCTCCTTTGATGGGGTGTGGCGGCGGTGGGGCCAGTGCGGAAGCCTAGCAGCCGGTCGGGCGGCCGGTCAAGGCGCTCCCGGCGCCGGGCCGGCAGGTGCTACGATCGATGACGCCCCACGATGAGACCGAGTCCGGGTTCGCTCGTGTCCAGGATCCTCCAAGGCTGGTGCGCCGGGGTCTCGGCGCTCTGCGCCCTCGTGGGCCTCGCGGTCCTGCTGGGCGGCTGGGTCCTCGGCGTCGAGGCCCTCACCGCGCTGAAGCGCTCCACCGCGACCTGCTTCACGCTGGCCGGCGTCGCGCTCTGGGTGCTGGGCGAGCGCCCCCCCTCTCCACGGGTCCGGGTCCTGGCCGACGGCACCGCCGCGGTGGTCGCGATCGTCGCGGCGACCGCGCTGGCCGGCTATCTGGGCGGGATGGATCCGGCCGGGCGCATGGCCCCGCTCACCTCGGTCTGCTTCCTGATGCTCGCGCTGGCACTGCTGAGCGTGGACCGCGACGCGATCTTCCCCACCGGCCAGCGGCTCGCGGTGGCGTCCGGCTTCCTGGCGCTGCTCGGCGTGGCCACGTGGCTCTACGGCGTCGCGGCGGCGCCATCCCGGGGCCCCGGGGCGACCGACATGGCCCCCCTCACCGGGATCCTGCTGGTGGCGCTGAGCCTCGCGGTGACCGCGACTCGCCCCGGCCTCGGCGCCACCGGCATCTTCGTCCAGGACACCGCGGGCGGCATGGTGGCCCGCTGGGTGCTCCCGGGCACCGTGGCCGGATCGCTGCTCGTCGGCGCGCTCGGCCTGGCCGGCGAGCGGGCCGGCCTCTATGGCCGCGAGCTCGGCGTGGCCCTCACGACGGTGGCAAGCCTCTCGCTCTTCTCGGCCCTGGTCTGGCTCATCGCGGTGCGCCTGCACCGCACGGACGCGCGCCGTCTGGCCGTCGAGGCCGAGCTGCGACGGGTCAACGCCGAGCTCGAGGAGCGGGTGGAGGCGCGCACGCGGGCGCTCTCCAAGTCCGAGGCGCAGTACCGTCGCCTGATCGACGAGTCGCCGGACGGGATCATGATCCACCAGGAGGGCGTGATCCGGTTCATCAACCCGGTGGGCCTGCGGATGTTCGGCTACACGGACCTCGCCCAGGGCGTCGGGCAGCCGGTGCTGAGCTTCATCGCTCCCGACCACCGCACGATGGTCGCCGAGCGCGTCGCCGCGCGGATGCGCGGCGAGCCGTTGCCGGACCTGGTCGAGATCGAGGTGCTGCGCTCGGACGGCACCCGCTTCTGGGTCGCCGCGGCGGCCTCCGTGGTCGACTGGGAGGGCCGCCCGGCGATGCTGGTGTCGTTCGTGGACGTCAGCGAGCACCGCCGGGTCCAGGCCGCGGAGCGCGAGGCCGAGAGCCTCCGCGCGGTGGCCAAGCTCGCCAACGCGGCGGCGCACGAGATCAACAACCCGCTGACCGTGGTGGGCGGCAACATCCACATGCTGGCCGCGCGGATCGGCGACCGGCCCGAGCTCCAGCGGTACTTCGACCGCGCCCTCCGCGGGGTGCAGAGCATCGCCGACATGGTCTCCCACATGGCGCGCATCACGCGCCTGGCCCCGCTCGTCCACCTCGACACCGCGGGCGTGCCGATCCTGGACCTGCGCGGCTCGAGCCAGCCCGCCGAGCCCACCCCCGTCCTCACCTCCGAGCCGGGACCTGTCCCGGGGGAGCCGCCGCGACCGTTGTAGACTAGCCGCCATGAGCGGACCCGGCGGCAGCCTCGACACCGGCACCGGCTACGGTCGGCCCCGCCCGTCCTCGATGCACGAGCTGACCGACGTGGGCGCGGGCACGCCGATGGGCGAGCTGCTCCGCCGCTACTGGCACCCGGTGGGGCTCGGGGGCGACGCGGCCGCGACGCCCCGCGCGCTGCGCGTGCTCGGCGAGGACCTCGTGCTCTTCCGCGACGGCGGCGGGCGGCCGGGCCTGGTGACCGCCCGCTGCGCCCACCGCGGCACCACGCTCTACTACGGCCGGGTGGAGGAGCGCGGCATCCGCTGCTGCTATCACGGCTGGCTCTTCGACGTGACGGGCCACTGCCTCGAGCAGCCGTGCGAGCCCGACGGCGGTCGGCAGCGCGAGCGCATCCGCCAGCCGTGGTACCCGGTGGCCGAGCGCTACGGGCTGATCTTCGCCTACCTGGGCCCGCCGGAGCGCAAGCCGGCCCTGCCGCGCTACGACGCGCTCGAGCGGCTCGACCCGGGCGAGAGCCTCGAGGCCGACGCGAGCAGCATCGGCGGCGGCGGGCCGGCCGTCATCCCCTGCAACTGGCTCCAGCACTACGAGAATCTGATGGATACCCTCCACGTGCCCATCCTGCACGGCTCGTTCAGCGGCCCCCAGTTCACCGCGCAGATGGGCCTCATGCCGGAGGTGACGTGGGCGATCACCGCCCACGGGGTGAAGGCCACCTCCGACCGGCGGCTGCCCGACGGCACCGTCCACCACCGCGTCAGCGAGGCGGTGCTGCCGACGCTGCGGGTGATCCCGAACCCGCGCGTGGCCCAGTACGCGCGGGTCGAGTCCATCGGCTGGGTGCTGCCGCTCGACGACACGAGCTTCCGCATCTACACCGCGGGGCGCGTGCGGCGGCCGGGCGAGCTCGCGAGCGTGCGCTCGCGCCTGAGCGGCAAGCTCTGGGAAGAGCTGACCGAGCCGGAGCACCAGCGCTTCCCGGGCGACTACGAGGCCCAGGTCGGTCAGGGGCCCGTCGCGCTCCACTCCGAAGAGCACCTGGTGTCGAGCGATCGGGGCGTGGCCCTGGTGCGGCGCGTGCTCCGACAGCAGCTCGACGCGCTGGCCGCGGGCCGCGACCCGATCGGGGTCTGCTTCGACGCCGACGCGCCACCCATCACCTTCGAGGCGGGGAACTTCCTCCATGCTTCCTGACCATCCGAGCGGCGACTACCAGTACCTCCCCGGCATCAGCGCGTTCTCGTGCGGCACCGTGGCCCGGGCCGGCCACGAGATCGTGCACGTGACCCTGGCCCGGCCCGCGCCGTGGCGCACGGGCTTCACGCGGATCGAGCGGCACCTACGCGAGCACGGCCGGCCGCGGACCGCGCTCTGCGGCATCGAGCTGCGCAGCCCGGCCGCCTTCACCTTCGACGGTTTCAACCAGTTCAACGCCGGCTACCGGTCACTGCTGGCCGAGTGGGCGGTCCTGGTGGGCGACGACAACCCGATCCCCCGCACCAACGTGGCCCCGGTGGTGGCCGCGCCGGCCGAGCCGTCGCTGTACGCCTTCGCCTACACCGTGGCCGGCCAGACCCACGCGCCCACGTTCATCGTGGCGGGGGCCGGCGAGCTCCGGGACCGCGCCCAGGGCCCGGAGGGCATCGTGCGCCACGGCGACACCTCTCCGGACGGCATGCGCGAGAAGACGCGCTTCGTGCTCCGCACCATGCAGGAGCGGCTGCACGCGCTCGGGGCCGACTGGGCCCGGGTGACCGCGATCGACGTCTACACCGCCCAGCCGATCCACGCCCTGGTCCTGGAGGAGATCCTCCACGCCGCGGGGCCCGCCGCCATCCACGGCGTGCGCTGGTTCCCGAGCCGCCCGCCGATCCGGGGGCTCGAGTTCGAGATGGACCTGCGCGGGGTCGCCCGCGAGCTGGTGCTGTCGTGAGCGAGCCGATCACCACCGAGAAGTTCGCGATCGGCCAGTCGGTGCGCCGGCTCGAGGACCCGCGCCTGCTGCAGGGCCTGGGCCGCTACTCCGACGACGTCGACGTACCGCGCCAGGCCCACGCGGTCGTGATCCGGTCGCCGCACGCGCACGCCCGGATCCGCGGGATCGCGGCGGACGCGGCGCGGAAGGCGCCCGGCGTACTCGCGGTCCTGACCGGCGAGGATCTCGCCGCCGATGGGCTCGGCAACCTGCCCGGCGACGGCGGGCGCAAGCGCCGCGACGGCTCGCCCGCCTTCACCACCCCGCGCCCCGCGCTCGCGCGGGGCCGGGCGCGCCACGTGGGCGACCCCGTCGTGCTCGTGGTGGCCGAGACCGCGGTCCAGGCCGCCGACGCCGCCGAGCTGGTGACGGTCGACTACGAGCCGCTGCCCGCCGCCGTCGGCGCGGCCGCCGCCACCGCGCCCGGCGCCCCGCTGGTGTGGGACGAGACGCCCGGCAACGTGGCCTTCGTCTGGGAGGCGGGCTCGCGCGACGCGGTGACGCGCGCCTTCGCGGGCGCCGCGCACGTCACGCGCCTCGACTTCGTGGTGACGCGTGTGGCCGCGCTGCCCATGGAGCCGCGCGCGGCGGTGGGCGAGTTCGACCGGCGCTCCGGACGCTACACGCTCCACACCGGGATCCAGGCGCCCCACGGCCTGCGAACCCTGCTCGCCGAGCAGGTCCTCCGCGTGCCGCACGGGCAGGTGCGGGTGGTCACCGGCGACGTCGGGGGCAGCTTCGGGATGCGCAGCGGGATCTACCCGGAGCTGGTGCTGGTGCTCTGGGCCGCCAAGCGCCTCGGGCGGCCGGTGAAGTGGACGTCGAGCCGGCGCGAGAGCT
>DATJIR010000226.1:0-7844 GCA_035493135.1 Verrucomicrobiia bacterium
CGACTGGGGTACAATCCGGCGCGTGAAACCCCGCGCGCTGGCGATCGGGATCGCGCTGTGCCTCGGGGCGTGCGCCCCCGTCGCGGTGCCGATGCCGATCCAGCCGTTCCCCGACGTGCCGGTGCCGGCGGAATGGACGCCATACTCCGACGACTGGGTGATGATCCGCACGCCCAAGATCACCGCGGCGCGGCTCATCTACTTCACCCCGGAGAGCGTGGAGGCGACGCTGGCGCACGCGCGCCGCCTCCTCGCCACCGCGGGATGGATCGAGACCAAGAGCGACCGCTTCGTCAACGCCGAGAAGTTCCCCGGGGTCTGGGCCGAGTTCGGCAAGGGCGACGACCTCTGCCGCCTGACCGTGATCCAGGGCTCGGGCGCCACCCACGTGGACTACACGCTCGCGCGCGTGAACCCGGGCTCCTGATGGCGGCGGCCGACCTGCCCTGGCGATCGGCGCAGGAGCTGGCCACTCTCATCCGCGGCAAGCAGATCTCGCCGGTCGAGGTGGTGGAGGCGCTGCTCGCCCGCATCGAGCGCCTCAACCCCGCGCTCAACTGCTACGCCACCGTGACCGCCGAGGAGGCGCGCGAGGCCGCGGTGGCCGCCGAGGTGGAAGTGGTCACCGGCGAGGCGCTCGGGCCGCTCCACGGCGTGCCGGTGTCGATCAAGGACCTGCTGTTCACCCGGCGGGTGCTCACCACCGGCGGCTCGCGGCTCTTCGCGGATCACGTGCCGGAGGAGGATTCGGTGTGCGTCGAGCGCCTCAAGGGCGCGGGCGCCATCATCGTCGGCAAGACCACCACTCCCGAGTTCGGCCACAAGGCGGTGACCGACAGCCCGCTCCTCGGCATCACCCGCAATCCGTGGAACCCCGCGCTCACCCCCGGCGGCTCGAGCGGCGGCGCGGGCGCCGCGGTGGCCGCCGGCCTGGGACCGCTCGCGGTGGGGACCGACGGGGGCGGCTCCATCCGCATCCCGGCCGCCTTCTGCGGCGTCTACGGGCTCAAGCCGTCGTTCGGGCGCGTGCCGCAGGCCCCGGGCTTCCCGGGCTGGGAAACGCTCTCCCATACCGGGCCGCTCACCCGCACCGTGCGCGACGCGGCGCTGATGCTCGACGTGATCGCGGGCCCCGACGATCGCGACCGGCATTCGCTGCCCGCGGCGGGGCGCTCGTACCTCGAGGCGTGCGAGGGCGGCATCGCGGGGCTGAGCGTGGCGTGGTCGCCGGATCTGGGGTACGCGCGCGTGGACCCGGAGGTGGCGGAGCTCTGCGCGGCGGCGGCCGAGCGCTTCGAGAGCTTTGGCGGCCACGTGGAGGTGGTGTCGCCCTCGTGGGAGGATCCGGAGGAGATCTTCCGGGTGATGGTCGGCGCCGAGACGTGGGGCGCGTGGGGCGATCGCCTGGAGGCCGACGGGGAGCGGATGGACCGCTCCCTGCGCGCGCTCATGAAGTTCGGGGCGAGCGTCACCGCCGAGCAGTACCTCCGCGCGACCCGGCGCCGCCACGACTTCTGGACCGAGGTGCAGCGCTTCCTGGCCCGCTTCGATCTCCTGATCACCCCGACGGTGGCGGTGCCCCCGTTCGAGGTGGGCCGGGCCGGGCTCAACGAGGTCGCGGGCCAGCCGTCGTCGCCGCTCGGCTGGATCCCGTTCTGCTTCCCGTTCAACCTGACCGGTCAGCCCGCCGCGACGGTGCCGGTGGGCTTCACGGGCGCGGGGCTGCCGGTGGGCCTGCAGATCGTAGGGCGACGCCACGCCGACCACACGGTCCTCGCCGCCTCCGCCGCCTTCGAGGCCGCGCAGCCCTGGACGGACCGCCGCCCGCCGGTCGACTAGGCCGGCGGCGCGACCGTGACGCGATTCGTGCTGATCTGCTGCGGGGGAGCGGTGGGGACCGGCGCGCGGTACCTGCTGGGTGGTCTGGTGGCGCGCTGGGCCGGCCCGGACTTTCCGTACGGGACGCTGCTCATCAACGTGCTCGGCTCCTTCCTCATCGGCGTCATCCAGCAGGTGGGGCTCTCCACGCTGCTGATCCCGGACACCCTGCGCCTGGTCTTGGCGATCGGGGTCATGGGCGGGTTCACCACCTACTCGTCCTTCTCCTACGAGACCATCCGCCTGCTCGAGGGCGGCTCGTGGCTGGCCGCGAGCCTGTACGTCCTGCTCACCACCGCGCTGTGTCTCGCGTGCTGCGCGGCGGGCCTGTCGCTCGGTCGGGTGGTCATCGAGGGGAAGGGAGGATGGTAGCCATGCGCAAGCTGGACGGGGAGCAGGTCCTGATGCGGATCTTCATCGGCGAGAGCGATCGCTGGGAGCATCGCCCCCTCCACACCGCGCTGGTCGAGCTGTTCCGGCGAGAGGGGCTGGCCGGGGCGACCGTGCTTCGGGCGGTGGCCGGCTTCGGGGCCGATTCGGTCGTGCACACCGCCAACATCCTCCGGCTCTCGGCCGACCTGCCGCTGGTGATCGAGGTGGTGGACTCGCAGGAGCACCTGGACCGCGTGCTTCCCCAGGTGGACCGGATGATGCGGGGCGGTCTGATCACCCTGGAGAAGGTGCGGGTGCTGAAGTACGAGCACACCGCCGCGGGCTAGCGCCGGGCCGTCCCGCTCTCCTGTCGCTTCTCGGACTCCATGATCAGGGACCGGTGCTCCTGCAACGCCCGGTCGTAGCGCCGGAGCATGTCGTCGCGCTGGGCGTGGGACTGCAGGCGCTCCACGAGCATGCCCGCGAGGAACGCCACCAGCACGATCACGACGAGCGCCAGTCCCTGGAGGATCCACCGCGGTCCGGCCGCCGGCGACATGCCCCGTATGATAGCAAGGGCGGCGGCGCGCTTGCGGCCGGGGTGAGAATGACCAGAGGGTCGAGAGGAGACGCGATCGATGCCGGCACTGGCGACCGTACCTGTCAGGGGGAGCGCGATTCGTCGCGCGGTGATTCTGCTGACGCTGCTCCTGGCCTCGAGCGCGCGCGGCGCGGGCGCCGAGGTGCTGGGCCGCTCCACGGAGCAGGATCTGCGGCTCGACTGGACCGCGGCCGAGGACCGGCGCGGGCGGCCGGTCGTGACCGGCTACATCTATAACCGGCGCGCGGGGAGCTACGCGACCGCGGTGCGGCTGCTGGTGGAGGCGCTCGACGCCTCCGGCCGGGTGGCGGGATCCACCAGCGGCCTCGTCATCGGCGACGTGCCCCCCTCTGACCGCTCCTACTTCGAGATCAAGGCCCCCCCCAAGGCCGCGAGCTACCGCGTCACCATCCAGACACTCTCCTGGCGTACCTACGGGGCGGGAGGAGGAGGCTAGTCATGCGTCACCGCACGATCCCTCTGCTGGTCGCGACCCTGTGGCTCGGTGCCGCGACCGGCGCGCCGGCCGCGCCGGCGCCCGACGATCCGTACGTGGCCGGCTACGCCGGCGCGGTGCTCGAGCGCGAGTTCAAGGTGAGCCGGCGGGCCGTCACCGTGGACAACGGCGTGCTCACCCTGGACGCCTCCCAGCTCGCGGGCGCCGACCGGGCCCGGGTCCTGACCACGCTGGCCGCGCTGCCCGGCGTCAGCCGCGTGGAAGTGCGCGAGCCCGCCGCGCCGGTGGCCCCGGGCCCCGACGTCGCGGCGCCCGATCTCTCCGCGCTGCCGACCGGGCTGCTCCCGGTCGGCCACCTCTTCCAGCCCCTGCTCGCCGATCCGCGCTGGCCCCACTTCTCGGCCTCCTACCGTTACTACTTCGGCGATCGGGATCTCCAGCACGTGGGCGCGGTGAGCTTCGGCGAGACCATCCCGATCTTTCGGGGCGACGCCTTCGCGGCGAGCCAGTGGGAGGCGGGCATCCAGGCCGGCGTCTTCGCGGTGTTCCAGATGGACCAGCCGTCCAAGGATCTGCTCAACGCCGACTACTTCGCCGCGCTCTACGGGGCGTGGCGGCGGGGGCCGGTCTCGACGCTGGGTCGCGTGTTCCACCAGAGCTCGCACCTGGGCGACGAGTTCCTGCTGCGCAGCCGGACCGAGCGGGTCAACCTGACCTACGAGAGCGTGGACCTCAAGCTCTCCTACGACCTGCCGTGGGGCCTTCGCGCCTACGGCGGGGGCGGCTATCTCTTCGACCAGGAGCCGGCGGACCTGCAGCCGTGGTCGGTGCAGGGCGGCGTCGAGTTCCGCAGCCCGTGGACGGTGGCCTCCGGCCACATCCGTCCGGTCGCGGCGCTGGATCTCCAGAGCCGCGAGCAGAACGGCTGGAACGTGGACGTCTCGCTGCGCGGAGGCGTCCAGTTCGAGAACGTCCGGGTGCTCGACCGCAACCTGCAGCTGCTCGTCGAGTACTTTCACGGCAACTCCCCGGACGGGCAGTTCTTCAAGCGCCGGGTCGAGTACCTGGGGCTCGGGGCCCACTTTCACTTCTAGGCGCTAGGGCGTGAGCGCGGTGACGAGGTCGCGCGCGGCCGGGTGGCTCGCGAGGAGCGGGGCGCGCTCGCCCGCTTCGTAGTCGGCGTAGTCGAAGCCGGGGGCGACGGTGGCGCCGAGGAGGGCCAGGCGGCCCCCGGGCACGAGGCGCGCGCCCTGCCAGACGCCCCGCGCCACGACGACCTGGGGCCGCTGCCCGGCCTCAAGATCGGTGCCGATCACGACCACCCGATGCGAGCCGTCGGGCCGGAGCTGGAGCATCTCGACCGGATCGCCCAGGTAGAAGTGGAAGATCTCGTCGGTGGCCAGGCGGTGCATGGCCGAGAACGTCTCCGGTGTGAGCAGGTAGTAGATCGCGGTGCCGGCCACCCGCGGACCCCGGTAGCGGGACGGCAGCGCGTCGCCGGGCACGACCTCGGCGCTGCGGTAGGTCTCCGCGAAGAAGCCGCCCTCCACCGGGTGGGGCCGCAGCCCGAGCAGCGCGCGGAGCGCCTCGACGGTCGGCATGGCGGCATTGTAAGATACGCGCATGCGCCGAGTCCGCCGGATCCTCCACGCGACCGATTTCTCCCGCGCCTCCACGCCCGCGCTCAAGGGGGCGATCTCGATGGCCAAGGCCAACCGCGCTCGCCTCACGGTGGTGCATGTGATGGCGCCGCCGGCGCTGGCCCTGCCCGGCGAGGGCTACGTATCCCCCGCGCTCTACGACAGCCTCGAGAGCTCGGCGCGCGCGGCGGCACAGAAGCGCCTCAACGCGATCCTGGCCCGGGCCCGGACCGCGGGCGTGCGCGCCGGCGGGCTCCTGCTCGAGGGCGTCCCCCACGAGCTGATCGCGCGGGCGGCGCGGAAGGCCGATCTGCTCGTGATCGGCACCCACGGCCGCAGCGGGCTCGCCAAGCTGTTCCTGGGCAGCGTCGCGAGCCGCCTGGTGACGCTGGCGCCCTGTCCGGTGCTGACGGTGCGGGGCCGGTAAGCGCGATGGCCGCCGCGGCGGGGGCCCGCATCGGCGCCGAGTCGAAGATCAACGACGTGCTCGCCCGGCACCCCGCCACCGCGCCGGTCTTCACCCAGGGGCGGCGCCTGTACGTCGACCAGCCGCGCGAGCTCTACGCGCGCTTCCCCGGGCTCACCGTGGGCGACTTCGCGCGCCAGAACGAGCTGGACCTCCCCGCGGTGCTGGTCCAGGTCAACGCGCTCGCAGAGTCGGAGGACGCGGCGCGCGAGCCCGCGACGCGCGCGCACGACGCCGGCCTTGCCCGCCCCGGGCAGTTCTCGCTGACGCTCGGCTACACCGCCAGCCACCGCCCCCGCGAGGACTCGGCCCCGGACAGCGTCTCGGTGGTCGCGGTCCAATCCTCTCGCGGTCCCGAGTAGAGCCTGACGAGCCAGGACCGGCCGGTCCCGGCGTCGAGACCGGCCGCCCCGCCGGCGTCCGACCGCTCCCAGTGGGGCAAGGAGCCGGCCGTCCCGGAGGAGATCCGCTTCCTCGAGGGGCCGCAGTCCCGCTCCTTCGAGCTGGCCCGGGCGATCCGCATCTTCGTCGAGTTCGTGCGGGGCTTCCGCGCGCTCCACTTCGTCGGGCCGTGCGTCACCGTGTTCGGCTCCGCCCGCTTCAAGGCCGACCATCCGTACTACGCGCTCGGGCGCGATCTCGGCGCGCGCCTGGCGCGCGTGGGCTTCACGGTCATGACCGGCGGGGGCCCCGGGGTCATGGAGGCGGCCAACCGCGGGGCCAAGGAGGCGGGCGGGCGCTCGGTGGGCTGCAACATCGAGCTGCCCCACGAGCAGCGGCCCAATCCGTACCTCGACCACTGGATCACCTTCCGCCACTTCTACGTGCGCAAGGTGATGCTGGTGAAATACTCCTACGCGTTCGTGGCGCTGCCCGGCGGATTCGGGACCCTCGACGAGACCTTCGAGGTCGCCACCCTGGTGCAGACCGGCAAGGTCCGGGAGTTTCCGATCGTGCTCATGGGCCGCGACTACTGGCAGCCGCTCGTCGACTTCGTGCGGAACCGTCTCCTGGTCGAAGGCACGATCGATCCGGGCGACGAGCAGCTCCTGCTGACCACCGACTCGGCCGAGGAGGCGGTGGAGTGGATCGCCGGGGTGGGCATGCGGCGCTTCGGCCTGAGCTACGCCACCCGGGCGCGCCGGCGCTGGTATCTGGGCGAGTAGCTTGACCCTCCGCCGGCCGCTTGCTAGCGTAGCCGCGCGTCAACCGACGTCGAACGGGAGATCATCCATGCACACGCGCACCCCTTTCCGCCTCTTCATCACCCTCGCCCTCGCCGGGGCCGTCGTCGCGGGGGGCGGCCCCACCGCCGCCTTCGCCCAGGCCCCGATCAAGATCGGCCTGGTGCAGGGCTTCACCGGGCCGTTCGAGGTGTACGCCAAGCAGGTCAAGCGCGGCTTCGAGCTGGGCCTCGAGTACGCGACCGGCGGCAAGGGCGAGGTGCTGGGCCGGAAGATCGTGGTCCTCGAGGAGGACGATCAACTCAAGCCGGACGTGGCCAAGCAGAAGGTCACCAAGCTCTACGCCGACGACAAGGTCGACCTCGTCGTGGGCACGACCTCGAGCGCGGCCGCGCTGGCGGTGCTGCCGGTGGCGGCCGAGTTCAAGAAGGTCCTGATCGTCGAGCCGGCGGTGGCGGACAGCATCACCGGCGAGAACTGGAACCGCTACATCTTCCGCACCGGCCGCAACTCGACCCAGGACGCGATCGCCAACGCGCTGGCGGTGGCCCGGCCCGGTGTCTCCATCGCCACCATCGCCCAGGACTACGCGTTCGGGCGCGATGGGGTGGCCGCCTACAAGGCCGCGGTCGAGAAGGCGGGCGCGCAGGTGGTGCACGAGGAGTACGCGCCCACCACCGCCACCGACTTCACCGCGCCCATCCAGAAGATCATCGGCGCGCTCAAGGACCGGCCGGGGCCCAAGTACGTCTTCGTGATCTGGGCCGGCAAGGGCGGGCCGTTCCCGCAGCTGGTCGACAACCGGCTCGACAAGTACGGCATCACGCTCACCAGCGGCAGCAACGTGCTCGACGTGCTGAAGGCCATGAAGAGCATGAAGCTCGAAGGCATGGTGGGCGGGGCCTACTACTACTACGAGATCCCCAAGAACCCGATCAACGACTGGCTGGTGCGCGAGCACGTCAAGCGCTTCAACGAGCCGCCCGACTTCTTCACCTGCGGCGGCTTCGCGGCCGCGATGGCGGCGGTAGCCGGGATCCAGAAGGCGGGCGGGACCGACACCGAGAAGCTGATCGCGGCGATGGAGGGGCTCGAGTTCCAGACCCCCAAGGGCAAGATGGTCTTCCGCAAGGAGGATCACCAGGCGCTCCAGGCCATGTACGCCTTCAAGCTCGCGGCCAAGCCCGATGTGCCCTGGCTCGTACCGGTCCTCACGCGTGAGCTCTCGCCCCAGGAGACGGCCCCG
>DATJIR010000227.1:0-3092 GCA_035493135.1 Verrucomicrobiia bacterium
CACCGCCACCTCGGCCGCGGAGGCCCTTGCCCTCCTGCGCTGGATCCGGCCCCACGTCCTCCTGTCGGACCTCGCCATGCCGGACGAGGACGGCTACTCCCTGATCCGCAGCCTGCGGACGATCGAGCGCCCCAGCGGCCGCCGCACGCCCGCGGTGGCGCTGACCGCCTACGTGCGCGTCCAGGACCGGGCGCGCGCGGTTGACGCCGGCTTCGACGTCTTCGTGGAGAAGCCGGTCGATCCCGAGGAGCTCGTGTCGGTCATCGCCGGCCTCCTCGACTCCCGCGCCCCGCGCCGTCCGCGCGACGCGCAGCCCGAGCCCGGGCCGGCCTGAGCCGGCGCCGGCGCTCCGGACCGCCGCGTCGCCCGGCCGGCGCCGCCGATCAGCGCCGGGCCGGCTTGCCCGCCTTCATGTCGCGCATGTCGGCCCCCGCCTTCTCCAGCCGATCGCGGTCCCAGGCCCGGGCGATCCGCGGGAAGATCTCGCCCTCCTCCTCCTGGATGTGCTTCGCGAGCGCGTCGTGGATCTGGCGCACGGTGGCGAGCCACCGCGCCTCGGCGGGTTCGAGGCGCTCGGTCTGCTCGATGAGCCCCTCGACCTTGTGCACTTCCGCGTCGTGCCGGTCCGACACCCACCCCGAGAGCTTGGCGTCGGTGACCCCGTCCCCCTCGAGGGGACCGTAGAGACAGGCCTCCTCGAGCTCCTCGTGGGCTTTCAGCTCCGGCTGCAGGGCCTTCCACAGCCGGCCTCGCTCGGTGGGCGACGCCTCCAGCAGCTTGCCGAACGCCGCCTTCGCCTTCTCGTGCTCCTGCTCGAGGAACTTGATCGCGTCCATGGGCACTCCTCCTTTGCCCTGGAGGAGGAAGCAACTCTCGTGCAACCGGACGCACGGTGACGCAGGCGAGCCGCGAGCCGCTGAATGGGCGCGCGGGGAGGGGCGGGCGCGGTAAGGCTTACCGGGAAAACTTCGGCATGACCTCCTTGGCGAGCCAGCGAAGCTGCTCGAGCATCACCGCCTTCGGAGTCCCCATGCTGATGCTCATGTTGACGTGCTCGAGCCCGGGGAAGCGCGACTCGAGATCCTTGAGATAGGCCACCAGGTCCTCGGGCGGTCCGGCGAACCACGCCCCGTCTTCGTGTAGTGCTCGACGGTGGGCACGCCCGCCGCGCCCCAGCCGCCCCGCCGCGACGAGGCTTCCACCTGGGCCGGGGTGATGCCCGGCACGAAGCCGAGGGGACCGAACATCTTGACGTGCTCCTCGTAGTACGGCGTGATCTCGCGGATCGCCTTCTCGCGCGTCTCGGCCAGGTGGAAGAAGATCCCCAGGCAGATGTCTTGGCCGAGGGCCAGGTCGCGTCCCGCCCGCGCCGCCGCCTCGCGGTAGCCGTGCACCGGCCCCTCGGCCATGGTGGCGGCGCCGCCCCCGATCACGCCCTTGATGCGGTGGCGCACCATGAAGTCGAGCGCGCGCGGCCGGGCGCTCACGATCGGCTGCCAGCACTCCACCGGCCGGTGGATGGGGCGCGGCACCAGGGTGATCTCGCGCAGCTCGTAGCCGCGGTACAACCGCGGGCGGCAGCGTGTAGTGCTTGCCGTGGTGGGAGAACGACTCCTGGTCGAACGCCTTGAGGATGATCTCCACCTGCTCCTCGAACAGCTCGCGGTTGGCCTCCCCGTCGAGGATCGGCGCCCCGAAGGTCTCGACTTCTCGACTGTGGTATCCCCGGCCCACGCCGAAGATGGTGCGGCCGCGCGTCAGGATGTCGGCGGTCGCGAAGTCCTCGGCCAGCCGCAGGGGGTGCCACATCGGCGCGATGTTGAAGCCGCAGCCGATGCGGAGGCGCCGGGTCACGTGAGCCAGGTGCACCGCCAGCATCAGGATGTTGGGCAGGCACTCGTAGCCCTCGTGCTGGAAGTGGTGCTCGGCCAGCCAGAGCGCGTCGTAGCCGCATTCGTCCATCACCCGCGCCACCTCGTCGGTCTTCTCGAAGACGGTGGCCAGGTGGTCGTTCGAGAAGCGCCGCTCGTTGGCCGGGGTGGCCATCTGGCCCATGTCGGGCAGGTCGACGTGGCCGGGGTAGACGGTGGCGAACTTCGTGATCATGGCCGGTCCTTTCCCGGAGACCCCGCGCCGGGCCGCCGCCCGAGGAGCGCGGAGATCGCGCGCGCGGTGGCCTTCACCTCCGCGGAGAGGGCGCGAAGCCGGGGACGGACGCGATCGGTGGGCCCGCCGATGGCGCAGGCGCCCACCACCGCCCCGTCGCGATCGAGGATCGGGGCCGCGATGCCGGCCGCGCCGACCGCGAGCTCGTCGAGGTTGACGCAGAGGCCGGTCTGGCGGACCTCCTCGAGCGCGGCGCGCAGCGCGGGCAGGCTGGTCATGGTGCGGTCGGTGTAGCGTTTGAGCGGCAGCATTCTCAGGATCTTCTCGCGCTGGGCCGCGGGCAGGAACGCCAGCAGCACCTTGCCGCTCGAGGTGGCGTGCAGCGGGCGGCGATCCCCCACCCCGCCCGCGTAGCGGATGACCTGGTCGCTGTCGACCTTGTCCACGAAGACCACCGCCACGCCGTCCGCGCTGAGCGTCCCCAGGAACACGGTCTCCCCGGAGCGCTCCATCAGCGCCCGCAGCGCGGGCCGCGCGATCTCGGGCAGCCGGCGGGGCGTCGGCCGGCCCAGGCCCAGCTCGAGGGCCCGACGGCCGAGGCGATACTCGCCGCCCGGCCCCTGCTCGAGGTACTCGCGCGCCGCGAGGGTGCGGAGCAGCGGGAGCAGGCTGCTCTTGGGGGCCAGCAGCTGCGCGCTCAGCTCGCGCAGGGCCAGGCCCTCGCGGGTGGACATCACGAGCTCGAGGATGTCCACCACCCTGCCCGCCGCGCGGTGGGCTCCCGCCGCGCGCGCCTCCGGGAGTGCGGCGGGGCTCACCGGCGTGCCGCCGGCACCTCGAAGCCGAAGAACCGGGCCGCGTTGAGGCCGAGCACGTCGGCCCGGGCGCTCTCGGAGAGGTGGCCCATGGTGCGCTCGATGGCTTGCGCCGAATGCGGCCATGTCCCCTCGTGATGCGGGTAGTCGTTGCCCCACATGAAGCGATCG
>DATJIR010000228.1:0-7650 GCA_035493135.1 Verrucomicrobiia bacterium
ATGGTCATCGCCGCGGCGCGGGAGATCCGCGACGACGATCTCGTCTTCGTCGGCATGCGGCTGCCGCTCATCGCATTCGCCTACGCCAAGCGCACCCACGCCCCCGGGGCCATCGGCCTCTTCGAGAACGGCGTCGTGCGCGATCAGCCCGCGCCCGAGACCCTGATGACGATGAGCGACACGCCCAACATCCCGGGCTCGCTCTGGTGCACCGGCACGCTCGAGATCATGGCCCTGCTCCAGCAAGGGCTGGTGGACCTGGGCTTCATCGGCGGCGCCGAGATCGACCGCTTCGGCAACCTGAACACGTCCTACATCGGCGACTGGCGCCGGCCCAAGGTGCGGCTGCCCGGCAGCGGCGGGGGCGGCGACATCGCGAGCCTGGCGCGCCGCTTCGTGGTCATCATGCCACAGGAGAAGCATCGCTTCCGCGAGCGGGTCGACTACGTCACCTCGCCCGGCTTCGGCGAGGGGCCGGGCTGGCGGGAGCGCGTCGGCCTGGCCGGCGGCGGCCCCGCCGCGGTGGTCACCACCCTCGGCGTCTTCCGCTTCGATCCCGCCACCTGCCAGATGTACCTGGCCTCGTTTCACCCGGGCCAGAGCGTGGAGAGCGTGCGCGCCGCCACCTCGTTCGAGCTGGCGGTGGCGCCGGACGTCGCGCCCACGCCCACCCCGAGCGCCCAGGAGCTCGCGATCGTGCGCGCGTGCGATCCGGCAGGCTTCTGGACGCGCTGATCCGTGTCCGACGGCGCGAGCGGGGCGGGGCGGCGATGGCTCATGTGGGGCATCCCGGCCCTGGTCTTCCTGATCGCCTTCCTGCACCGCGCGGCGCCGGGCGTCATCGCCAAGGAACTCATGCAGGCCTTCGGCATGACCGGCGCGGCGGTCGGCCTGCTCTCCGCGATGTACTTCTACTCCTACGCGGGCTTCATGGTCCCGGGCGGGGTCCTCATCGACAGCGTCGGCCCGCGCTGGGTGATCGCGGGCGGCGGCCTCGTGATGGGGCTGGGCTCGGTGGCCATGGGGCTCGCCGCCGGCCCCCTCGCCCTCTTCGGCGGGCGCCTCCTCGTCGGCCTCGGCGCCACCGTGACGTTCACCGGCGCGCTCAAGGTCGCGGCCAACTGGTTCCCTCCCTCCCAGTTCGGCATGATGTCGGCGCTGACCGCGACGGTCGGAGTGCTGGGCGCGCTCATCGGCAGCGCGCCGTTCGCCGCGCTGGTCGCGGGCCTCTCCTGGCGCGGGGCCCTGATCCTCATCGGCGCCACCACCGTCATCGGGGCCCTCCTCTGCGCGGCGCTGGTGCGCGACCGGCCCGCGCGCGGCCCCGCGCCCCCGGCCCGCGGCGGCGCGCTCCGGGAGGCGCTGCGCGGCACGATCCAGGTGCTCGGCAACCGGTACACGTGGCCGCCGTTCCTCTGCTTCTTCTTCCTGTACGCGGCGATGGGGAACTTCTTCCTCTGGAGCGTGCCGTTCCTGCGCGACGTCTACGGGCTCGCCACCACCCGGGCCGCGCTCTACGCCTCGCTGCCCTCGCTGGCGCTGCTCGCCTCCGCTCCGATGACCGGCTATCTCTCCGATCGCGTCCTGCACCGCCGGAAGCTGCCCTACACGGTGCTGGCCTCCGGGCAGTTCCTGGTCTGGCTGGCCTTCCTGCTGACGCTCGGGACCCTGCCGCTGGCCGGGGTGTGCCTGCTCTTCGTCCTCCTGGGCGTGGTGGGCGGCGCCTTCGTGCTCACCTGGCCGCTGGGAGCCGAGGTGAATCCGCCGCGCCTCGCGGGCATCGCGGTGGCGGTGACCAACCTGGGCGGCTTCGTGGGCGCGGCCCTCACCCAGGGGCCAGTCGGCGCGGTGCTCGACGCCCGCTGGACGGGCACGATGGCGGAGGGGGCGCGCGTCTACCCGGTGGCCTCCTACCGCGGCGGCTTCGCGATCTGCGCGCTCCTCGTGCTGATCGGGGCCGCCATCAGCTTCCTGCTCGAGGAGACTCGCGGGGAGAACGTGTTCCATCGGCTGGCCGCGGGAAGCGCGCCCCGAAGGGCTCGAGGGGAATCCTGAGCGCGTTGGCCATGAACGAGATCAGGTGGTAGAAGCCGGCCACGGCCACCAGCTCGACGAGCTGCTCCTCGCCGAAGTGCCCCCGCAGCGCCGCCCAGAGCACGTCGTCCACCCGCGCCTCGTCGTGGAGCGCGTCGACCAGACGCACGAGCAGGCGCTCCCGCTCCGGCAGCGCGGCCGGGTCGCCGTCCGCGATGGCGGCCACCTGCTCCGGGGTGAGCCCGACCCGCTCGGCGAAGAAGGCCACGTGCACTCCCCACTCGTACTCGCAGCCGCAGCGGGCGCAGGTCCGGTCGATCACGATCTCCCGCTCGCGAAGCGTGATCGATCCGCGGTCGAGCAGGCCGCCCGCCATCAGCCGCAGGAAGACGCGCTCGTTGCGGGCCAGGGTGCGGAACAGGGCCAGCGGCGGGACTCCCGCCGGCATGATGCGGTCCAGCGCGGCCTGAACCGGTTCCGGGTAGGGCGGCTCGAGGGGGGCGATGCGGGCGCTCATGGGGACCATCCTCCGGTCGTGCTATTGTTTCGGTAGCAACGATGCTACCGCTACTCTTTCGATAGCGCAAGGAGGGTCTCCGACCGATGGCCAGGACTCCCCGCCCGGGACGGCCGGTGCGGGGCTCGCGGACCGGGCGGCCGATCATGGCCCTGATGGACCTCCTCGGCCGGCGCTGGGCTTTGCGGGTGATCTGGGAGCTGCGGGACGGGCGGCTCACGTTCCGCGCGCTTCAGGAGGCGTGCGGCGGGGTGAGCCCCACCGTCCTGAACGAGCGGCTGCGCGAGCTACGGGAGAGCGGGCTGCTCGACTCGGCCGGCGCGATCGGCTACGGGCTCACGCCGCTCGGACGCGAGCTGATCGAGCAGGCGCTGCCGCTGGTCACGTGGTCGGCCCGGTGGGCCGCCGCGCTCACTCGCGCTCGAGAAACCCCTCGGTCATCGCGTTGACCTCCGGGATGCCGGCGCGCGCGATCGCGTTGATGCGCGCCTTCACCTCGGCGAGCGGCCGGTACGGCTTCCGGGCGAGGAGCGCCGCGTAGTCGGCCACCGCGGCGGCGAGCCCGGCGCCCGGCACCACCCGGTTCACGAGCCCCCACGCCTGCGCCTCGGCGGCCGAGTAGCGCGCGCAGCCCATGATGATCTCCTTGGCGCGCGCCGGGCCGACCATTCGGACGAAGCGAGTGGTGGTGCCCACCCCGAGCGGGACGCCCAGGTCCACCTCCGGGATCCAGAACTGGGCCTCGGCCGCCGCGATGCGGAAGTCGCAGGCCAGGGCCAGACCCCATCCCCCTCCCACCGCGTGTCCATTCACCGCTGCGATGGTGGCCTGCTCGAGGTTCTCGAGCGTGGTGTTGGCGCGCTCGAAGAGCCGCCGGAACTGGCTCTTGCGCGAGAGGAAGAGCCGGCGCCGCTCCTCGGGCGTGGCCGCCCTGGCGTGGGCGGCGTCGGCCCCCGCCGAGAAGACGGGCGGCGCGCCGGTGACGATCACGACGCGGGTGGAGGCGTCGTCGCGCAGCTCGGCGAACGCGGCGCCGAGCTCGGTGAGCATGTCGTCGCTCAGCGAGTTGCGCCGGTCGGGGCGATTGAGGGTAACGGTGGCGATGGGGCCCTCGCGGGTGAGAAGGGCGTTGGTCATCGGATCCTCAGACCCCCCCTTACCCTGCCCTCTTCTCCGAGGGGAGAGGGGGGGCGGAGGCCTTCTCGTCGGCCAAGAGGCGAAGGCGGCCGTCGCGGACGAGCTCGGTGGCGCGGGCAAAGCCCCCGCCCGCGCGACGGTCGGACTCGATGCCGGGGCGCACCGTCTCGTCGAGGAAGCGCGCGACCGCGCCGGAGAGCCGCCGCCGCACCTCGCCGTAGCCCTTGACCACGTTGCCCAGCTCCGCCACCTCGCAGGCCAGCGCCTCGTCGAGGGGAGCGGCCGCGAGCACCGCTTCCTCCCAGCGGCCCATGAGGGCGAACTCTCGCTGCCGCCGCAGCGACGAGGGCCGGAGCCCGCGCAGGCGGGCGAGGAGCCAGACGCGGAGGAAGCCGAGCACCGTGGTGGTCCGGACGTGCTGGCCGATGGTGGGACGGCCCTCCGGCCAGCGCCGCTCGGCCCAGCGGGCGATCGGCTTGCCCAGGACCGCGGGCAGGATGCCGTAGAGCTCGTCGAGGTCCGGCTTGAGGTAGTCGGTGACGACGAGGACCGAGCCGTCCGGCGCCGCGTTCTCTCGACGGATGCGGTCGAAGCGGCCGCGCCGGGTCTTGAGGTCGGCCACCCGGATCGCGTCCTCGTAGCTCATCCACACCGCGAGCCGCCGCGCGAAGACGCGGGTGAGGCGCAGGTCGGGGTCGAGCGCCCGCACGCGCCGGACGCGCTCGAGGAAGAGCTCCGCGTAGCGCCGGTCCTGGTAGTCGATCAGCCGCGCGACGGCCTCCCCCAGCACGGGATGGAGCGCGGCCGGGAACTCCGCCTCCACCCGGTCGGCGAGGGCCGCGAAGGCGGGTCCGCGATGGCCGAGCGCGGCGGTCCGCTCGGCGCGGACCTCGGCCCAGGGCCGCTCGGGCGATCCCGCGGCCTCCGCGGGCAGCCCCGCCGCCACCAGCTCCACCCCGGCCTTGAGACCGCGCACGTTGCGCTCGACCGCGACGCCGCCCTCGCGGATCGCCACCTCGAAGTCGGCCGCGGTCATGGGCACCGCCTCGCTGGCCGCGAGGGCGCCCAGCAGCAGTGCGTTGACCTCGCTCTGGTGCTGGCGCGCGAGCCCGAGCGCGTCGAAGCCGATGAAGCGCCGGGCGAGACGGCGGGCCGCGGCCTCGAGCACCTCGCGCGGGAACACCCCGTCGCCGGGCGCCGACTTCTCGGCGATCGAGAAGAGCCGGTGCGTGCTCTCGATCACGGTGGTCCGGCCCGGCGAGGCGTAGTCCATCTCGATGGTGCGGCCCGCCTCGAGCAGCTCCGAGGCGATGATCACGTCCACGTCGCCGGGGGTGGGGTACAGCGAGAAGACCGGCTCGGCGGCGCCCGGCTCCACGCGCTCCGGAAAGACCTCGACGTAGTAGGTGGTGGCGCCGGTGCGCTGGGCCACGCCCGGGATCGAAGTGGCCTGGGCCGGATAGCCCGCGTGGGCGGCGGCCCCGACGATCCATTCGGTGAGCACGCCGCCGCCCTGGCCGCCGAGGGCCGCGATCAGGATCGAGACCGGACGGCGCGCCACCATCACGCGGGCTGGAGCCAGCCGATCACCCGGCGGCGGGCCACCGCGACCCCGCGGGTCCAGGCGCCCGGGTTGTGGACGACCCGCGCCTCGTAGAACGACGGACAGAGGACCGCGGCGTGCGCCACCTCCCCGCAGAGCCCGCACCCGACGCAGCTGCTGTCCACGTGCGCCACCGGATCGTCGCGCAGCGGATCCGGGTTGTCCTTGAGGGTGAGCGACGGGCAGCCGTTGAAGCGCATGCACGACTTGTCGCCGGTGCACACGTCGGGATCGACCCCGAAGCGCGGCATCTCCACCCGTCCGCCCGCCTTGAGGCGCGCCGCCGTCTCCGGCTTCACGCGGCGCTGACGCTCCAGCTGGCACTCGGCGCGCGCGATGATCACCTTGAGCCCGCCGGTCGCGGTGGTCATCGCGTCCTTGATCACCTTCAAGGTGTCGGCGACCCGGTACGGGTTCACGGTCTTGATCCAGGACACCCCGAGGCTCCGGATGGTGTCGGCGATCGACATCTTGACCGCGTCGCCGCGCGGGTTCTTCCCCGACGAGGGGTTGGCCTGCTGGCCGGTGGCCGAGGTGTAGAAGTTCTCCAGCACCACCACGATCGAGTCCTGCTTGTTGAAGACCGCGTTGGCCACGCCCGCGGTGAGCCCCGAGTGCCAGAAGCCGCCGTCGCCCAGGATCGAGATGACGCGCTTGTCGAAGCTGGGCGCCACCGCGCTCGCGGAGGCCACGCTCATGCCATAGCCCAGGATGGTGTTGCCCTGGTTGAACGGCGGCAGGGTGGCGAAGGCGTGGCAGCCGATGTCGGCGGCCACGTGGGTCTCGCCCAGCTCGCGCTGCGCGATCTTGAGCGCGCTGAACACCGGCCGCTCGGGGCAGCCGGTGCAGAAGGCGGGCGGCCGCTTGGGCAAGGGCGTCCGGAGCACCGCCCGCCCCTGCCCGACGTGCGCGGTGAGGGCCTGGCGCCGCCCCTCCGCGTCGCCGCCCAGGAAGCGCGCGAGCGCGGCCAGCACCACCTCGGGCACGTACTCGCCCTGGGCCGCCACCTCGTCCTTGCCGTGGATGCGCGGGGTGAGCCCGTGGTCGTAGGCCAGCGCCTTCAGCTCCTGCTCGATGAAGCTCGGCATGCCCTCTTCCAGCACCAGCACGCGCTCCTTGCCCTCGAGGAAGCCCAGCAGCTGGTCCGGCACGAGGGGGTGGATCACGTTGAGCATCAGCAACGGGATCCGGCTCCGCCCGTAGGCGTCGGCCGCGCCCAGCAGCTCGAGCGCCCGCAGCGCGGTCGGGGTGAGCCCGCCCTGGAGGATGATGCCGAGCCCCTTGTCCTCGCCCGGCCGCACCTCGTTGAGCCCGCGGTCCACGACGTAGCGCCGGGCCGCCGGCAGGCGCCGCTCGAACTTCTGCGCCTCCTGCGTGTAGGTCGACGGCGGATGGCTCAGGCGCGAGTAGTCGAACGAGTGGCGCTCGAGCGGAGCGTTCATGCCCACCGCGGGACGGACGTTGTCGCGGCAGACCATGCTTCCGCGCATGTGCGCAGCACGTATCCGCAAACTAATAACCGTTGGAAGGTTGGAGGCCTCGGAGATGCCGAAGCCCTCCTCCACCATGCGGGCCAGGTTCTGCAGCGTGGGCTGCGGATCCATCAGGATCAGCGACGACTTGAGCGCGAAGGAGTGGGTGCGCTCCTGGATCACGCTGGCGCCCGCCCCGTAGTCCTCCCCGACCACGATGAGCGCGCCCCCGACCACGCCGGCCGAGGCCAGGTTCGACAGCGCGTCCGCGGCCACGTTGGTGCCCACGATCGACTTCCAGGTCACCGCGCCGCGCATCGGATAGTTGATGGACGCGCCGAGCAGGGCGGCCGCCGCCGCCTCGTTGGCCGAGGCGTCGAGGTAGACGCCCATCGGCCGGAGCAGCGACTCGTTGGCGTCGGCCAGGACGTCGAGCAGGTGGGAGACCGGCGCGCCCGGGTAGCCGCCCACGTAGGAGACCCCGGACTGCAGCAGCGCCTTGGTGATGGCGAGGATTCCCTCGCCCCGGAGCACCTGCCCCTCCCCCAGCGCCAGCTGCTTGACTTCCTCCGCGAAGGACCGTTCCATAGAACCCTCTTTTACCACAACCCTCGGGGGAGGAGCCCGTGGCGCACTTCACGACGACCGACGGCGTCCGCATCTACTACGAGTCGCACGGCACCGGCGACCCGCTCTTCCTGGCCTACGGCATCGGCGGCAACGCGGGCATGTGGCAGCCCAACGTCCACGCCCTGGCCGCCCGGCACCGGCTCGTCCTCTGGGAGCCGCGCGGCCACGCCCGATCGGAGAGCCCGGCCGACCCCACCCGGGTCACCTTCGGCCACTGGGTGCTCGACCTGCGCGACCTGCTGGATCACCTGGGCATC
>DATJIR010000229.1:0-51927 GCA_035493135.1 Verrucomicrobiia bacterium
CGGGGAGCGGGCGCGGCCGCTGGCCGAGGCCGGCTGGGAGACGATCACGCGAGGGCCGGGAGCGCAGGCTGCCGGCTGAAGCCCGGCCGGCGACGGCAGCCATAGTCGGGCGGGGCAGCACGCGATGGCCGCTCGATCCCACCCCGAGCCCACCGCCTCAGCGGGCGCCCGAATGATGGTCGTTGATGTGTCGGGCGGGCAGTGGAGGAACACGCCATGCAGGTCCGCACCATCGCTATCCTGGTCGTGGTCGCACTCGCCCTGTCCGCCAGTCCGCTCCCGGCGGCCATCATCAACCCGGGCTTCGAGACAGGTGACTTCACAGGGTGGAGCACAATCGGCTCGACATCGGTCCTCAACAAGGATTTTGGGATTGCCCCGTTGGAAGGCAATTTTCAAGGCTTCCTGAGTACCGGCGTGGGTGCGGTTCCGGTGGGTTCGCTGGAGTCGTTCCTCGGCCTTGCCGCCGGTAGCCTCAGCAATTTCGTGAGCGCATTTCCCCCGGGAGGCGGAGCTGGAGGCGGATTTGCCACTGAAGGGTCCGGGATCAAGCAGACCTTCTCGGTCAACTCTGGAGACCGGATTCAGTTCGCTTGGAATTTCCTCACCAATGAGGCGACTCCGTCGTTCGGGGGTCCGTCGGCCTTCAACGACACCTCGTTTGCCATTATCGACTTGTCCTACACGGAGCTCGCCGACACGAACGCCACGACCAGTGACGCGTTTCTCTCGATCACCGGATTCTTTCAGCAAACGGGTTGGCACACGTTCCTCAGCGACCCGCTTACCGGAGGGAATGTCACCCTGGCCTTCGGCGTGGTCGACGTGAGGGACCCCATCGTGGACTCGGGGCTCCTAGTCGACGCGGTCCCCGAGCCTTCGACCCTACTCTTGCTGGGGACGAGCCTGGCCGGGATCGGCATGTCCTCCCGGCGGCGCCACGGTCAGCGTCGCAACTAGAGCCCAGCCCCGCCTCACCGGTCACACTATTCGGGGGCCGGGGGCGGGGGCGGCCGGCTGAAGCCGAGCCGGCCCACCACCGGCAGCTTCAGCGCCGGCCGCTTCACGTCGACCCCGAACGTGAGGCTCAGCACGTTCAGCTCGAGCCCCTCCTCCGCGCCCGCCGTCACGCCCAGGAGCCCCAGGAGCGAGAGCTGCAACCCGGTGCCGGAAGGGCTCATGGCGACCGGGAGCCCGCCCGGGATGAAGTCCTTGCCGATGGCGGTGGCGGGCAGGCCCAGGCGTAGCTCGGGCACGGCCCGTCCCAGGTAGGCGGTGAACGTGTTGCTGTTCGGGCCGGGCCAGGTCCAGTAGCTGGCCGGGTAGGGGTAGGCCTCGACCGCGGCCCGGACCCGGGTGATCAGCGCATCGACGCCCTCGCCCCGCCGGTCCACCAGCAGCTCGGGGCGGCTGCCGAACCAGTAGTCGTCGGGCCCGGCGCGGTTCACCCGGATGGCCGGCGCGCCGCGGCCGACGCCCCAGCCCATCACCTCGTAACGGGTGTAGGCGGGCGCCCCGCTCGGCTTGACGGCCACCCAGGTGTGCACCGCCATCACCCCGCGCCAGCCCACGGCCCGGGCCGCGTAGACCTGGATGACCGCGTCGGGGGCGGTGCTCGGGTCCGGCGCCTGGCCGGACGAGTCGCGGCGGAGCTCCCACCAGTTCTGCCCGAGGCGCTCCAGGGGCGTGCAGCCCCCGCCCAGCGGCAGGAGCAGGAGGGCGCCCAGCACGGCCACCCGCCCGACCCGGGCGCGCCCGGAGATCCGGGCGCGCGAGGGAGGAGCTACCGGCTGTAGCGGAAGGGCGCCCAGCCGATCCCCTCGATCGGCTTCGGGGTGTAGGCCGCGGCCTTGGGAGCCGCGGCGACGGTGGCCCGGGCCGCGGGGGCCTTGGCCGCCGCCTTCCGGGCCGCCGGCTTCGGCTGGGGCTTGGCCTTGGCGCGAGCGGACGACGTCTTGGACTTCTTGGTCGATGCCTTGCTTTTCATGCGGTGGAATCTACAACAAGGCTTCACCGGGGGTCAATGCACCCGTGCAGTACACTCGATCTTCACGGAGGCGACACATGCGACTGACGAAGGCGCAGGCGAAGCTGCTGGAGTGGGAGCGGGTGGCGCACGTCGCCACCGTCGGCGGCGGGATGCCGCATCTCGTGCCGGTCTGCCACGTGGTGGTGGGCGGGAAGATCTACTTCGGCTCGGGCCGCCGCGGCCGCAAGGTTCGCAACGTGCGCGCGAACGCACGCCTCGCCCTGACCGTCGACGTCTACTCGGACGACTGGTCTCAGATCACCGGGGTGATGGTGCAGGGCACCGGACGCGTGATCGAGCGCGGCCCGCGCTTTCGCCGGCTCCGCCGCCGTCTCTACGCGAAGTATCCGCAGTACCCGCGCGAGGCCGCGCTCGGCGAGTCGGATTCCGTCATCGTCGAGCTGACGCCCACGCACGTCTTCTCCTGGTAATCCTTACACGCCCGGCGTGTAATTCCTCCATGGCGCCGGTGGCGGCGTCACGCCAACCGGCGTACAGGCGCCCGATTCGCGGCGCCCGCTCCCCGTCCTCGCTGGCATGTGGGTTGCCGGTGAACTTTCTCGCGGTTCACAAAGTTACACCCACGAGATAAGGAGGACGGTGATGAGGAGGGCAGTGAAGAACCCGCTCACGGGATTCGTCGCACTGCTGGCGCTGGTCGCGGTCGCGGCCCCGGTCGGCGCGGCGGACGACACGAAGGCGCGGGAAGGCGCCGCGCAGGTCGAGAGCGGCGCCAAGCAGATCGGTCGCGGCGTCGAGGACACCGCGAAAGGCATCGGCAAGACGGTGGTCGGCGGTGCCGAGACCGCGGGCGAGCGGATGAAGGAGGCGGGACGGGCAGCGGAGCCCGAGGCCAAGTCGGCCTGGACCAGGACGAAGGAGGGGGCCGTATCGTTCGGCCACAGCGTGAAGAGCTTCTTCACGAATCTGTTCAACTAGCGCAACCACTGCGCACTCAACCAACCAGCACTCACCAGCACACTCAACGAAGAGAGAGGGGAGCTTCTCCATGAAGACGACTCACGTGATGTCCCTCGTGGCCGCGACGGTGTTCGCCATCGGGGTGGCCGGTCCCGCGCTCGCGCAGACCCCGACCACGCCGGCTCCGACCACGACGCCCGCTCCGGCGAAGGGCGACACCCAGATGGACAAGATGGACAAGAAGGACGGCAGCGCGGCCAAGCACGGCACCAAGAAGCGTCACGCCTCGTCCAAGAAGACCGAGAAGGGGGCCGCCGAGAAGACCCCCGAGACCAAGGCGCCGGACACGAAGGCGCCCGAGCAGCCGAAGAAGTAGGCGGGCCAACCAGCCGCGCGACGAGAGCCGCGCGTTCACATAGGGGCGGCGTGGGGGGAGCACCTCCACGCCGCTCGCCTCCCTATCCGAGCTTCGCCTTCAGGATCTTCCCGGTCGCGCTCCGGGGCATCGCCTCCACGACCGTCACCCGCCGCGGGTACTTGTAGCCGGCCAGCCGCTCCCGGCAGAACCCGATCAGATCTTCCGGCTCGACCCGCGCCCCCGTCCGCAGCGTCACGAACGCGGCCACCTCCTCGCCCAGCTCCGGGTGCGCGACGCCGATCACCGCCGCCTCCGCCACCGCGGGATGCGCGAGCAGCGCGTGCTCCACCTCGCCCGGGACCACCGAGTAGCCGCCGCGGAGGATGAGCTCGCGCTTGCGCCCCACGATGCTGACGTAGCCGTCGGCGGAGATCGTGGCCAGGTCGCCGGTCCGGAACCAGCCGTCGGCGGCGAGCACCGCCGCGGTCTCCTCGGGGGCGCGCAGGTAGCCGTCCATCGCGGCGGGCGAGCGGATCCACAGCTCGTCCTCGACCACGCGCAGCTCGACGCCGGGCACCGCGCGGCCGATCGAGTCCGGCCGGTCGGTCGCCTCCGCCGCGAGGTACGAGATCGGGCGGAACAGCTCGGTCATGCCGTAGCCGCGCACGATGCGCACTCCGGTACGCCGGCGCCACTCGCTGGCCAGCGTCCACGGGCAAGGCGCCGCGCCCGAGACGGCCAGGCGCAGGCTCGACAGGTCGGCCGAGTCGAGCGCGGGCGACTCGAGGATGCGCGCGAACATGGTGGCGACGCCGGGGAACACCGTCGCCCGGTGCCGGGCGATCGCCCGCAGCGTGCCCTCCGGCGTGAAGCGCTCCTGCAGCACCACGGTCGCGCCGGCGAGGAGCGGAGCGAGCAGCGCGCCGTTGAGGCCGAACGAGTGCGCGAGCGGGAGCACCGCCAGCACCCGGTCGGCCGCGGTGAGGCCCATCACCGGACCGGCCCAGGACTCGTTGGCCGCCGCGAGCGCGGCGTGGGAGAGCACCGCGCCCTTGGGCTGCCCGGTGCTGCCCGACGTGTAGAGGATGATGCCGGGGGCGGTGACCGCCGCGATCGGCGGCGCCTCGGCGGTCTCCTCGGCGGGCGCGGTGTCGACCACCGCCCGCGGGCCCAGGTGGCCGAGGATGCGCTCGCGCTCGTCGGCGGCCAGCAGCGGGTTGAGCGGCACCACCGTCGCGCCGAGGGCGAGACCACCCCAGAGCGCGGCGGCCAGCCCCCACGAGTTGAGCAGCAGGAGCGCGACGACGTCGCCCGCGCCCACGCCCTCGCGGGCGAGCCGCCGCGCCATGGCGGCCGCGCGCGCCTCGAGATCGCGCCAGGAGAGCGCGCCCCCGTCCCAGAGCAGCGCCGGGTGATCGGGTCGCCGGCGCGCGGCATCGGCGAGGAGCGCGGCGAGGTTGGGACTTCGCTCGGTCGTCACGAGGTGAGCGCGCCCGGGCGATTCCGACGGCCTACTCCGCGTAGTCCTTCAGGTTCAGGCGCTTCCACACCTCGGGCGGCACGCGATGGCGCGGGGTGTACCCGGCGAGCGAAGGCTTGGCCGTTGCGTCCACGCCCCACTTGGCGGAGTAGCCGTCCTCCTTGGTGGAGGGATCGAGGTCCGAGCCGCGCGCGTTCGTCACGATCGTGATGTCGCGGTCGGGCTGGCAGCGGGTGGCGATGGCCCAGGTGACCTGCCGGTCGTCGAAGATGTTCACGTCCTGGTCGACGACCACCACGCGCTTCATGTAGAGATCGGCGCCGAGCACGGCCAGGATCGCGTTCTTGGCCTGGCCGATGAGGCGCTGTTCGAGCGAGACGTAGCACGTGAAGGGCGCGGGCACCCGCACCGCCTTCACCGACGGCACCATCGCCCGGACCGCCCGGTAGAGATTGGCCTCCATCGGGATCGTCGAGAGCAGCATGTGGTCGAGGTGGGCCACCGTGATGTCCTGGAAGTAGGCGCCCCGCCGGTGGGTGATGGCCTTGACCTGCACCACCTCGCGCTGTCGCTCGCCCAGGCTGTAGCCGGTGAACTCGCCGAACGGGCCCTCGGGCGTTCGCGCCCCGGGCTGGATCTCCGCCTCGATGATCATCTCGGCGTGCGCGGGGGCCAGCACGTCGGAGGTCTCGCACTTCACGAGCTCGAGCGGCTCGCGCAGCAGCGCGCCCATGATCGCGCGCTCGTCCTCGTCGATGGAGCCGATGGCGAGCGAGCCGAGCGCGATCGCGGGGTGCACTCCGATGGCGAAGGCCACCGGCAACGGCCGGCCGAGCGACTCCGCGATGCGCTGGAACTCCCAGAGGTGCTTGCCGAGCGTCAGGTGGATGGAGGTGCGGTCGCGCCCCTGGATCATCAGCCGGTTGTAGGCGCAGTTCCAGGTCTCGCTGGTCGGGTCCTTGGCGAAGGAGATCGCGGAGGTGAGATAGGCGCCCGCGTCGCCCTCGTGGTGGAGGATCTGGGGCAGGTCGTAGAGGTTGACGCGGTCGCCGGTCAGCACCACGTCCTTGCACGGGCCGGTCGCGACCACCCGCGGCGGGATCGGCTTGTCCATCGCGCGCAGGTAGGTGGCCAGCATCTCGTCGGGGGCCGAGCCCATGGCCAGCGCCAGGCGCGAGCGGCTCGCGTGGAGGTTGGTCAGCACCGGGAAGCTCGTGCCGCGCACGCGCTCGCAGATCACCACCGGGCGGCGACGGGCCTCGCGCTCGAGCTTCACCACCAGCGCGGTGATCTCGAAGGCGGGGTCGAGCTCCTTCGAGACGACCAGCAGGTCGTCGGGCCGGGTGCGCTTGATCTGATCGAGGTATCCGGGGAGGTCCTGTGCCATGGCGCGCCTCTCTGGGTTTGGTCTAGTTCGAGCGCTGGATCCACGGGCAGGTGACCCGCTCCAGCCACTGCAGCAGCCAGGTGGTCGCCACCCCCAGCAGGCCGAACGTTACCACACCCACGAACACGTGCCGCGTGTCCATGAGCTGGAAGGCCTCCCACAGCAGGAAGCCCAGGCCGGTCTTGGTGGCCTCGATCTCGGTGATGAAGACGAGGATGAGGGCCATGCCCGCGCCGAGACGGAGGCCGGTGAAGATGTTAGGCAGGGCGCCGGGCAGGATCACCTTGACGAAGACCTGCGGGCGGCTCGCCCCGAGGTCGCGCGCGGCCTTGAGCAGCACCGGGTTGATCGCGTGCACCCCGGTCATGGTGTTCACCAGCACCAGGAACAGCACGCCGACCGCGATGGTCACGATCTTGGACGGGTTGCCGAGCCCGAACCACAGCATGAAGAGCGGGAAGAGGGCCGACTTGGGGATCGGGTACACCGCCGCGACCCACGGATCGAGCAGGTCCTCGACCCACCGGATGGCGCCGGACAGCAGGCCCAGCAGCACGCCGGCGAGGGAGCCGTAGACGAAGCCCTGGATCACCCGGCTCAGGCTCGCCAGCACCGCCCAGGGCAGCTCGCCGGAGCGCGTCATCTCCCACATGGAGCCGAGCACCGAGAGCGGGGCGGGGAGGAAGAGCGGATTGATCCGGCCCGCCTGCACCAGGATCTGCCACGCGAGCAGCAGCCCGGCGACCGAGGCGATCTGCCGCCAGTGCGACGCGGTCACGAGGCCATTGCCCGCTTGACCTCTTCACCCAGGAGCGCGTCGAGACGGTCCAGCAGCGCGGCCTCCGCCCGCCCGGTCAGGTGCCGCGGCCGGGGCAGCGTCACCGCCTCCACCTGCTTGATGCGTCCGGGGCCCGCGGTCATCAGGACGATGCGGGTGCCGAGCAGGACCGCCTCCTGCAGGCTGTGGGTGACGTAGACGAACGTCTTGCCGGTCTCGGCCCAGATGCGCAGCAGCTCGTCCTGCATGACCCGCCGCGTCTGCGAGTCGAGCGCGGCGAGCGGCTCGTCGAAGAGGAGGATCTGGGGGTCGTTGGCGAGCGCGCGGGCCAGGGCCACGCGCTGGCGCATGCCGCCCGAGAGCTCGTGCGGGTAGCGGTGCTCGGCGCCGCCCAGGTTGACCAGATCGATCAGCTGCCGCGCCCGCGCCTCGCGCTCGCGGCGCGGGACGCCGCGCACCTCCGGGCCGAAGGTCACGTTGGCGAGCACGGTGCGCCAGGGGAAGAGCGCGTAGTCCTGGAACACCATGCTGGTGAGCTTGGCCCGTCCGCCCACGCCGGCCGGGAAGTCGATGGCGCCCGAGGACGGCGCCTCGAGGCCAGCCATGATCTGCAGCAGGGTGGATTTGCCGCAGCCCGACGGGCCCAGCAGGATCAGGAACTCGCCCGGCGTGACGTCGAGAGTGATGCCCTCGAGCGCGCTCACCCGCTCGCCGGTGCGCGCGATGTGCCAGGTCTTGCCGATGTCGCGAAGGGCGAGCAGCACGGCGGGAGGCGCGGTGGGCGACTACTCGAGGAAGGAGAGGTCCACCACCCGGTCCATCGGCACCTTCTCCTTCACCCAGCCCATCTGGTGGAACCAGTCCTGGAACGCGGCGAGATCCTGCACGCGCGGCCGGCCGCTCGGATCGAGATAGACGGGCAGGGTGGCCTGGATGGTCTCGACGGGCAGCTTGAGGTGCTTGGCCAGGATGGCCGCGATCTCCGGGTCCTTGAGGCCGCCCTTGCGATCGTAGAGCCTGAGCCCCTGCACGTAGCCCTGCATGAACGCGCGGGCCACGGCGGGCCGCTCCTTCATGAACTTGCCGCTGTACATGATCACCGCGACCTGGAAGGTGGCGAGGGCCGGGACCTGCTCGGTCAGGAACAGGCGCGTGCCGACCTTCTCCTGCTCGGCCCGCGCGCCCCACGGCTCGGGCGCGAAGGCGGCGTCGACCGCCTTGCTGGCCAGCGCCTTGACCCCGTCCGGATAGGACATGTAGACCACGTCGAGCGCGTCGTAGGTGAGGCCCGCGTGCTCCATCATCTTGGCGAGGAAGAAGTCGAAGTTGATGCCCTTGGCCCCGTTGGCGACCTTGAGGCCCTTGAGGTCCTTCAACGTCTTCACCTTGCCCGAGTCGACGAGGTCCTTGCGGACGATGAGGGGCGTGAAGTTGTAGCCGGGCCGCACCTGCCCCTTGTCGGCCACGATGCGGAAGTCCATGCCGGAGGCGATCGAGTTGAACAGGCCCGCGGAGGGCGAGCCCACCGACACGTCGATCTGCCCGGTGGCGAGCGGCGCGGTCATCTTGCCCGCGGAGGCGAAGCGCTCGATGTCCACCGTGACGCCGCGCGCCTGGAAGAAGCCCTTCTCGATGGCGATGTAGATGCCGGCGTTGGAGATGGCGGGCAGGTCGCCGAGCTTGACCGTCTCGGCCGCCGCGGCCGGCAGCGCGACCGCCAGCAGGACGGCCAGGACGCCTGTGGCGTAGCGGCTCGGTCGGGTCATCGTGTGGTCCTCCGGACGCGGGATGGTGGGGTCGCGGGCGTAGTCTAGCACGCCCCTCACCCGGGGATCAGACGGGCCAGGCCTCGCGGCGCCAGCCCATGTCCCAGAACATCCACTCGTACCGGCTGGTGGTCACGAAGTGGCGCCGCATCGCGAGGCGGTCGTCGTCGCCGAGCGGGGCCGCGAGGGTATCGGTGCACGCGAGCACGGCCCGCACCACCGCCCCGAACTCCTCGGAGGCGTAGGTGCCGATCCAGCGCGCGTAGAGCGGGTCGCGCGAGCTCGCGCGCTCGAGGGTCTTGCCCACCTCCCAGTAGATCCAGTAGCAGGGCAGCAGCGCGGCGATCGCCTCGTGGAACGGCCGGCCGGAGGCCACCGCGAGCAGGTACGAGGTGTACGCGACGTTGGTGGGGGCCAGGGGCGTGGTCGCCACCGCCTCGGGGGTGAGGCCCCAGTCCTTGAAGAAGGACTCGTGCAGGGTGCGCTCCACCGTGAGCGCGCCCGCCGCGTGCTCGTTCAGCATGATGATCCACTCCTCGCGGGGGGCGTGGGCGGCGGCCAGCGAGAGGGCGCGGGCGAAGTCCCGCAGGTAGAGCGCGTCCTGCACCGCGTAGAAGCGGAAGGTCTCGCCGGGCAGCGAGCCGTCGGTCAGGCCGCGCAGGAACGGGTGCGCGAGGATGGCCGCGTAGATGGGCTCGATGGCCCGCCAGAGCTCGCCGGTGGTGCTCATACGTCGAGCGCGAGCCAGGCGCCCATCGCCACCAGGTAAACGCCCGCCGCCGCGAGCAGCGTCACGTCGAAGCCGAATCGGATCGACAGGAGCGCGGCGATCAGCGAGCCCACCACGGTCATGAAGCCGTTGACCCCCCACGCCCAGGGCACCAGGCGCGGGGCCAGCCGGCTGAGGGCGGCGATGCCGAGCGGGAACGGCATGCCGAGGCCGACGCCGAGGGGCAGCAGCAGGGCGGCGGAGAGCGCGATGCGCGCGGGCTGGCCCAGGCCGAGCGCGAGGTCCCGCGCGTAGGGGAAGGCGGCCACCACCGCGCCGATCAGGAGCGCGACCACCGGGAAGACGCCGATCGCCCAGGCGGGGTGGCGGCGCCCCAGCCAGCCGGAGAGCCGGCTGCCCACGCCGGCCGCGACGAGCAGCGTGCAGAGCACCGCGGCCATCGCGTAGATCGGGAAGCCGATCAGCACCACGAACTTCGAGATCAGCACGACCTCCACGACGATGAAGCCGACGCCGAGGCAGCCGAAGTACACCGCGGTGGGCAGCGCGCCCGCGCTCGGGAGCCCGCGGCGCCGCATCCAGTGGATCGGGTACCAGAGGAAGAGGCCGGCCATCGCGACCGAGAGTCCGCCGAGCAGGTAGAGATGGATCCGATCCCGCGGGATCGGGCCCATCAGGCTCGCGTTGATGAAGCCGGCGGTGGTCGCAGGCACGTAGCCGGCCGCGTCGGGCTCGATCCGGTGGAGGTGCTTTCGCAGGTCGCGGAAGAAGGGCCGCGCGTCGGTGGTGGGCGTCACCTGGTACGGCAGGCGGGCCACGAGGGCGGGGTCGAGCGGCACCCGGAAGAGCGCCGCCGGCACGTTGGCCGCCTCCGCCTGGCCGGGGGCGTACACGAGGCTGTAGGTGCGGTCCGGCTCCGACGCGAACTGCGGGCTCACGAAGCCCCGGGCCGCCGCGATCTCCTCCGGAGTCCACGGCGACCGCTTCACGAGCAGAGTCGGCATCATGAACTCGGACCAGCCGCTGCCCTCGATGATCACGTGCCGCGCGAAGTCGCGGTCGGGGAAGAGATCGTGCCACGCCTGCGCGGCGGTGGTGAGCATGCGGGGGTACACGTAGTAGTTGATCTGGAGGATGCCGTCGTCGGCGAGATGACTCAGGTACTCGCGATAGGCCTCCACCGTCTCGAGGTAGACGGGGTCCATGGCCCCCGCGCCCTGCGCCACGCTCGAGGTGGTGTGGTTGCTGTGGATCTGGATCACGTCGTAGCGGTCGCGGGTGTGGCGCAGGTAGCTGCGGCCCTCGTCGCAGACCGGGCGGACCCGCGGGTGGTCGTAGAGGTGGCCGGTGAACTCCGCGTAGGGGCCCCGTGCGGCCTGGATCACCGCGCACACCATCTCCACCGCGTCGACCCGCGCCGCGCCGAAGGTCAGCGCGGCCAGGACCTCCTGCCCGCCCGCGCTGCCGATCACCAGCGCGCGCATCGGCGTATCCCGCTTGAGCCAGTAGGCGAAGGCCACGTAGCGCCCGATGTTGTAGCGGGTGCGGCCGTCCACCAGGTCGAAGTACCGCGCGCGCGCCCGGGCCAGGTCGCCGTCGAACCGGTAGTAGAAGGAGCGCTGCGAGCCGCCATCGTAGACGATGCGGCGCAGGAACGGCACCTCCCAGGGCAGCACGTCGATCTTCGCGGCGGGATCCCAGCGGGAGTACTCGGCCCGGTGGGTGGCCTCGCCGACGTCCATGTCTCCCTTCGGCACGTGGGTCTCGAAGTCGATCCGCTCCACGGTGGCGAGCCCGACGAGGACCACGACGCCCCCCGCGGCGAGCGCGAGCGTGCGGGCGCGGCGGGGTCCGGGCGCGAGCAGCCCGGCCACTCCCGCTCCGGCCGCGGCGATGAGCACGAGCATCGCGGCGGGCCCGATCAGGCTCGGGAGCCACACGATGCCGAGCGTGCCGAGCCCCGCGCCCAGGAGATCCCAGAAGTAGAGGCGGTCGACGCGGTGGGAGTGGCGGGTCAGGACCGCCGCGATGACCACCCCGGAGGCGAAGAACGGGGCGAGCAGCGCGGCGTAGAGCGCGGCGAAGCTCGCGAGCTGGCGCGCGGGGTGGGTGAGCACCGCCCCGAAGTCGAAGGGGAGCCGGGTGATCGCGGGCAGCAGCAGCAGCACCGTGCCCGCGAACGCGAGCGCGGCCCAGACCACCGGCCGGTCGGCCCGCGAGAGGGCGGGCCGCAGCATGACCGCGATGCCGCCGAGCCCGAGCCCGAAGATCGCGCTCGACACGATGAAGCTCGCCAGGTTGGTCCACAGCACCACGTCGAAGATGCGGGTCAGGGTCAGCTCGAGGAGCAGGGTCGCCGCCGAGATGACGAAGATGGCCGGGAAGACGCCGTCGGCCGGCGGCTCGGGCAGGTCGGGCAGGCGCGGGACGGGCGCCGGCCGGGTCCCGTTGGCCGCCTGGCTGACGCGCGGCCCGGGGGTCGGCGTCTCCAGGCGGGTCGACATCGTGGCGCGGAGCATACTCCGGCCTCCGCGCGACAACAAGGGCCCGCGCCCGCGTGTATACTTCGAGCCCATGGTCCACTACCTCGACGCCGGCCAGGTCCAGTACGAGTGGAACAACGCGATTCCCGCGCGGCTCGAGATCGAGCCCGGCGACACGGTGGTGTTCGAGACGCGCGACGCGGCCGACCGGTACTACTCGCGCGCCTCCACCCACGCCGACGTGCTGGCGCGCGGTCCCTTCCGCGGCCATCCCCTGACCGGGCCGGTGCGGGTCCGGGGCGCGCGGCCGGGCGACGTGCTGGTGGTCGACATCCTGGAGGTGAAGCCGGCCGACTTCGGCTGGACCGCGATCCGGCCGGGCCGCGGCCTGCTGCCCGAGTCGGACTTCGCCAAGCCCTATCTCCAGATCTGGGACCTGAGCGACGGCGCCCACGCGCGCGCGGGACGCCGCCTCGCGGTGCCGATCGATCCCTTCCCGGGCGTGATGGGCACCGCGCTCGACCTGCCCGGGGGGCACAGCACGATGCCGCCCCGCAAGAACGGCGGCAACATGGACATCAAGCAGCTCACCGCCGGCTCCACGCTCTACCTGCCGGTGTGGGTGGAGGGCGGGCTGTTCTGCGTGGGCGACACCCACGCGATCCAGGGCGACGGCGAGGTCTGCGTCACCGCGGTGGAGATGAGCGGCCGGGTGACCGCGCGCTTCGGCCTCGAGCGCGACCGCGGCCTCGCCGAGCCGCAGCTGCGCACCACGCGCCCCCCCTCGTCGACCGCGCCGGGCCCCTGGTTCGCCACCACCGCGCACGGGCCCGACCTCTTCGCGGCCTCCCAGCAGGCGGTGCGCTACATGATCGACCATCTCGTGCGCGAGCGTGGGCTCTCCCGGGAGGAGGCCTACATCCTGTGCAGCGTCACGGTGGATCTCAAGATCAGCGAGATCGTGGACGCGCCCAACTGGATCGTGTCCGCGTTCCTGCCCGAGGGCGTGTTCGTCTGATTTCACCGCGCTGTGACATCCTCCGTCGTGACGCGCGCATGCTGAGCCACATGAGACCGACGTTCGGGCGGATCGTGCTGAACCCGGATCCCACCGGGCCCGGCGCCGCGGCCGCGGGCGCCGCCGAGGTCGCCGAGCGCCTGCAGCGCGCGGTGCTGGGCGCGATCGGGGCGTTCACCCGCGCGGACGGGCGGCTCGACTACCGCGCGCTGCGCGGCTCGCCGGAGTGGGCCCGGGTCGCCGCGGTGGCGGACGCGCTGCCCGCGGTCGACCTCGGCGGCCTCGCCGGGCGCGCGGACCGGCTCGCGTTCTGGATCAACGTCTACAACGCCCTGGTCTTCCACGGGGTGGTGGCCCTGGGCGTCCGGCGGACGGTGCGCGAGGTGCGCGGCTTCTTCGCCCGCGTGGCCTATCGCGTCGGCGGCGTCCTGGTGACCGCGGACGACGTCGAGCACGGCATCCTGCGCGCCAACGCGCGCCACGGCCTCCTGCGGCGCCGTCCCTTCGCGGCGGGCGACGGGCGCCTGGCCCTGGCGGTGCGGCCGGTCGACCCGCGCATCCACTTCGCGATCACGTGCGGAGCCCAGTCCTGCCCGCCCATCGGGGTCTACCGGGCGGCCGCGCTGGACCAGCAGCTCGACCTGGCCGCGCGGAACTTCCTGAACCAGGAGGTCGCGCTCGACGCGCGCGGGTGCGTGACCTGCTCCCGCATCCTCCAGTGGTACGCGGAGGACTTCGCGGCCGCGGGCGGGATCGGGGCCCTGCTGCTCCGCCATCTCGACGAGGGCCCGCTGCGCGTCGCGGTCGGCGGCCGGGCCCGGCCCTGCGACGCCTATCGCGCCTACGACTGGGCGCTGCAGCACCAGCCGGCCGAATGAGCACGCCCGCCCTCGCCCGCGCGCCGGTGGCCCCCGCCCCGCTCGCCCCGTTCCTCGGGCTCTCCACGCTCTGGGTGCAGATCACCGGCACCTGGTGCAACCTCGAGTGCCGCCACTGCATCAACGCGAGCGGGCCGCGCGCGCCATGGCTCAAGCCGCTCGACGGCGACACGATCCGGCGCGCCATCCGCGAGGCGGAGGAGCTGGGCGTCGGGGAGATCTACTTCACGGGGGGCGAGCCCTTCCTGCACCGCGAGATCCTGCCCCTGCTCGAGCGCGCCCTCGCGGTCGCGCCCACCACCGTGCTCACCAACGGCACCCTCATCGGCCCCGGGCAGGCCGACGCGCTCGCCGCGCTGTCCGCCCGCGCCCCCTACTCGCTCGAGATCCGGGTGAGCCTCGACGATCCCGACCGGGCGCGCAACGACGCGGTCCGCGGGGAGGGGGCGTGGGAGAAGGCGGTGGAGGCGGTGCGTCTCCTGACCGCGCGCGGGCTCCTGCCCATCGTGACCGCCACCGAGATCACGCGCGACGCGCATCCCGGGCCGGGCGGCCTGCACGCGCGCTTCCGCGACTTCCTCCGCGCGCAGGGCGTCGAGCGGCCGCGGCTCAAGATCATGCCGGTCTTCGCCCTGGGCCGGCAGCCCGCGAGCCATGAGCCGCCGCTCACCGAGGAGGATCTGGAGGGCTTCGACCGCTCGCGGCTCCAGTGCGCGGACGCGCGCGTGGTGGCCGCGGGCGGGGTCTACGCGTGCCCGATCCTGGCCGGGCTGCCGGGGGCGCGCCTGTCCGCCGGGAGCCTCGCCGAGTCCTTCCGGCCCGCGCCGCTCTACCACCCGGCGTGCGTGACCTGCCACCGGACGGGGATGACATGCCGGAACGGCTAGCCGAGTATCGGCGCATCGCGGTGCTCGGGGGCGTCTACAGCAACGCGCTCGCCCTCGAGGCCACGCTCGCCGACGCGCGGGCGCGCGGGGTGGAGGCGGTGTTCTGCCTGGGCGACATGGGAGGGTTCGGCCCACACCCGGACCGGGTGTTCCCGCTGCTGCGCGAGCACGGGGTGCTCGCCATCCAGGGCAACTACGACGAGTCGCTCGCCTCCGGGCGCGCCGACTGCGGCTGCGGGTACACCGACCCGCGCGACAACCACTACGCGGCGATCAGCTACCGCTACACGTTCGAGGGCACGTCGGCCGAGAACCGGGCGTGGCTCGGCGCGCTGCCGCGGCACCGCCGGCTCAAGCTGGGCCCGCACCGCGTGCTGATGTGCCACGGCTCGCCGCGGGTGATCAACGAGTTCCTGTGGGAGTCGGCCACCCCGAACGGGCTCCTGCGGCACCTGATGGAGCGGGCCGAGGCCGACGTCATGCTGTGCACGCACACCGGGATCAAGTGGCACCGCGCGCTGCCGGACGCACGCCACGCGGTCAACGTCGGCGTGATCGGCCGGCCGGAGAACGACGGCCGCACCAACGTCTGGTACACGGTGCTAACCGCCGGGGTCGATCTCGAGGTCGAGTTCGTTCCCGTGGCCTACGATCACGAGGCACTCGCGCGCGAGATGGAGCGCGAGGGGCTGCCCGCCGAGTTCGCGGAGACCATCCGCACCGGGTGGTGGACCACCTGCCTCGAGAACCTGCCCGCCCGCGAGCGGGCCCGGGGCAAGTACTGAGCAGGCGGCTGCTCCTGGTCGGGCTGATCGCGCTCGCGCTGGTGGGGATCGTCCGCGCGCTCGGGCTCACCGACCTGATCCGGCTCGAGAACGTGGCCCGCCTCCGCGAGTGGATCGCCGGATTCGGGCCCTGGGCGCCCGCGGTCTTCGTGGGCGGCTACGTGGTCGCGGTGGTCGCCTTCGCCCCGGCCCTGCCGCTCACCATCCTGGGCGGCCTCGTGTTCGGGCCGGTCGGCGGCACCGTGTACGCCTCGATCGCGTCCACCACCGGGGCGACGCTGGCGTTTCTCATCGCGCGCTACGCGGCGCGGGACGCGGTGGAGCGGTGGATGGCCCCGTATCCGGCCCTCGGCCGCATGGACCGCGCGGTGGCCCGCCACGGCTGGCGGATCGTGATGATCACGCGGCTGGTCCCGATCTTCCCCTTCAACCTCCAGAACTACGCGTACGGGCTCACCTCGATCACCTTCCGCGCCTACCTGGCGACCTCGTTCGTCTGCATGCTGCCCGCCACCGTCGCCTACACGGTGGCGGCGGGCGCGCTGGTGGCGGGCGCGTGGGACGTGCGGCGCATGGTGCTGCTGCTGGGCGCGGCCGGCGTCCTCCTGACCGTGCTGTCGCTGCTGCCGCGCTGGCTGCGCGGGCGCAGCGCCGCGCTCGACGACCTGCTGCGGACGGGGTGATGCGGAGCGCCGGGCTCGCGCGCCTGGCCGTGGTCCTGCTCGGCCTGGGCGCGATCGGGGCGGGCGCGCGCGCGGCCGAGCCCCTCCGGCTGGGCGACTTCACCCCGCCCGCGGATCCGGCGGCCCCGCCGCCGGGCTGGGAGGCGCTCACGTTCCCTCGGGTGCCGCGCCACACCCGGTACACGGTGGGGCGCGACGGGCCCGGCTTCGTGCTCCGCGCCGAGAGCGACGCGTCGGCCTCGGGGCTCTACCGGGCCCTCGACCTGGATCCACGCGTCCACCGCGTGCTGTCGTGGCGATGGAAGGTGGAGGGCGTGCTCGCCCGCTCCGACCCGCGCCGCAAGGAGGGCGACGACTACGCGGCGCGCGTGTACGTGGCCTTCCGCTACGACCCCGCGGGCGCGGGCGCGTGGGAGCGCGCGCGCTACAGCGCCTTCCGCCTCGTCTACGGCCGCTACCCGCCCGGGCTCGCCCTCAACTACGTGTGGGAGAGCCGGCTCCCGGTGGGCACCGTGCTCGACAACGCGTACTCCGCGCGCGCCAAGGTCGTGGTGGTGCGGAGCGGGGCCGCCCTCGCCGGGACGTGGGTGAGCGAGACCCGCGATATCTACGCGGACTACCGCCGGATCGTCGGCGGCGGCGAGCCACCGCGCATCGAGGGCATCGCGCTCATGACCGACACCGACGATACCGGCGAGCGCGCGGTGGCCTACTACGACGCGATCACCCTGGGGCCGGGCCCCCCCGAATGAGGCTCAGCGTCGTGGTCCCCGCCCTCGACGAGGCGGCGAACCTGGCGCGGCTCCTGCCCGATCTCCGGCGCGCGTGCCCCGACGCCGAGATCATCGTGGTGGACGGCGGCAGCCGCGACGGCACCCCCGACGTCGTGCGGGGCCACGCCGGGGTGCGGCTCCTCGAGGGCGCGCGCGGCCGCGCCCGCCAGATGAACGCGGGGGCGCGCTCGGCGGGCGGCGACGTGCTGCTCTTCCTGCACGCCGATACCCGGCTGCCCGACGGCGCTCCCGGCGTGATCGCAGCGGCGCTGGCGGATCCGGCCGTGGTCGGCGGCCGGTTCGACGTGCGCTTCGACAGCTGCCGTCGCGTCCTCGAAATGGTCGCCTGGTTCATGAACGCGCGCTCGCGCGCGACCTCGATCTGCACCGGCGACCAGGCGATCTTCGTGCGGCGCGCCGCCTTCGAGGCGGTCGGCGGCTATCCCGACATCGCGCTGATGGAGGACATCGCGCTCTGCCGGCGGCTCAAGGCGCGCGGCCGCCTGGCCGCGCTCCGTGCGCGCGTGACCACCTCGGCCCGCAAGTGGGAGCGGGAGGGCCCGCTTCGCACCATCGGCCTCATGTGGATGCTCCGGCTGCTGTACTTCTGCGGGGTGGCCCCCGCCCGCCTGCACCGCTGGTACTATGGACCGCCAAAGGAGAGCCAACCCCCATGAGCGATCACGACGAGGACCAGGTGGTGCAGACGGCGACCGGGCTCGGCTACGTGGACCTGGTCGAGGGCACCGGAGCCCGCCCGAAGACCGGCGACACCGTGAGCGTGCACTATACCGGCTGGCTCAAGAGCGGGACGAAGTTCGACAGCTCGGTGGACCGCGGCAGCCCCTTCGAGTTCCCGGTCGGCAAGGGGCGCGTCATCAAGGGCTGGGACGAGGGCGTCATCTCGATGAAGGTGGGCGGCAAGCGGAAGCTGATCATCCCCGCGCACCTGGGCTACGGCGACCGGGGAGCCGGTGGAGTCATCCCGCCGGGCGCCACGCTCATCTTCGAGGTGGAGCTGCTGGGCATCCGCTGAGCTCCCACCTTTCTTGGACGCGCCGGGATCGCCGTGCTCTAATCCCGGTGGCGTCAAGTCCACGTCACCATCCAGGAGGCCCGTCATGAAGCGATTGATTGCCCTGCTCGTCGCGGTGCTGTTCTCGACCGGCATGCTGGCGGCTCCGACCGTCTGGGCCCAGGCGCCCAAGGCCGCGCCGGCGCCGGCCAAGAGCGACACCAAGCCCGCGGCCAAGGACGACAAGGCGGCCCACGAGCCGCTGGACCTGAACACGGCCAGCGAGGCCGACCTCAAGACGATCCCGGGCATCGGCGATGCCTACGCCAAGAAGATCGTCCAGAACCGGCCCTACAAGCGGAAGGACGAGCTGGTGCAGAAGAAGGTGCTGCCGAAGGCGACCTACGACAAGATCAAGGACCACGTCATCGCGAAGCAGAACTGAGCGCGCGCGCGAGCTCCGCCACCACCCGCTGGACCTCGTTGCCTCCGCCGGTCATCGCCACCGGCCGCGCCGCGGGGCTCCACGGGGTCCAGCGCGGCAGGTGGGCGGGCGGGAACAGGATGACGCTCGGCGCGCCGACCGCGGCGGCCAGGTGGCTGATGCCGGAGTCGCCGCCGAGGTAGGCCCGCGCGCCGCCGAGCGCGACCGCGAGCGCGGGTAACTCGGGCTCCACGAGCCGCTCGACGGGCCGATCGAGCCGGGCCAGCAGCGCCTCGACCGCCGCGCGATCGGCCGGCCCCTGATGGACGATGACCGGCAGGGCGGGCCGCACCGCGACCGCCGCGATCACCTCCGCGAAGCGCTCGGCGGGCCACCGCTTCCACGCGCCGCCGCTGCCCGGGTGGACTATCAAACCGGCTGATCCGGGGCGCGCTCCGTTCGGCCGGATCGGCGCCACCGTCTCGCTCTCCGCGAGCGTCGGCGCGGGGACGGTCGCGAGCAGGTGGCGCCACACCGGCGTGTCGTCGTCGGGCACCGGCGGGGCCACCACCGAGTCGGCGGCGAGCGCGGCGAGGCGCGCGCGATAGGTCGCGTCGCGCGAGCCGAACCACGAGACGACGCGCGTGAAGCTGCCCAGGAAGGCGGCCACCGCGGGCGGCGCGGGCGACTCGGTGAAGAGCGCCTCGAGCCCGAGCCCGTCGAAGGCGCGCGCCTCGTCGGCAACGCCGAGCGTCGCCAGCAGGCGGCCGAGCCGCGGCTGGCCCGCGAAGGTGAGCCGTCCCCGCGCGCGCAGGCCACGCAGCGCCGGCACCGCCTGGAGCACGTCGCCGAGCGCGCCCGGATGGATGATCAGGATCCGGGATTCCACTTGACCTCCCGCGCGGCCACTCGTAGCATCCACCCACCATGAAATTCGCCCTCTTCACCGGCATGAGCGGAACCACGTGGGACGAGGTGCTGGCCCTCTGGCAGCACGGCGACCGGACCGGATGGGACGCGGCCTGCGTCACTGATCACTTCATGCCGAACACTCCGGACCGGGTCGGCGACACCCTCGAGTGCTGGACCGCGCTCGCGGCCCTCGCCGCGCGGACCGAGCGGATGCGCGTCGGCACGATCGTGAGCGGCAACACCTACCGGCATCCCGCGCTGCTCGCCAAGATGGCGGCCAACGTCGACATCATCTCGCGCGGCCGCCTCATCTGCGGCATGGGCGCGGGCTGGCAGGAGAACGAGCATCGCGCCTACGGGATGGACTTCTACACCACCCGCGAGCGGCTCGAGCGGCTGGACGAGGCGTGTTGGGTGCTGAAGGCGCTCTGGACCGAGGCGCGAGCGAGCTACAAGGGTCGCTTCTATCGCCTCGACGACGCACCCCTGATGCCCAAGCCGGTGCAGACACCGCACCCGGAGCTGATGATCGGCGGCGGGGGCGAGAAGGTCACGCTGCGCATCGCGGCCCAGCACGCCGATCACTGGAACGTGTGGGGCGGCCCGGCCACGCTCGCCCACAAGGGACGGATCCTCGACGAGCACTGCGCGAAGGTCGGACGCGATCCGAAGCAGATCCTGCGCTCGGCGGTGATGGTGCTGGGCTTCGCGGACGACCGCGCCGGAGTGGAGCGCATCCAGCAGTCCTACATGAAGCGCATGGGTGCCGACCTAGCCAAGGCCCGCGACACGGTGCTGGCGGGCAGCGTGAGCGAGATCCGCGACAAGCTCGGCAAGCTCCAGGCCGCCGGGGTGGGCATGCTCTTCATCCCCACGTTCCTGCTCCCCACCGATCGGCTCGGCGCGCTCGATCGGTTCATGGCCGAGATCGCCCCCGCCTTCCGCTCCTAGCCGGCCGCTAGCGCGCGGCGCCGGACGCGGTCGCGCGGTAGTGGGCGCTGATCTCGCCGAGCGAGGCGATCCAGATGCGCGGGGTGTGGCGCACGTGGTCGATGAGCTCGCGCAGGCAGGCCAGGCGCGAGGGCCGCCCGATGATCTGGGGGTGGAAGGTGAAGTTCGTCATCGCGCGCGCCTCGGTGATCCCCTCGAACTCGGTGAGCCAGCCCTGCAGCACCGGCCCCGGCGGCTGCATCGAGCGCTGCCCGGTAAACATGAAGTAGGGCGCGTCGTCGAGGACCCACGAGACCGGGAGCTCCACCAGCGCGCGCCCGCCCGCGGGCTCGTGCAGGTAGGGCGACAGCCGGTCCATCATGTTAGACGAGTAGTCGAAGCCGTGGCGCCCGAGCAGGCCGAGCGTCTCGGCCGAGAGCTGCCAGGCGGGTGCCCGGTAGCCGAGCGGCCGCTTCCCGCCGAGGCGCGTCAGCACCTCGAGGCTCCGGACGAGGATCGCCTCCTCGCGCTCGACGGGTAATTCGCTCACGCGCTCGTGCTCGTCGCCGTGACAGCCGATCTCGTGGCCGCCGTCCGCGATGGCCCGCACCGCGTCCGGGTGGTGCTCCGCCACCCACGCCGGGATGAAGAAGGACCCACGGATCTCGTTGGCCCCCAGCAGCGCGAGGATCCGGGGCAGCGCCTCCACCGGGCCGAAGCGGCCCTGCGAGAGCGTGACCGGCTCGTGGACCCCGCGCGCCATCCACAGCGTCTCCGCGTCGAGGTCGAAGGTGAAGGCGCACGCAGCGCGTGCGTCACGGGGCCAGGACGGAGAGGGCGGGATCGGGAGAGCCATCGCGCACGCATTGTAGCCGATGGCGCCCGCGCGGGGCCAGCGCGGGGCGACGGGGAGAAAAATCCGCGTACGGTATAGTGGAACTCTATGGGCGGCTCGACGGAGATCATCCGCCGTCTCGAGGACAGCGTCGGCCGCGCCCTGGTGGGCAAGCCCGAGGTGGTCCGGCTGGCGGTCATCGGCCTGGTGGCCCGCGGGCACCTGCTGATCGAGGACGTGCCCGGCGTGGGCAAGACCACGCTGGCCGCCGCCCTGGCCCGCTCCATCGGGGCCTCCTTCCAGCGCATCCAGTTCACCTCCGACATGCTGCCCTCCGACGTGCTCGGGGTCTCGGTGTGGGAGCCCAAGGGCGGCGAGTTCGTGTTCAAGCCGGGCCCGCTCTTCACCAATATCGTGCTGGCCGACGAGATCAACCGCACCACGCCCAAGACCCAGTCGGCTCTCCTCGAGGCCATGAACGAGGCCCAGGTCTCGCTCGACCACTCGACCTACCCCCTGCCGCGCCCGTTCATGGTGCTGGCCACCCAGAACCCGCGCGAGTACGAGGGCACGTTCCCGCTGCCCGAGTCGCAGCTCGACCGCTTCCTGCTGCGCCTGCGCATCGGCTATCCCACGGCCGCCGACGAGAAGGCCGTGCTGCGCGGGGAGACCGCGCCCCCGCCCGCGGGCGTGGCGCCGGTGGTGCTCGCGGAGGAGGTGCTGGGCCTCCAGGAGGCGGCTGAGCGCGTGCGTGCCGAGGAGTCGGTGCTGGACTACCTGGTCGCGCTCGTGACCGCGACCCGCCGCTCGCCCCTGCTCGCGCTCGGCGTGAGCCCGCGCGGCTCGCTCGCCCTCCTCCGCGCCGCGCGCGCCCGCGCCCTGGCCGACGGGCGCGACTACCTGCTGCCCGACGACATCAAGGAGCTGGCCGGACCCGCGCTCGCCCACCGGGTGATGGTGAAGGCCTCGGTGGCCGGGGCGGCCGCGAGCGGGATGGACGGCGAGGCGGCGATCGCCGCCATCCTCCAGGACGTTCCCGTCCCGAGATAGCCGCCCGGTGAAGCCGCTCCGGGCCGCGATCTGGCGGCTGTTCCACCCGCGCCGCACCATCAAGCCCACCCGGGACGGGTGGTGGTGCCTCTTCGTCGCGGTGGGGCTGGGCGTGGCCGCGATCAACACCGGCAACAACCTGCTCTACCTCCTGGTCTCCGCGCTCCTCGCCCTGATCGTGGTCTCGGGCATCCTCTCCGAGCAGGCGATGCGCGGGCTCGCGCTGACCCCGATCACCCCGGAGGAGCTGTATGCGGGCCGGCCCGCGCTCCTCGGGGCCACGGTGGCCAACCGCAAGCGCTGGCTCACGTCGTATTCGGTCACCCTCGAGCTGCTGGCCCCGGACGCGCGCGCGCTCGAGTCGACCTCGCGCTTCATCTACTTCCGGCGTATCGAGGCGGCTACCGACCGGCTCGCGACCTGGGAGGAGACGCTCCCGCGCCGCGGGCGTGCGCGGCTCGCCGGCGTCCGGATCACCACCCGCTTTCCCTTCGGCCTGTTCATGAAGGCGGGCCGCCCCGCCCTGACCGAGGAGGTGCTCGTGTTCCCCGCGGTGCGGCCGCTGCCCGCGGAGTCGCTCGGTCGCCTCGGCGACGCGGGCCCGACGGCCGGCCGCCGGCGCGGGCGCGGCAACGACCTCTACAACCTACGCCCCTACCGGCCGGGCGACGACCCGCGCTTCATCCACTGGCGCAGCAGCGCGAAGGCGGAGGCCCTGGTGGTGCGCGAGCACGAGGCGGACACGAGCCACGACACGCGCGTGGTCCTGGTGGGGCGAGGACAGGCCGGGACCGAGGCGCTCGAGACCGGGCTCTCGGAGGCCGCCTCGCTCGCGACCGCGCTGGTCCGCGCGGGGGCCGGCGTGGAGCTGGCCGGCCCCGATCTCTTCGTCCCGCTCGGCCACGGTCGCCCGCAGCTGCGGCGCGTGCTCACCGCCCTGGCCCTCTACGAGCCGGCCGCCGCGGGGGGCGGGCGCACGCCGGCCGGGCCGCCGGTGGACGGCGCGGCGTCGCTCGGGCCCCGGCGCCTGCGCGAGATCCGCGTCCCGCTCGCCTGACATGTCGGCCCTCCTCGCGCTCCGCCTCGTCACCTACCTGCTGGTCGCGACCGGCGTGGCCGCGCTCTACGGGGCGGGGCTCATCGGCCCGCTCGGCACGGGGTTGGTGGTGCTCGCGATCCTGGTGGGCTGGGGGCACGAGCAGGCGCGGGCCCGCGGCGCGGTGCGGCCGGCGCTCGGCTACGGCCTGGTCGGCGCCGCGGCGGTGGCCATCACGGTCGATCTCTTCTATCTCGCCTACTCGCTGCTCGACGGGATGGTGCACCTGCTCCTGTTCCTGATCCTCCTCCGGCTCTTCGTGCGGCGTGGGCTCCGGGACCTGCGCGACGCGGGCCTGCTGTCGTTCTTCATGCTCGTGGCCGCCGCGTCCATCAGCTTCAGCCTGAGCTTCCTGGCCGTCTTCGTCGTCTTCCTCGTGCTCGGCACCTGGATGCTGATCCTGAACCACGTGGTGACCGAGCTCGAGCAGGCCGGTCGCGAGGGCGCGGCCAGCTCCTCGACGCGACGGGTCTTCTTCCGCGGGCCCCTGACCCGGGTGAGCCTGGTCGCCGCCGCCATCACCTTCTCGCTCGCGGGCGGTCTCTTCTTCATCATCCCGCGGGTGGGCCAGGCCGCGCTGCCGCTGCGGGCCCAGCTCGGCCGCATGGTGACCGGCTTCTCCGATCGGGTCGACCTGGGGAGCTTCGGCGACATCGAGAGCGACCACACCGTGGTGATGCGCGTCTACCTCACCGACGAGCGGGCGGAGCCGGCCTCGCTGCCGGAGCTGCGCTGGCGCGGGGTGGCCTTCGACCAGTTCGACGGCCGTACCTGGTCGAGCGCGGTGGCGCCGCGGCGATTCCTGCGCCGCGGGGCCGCCGGCGACTTCGGGGTCGGGCTGCCCCGCGGGTCCGGCCCGCTCCTGCGCCAGGAGATCTTCCTGGAGCCGATGGGCACCGACGCGGTCTTCGGGGCCCCGCGCGTGCTCCGGCTGGAGATGCACGCCCCCACGCTGGTGGCGGACGACATGGGCGGCCTCACCACCTCGAGCGCGACCGCCCGGCTGCACTACGTCGTCGAGTCCGAGCTGGAGGAACCGGGCCGCCCGCTCCCGCGGGGTGCACGCCCGACCCCGGGCCTCGCGCCCGCGGACCGCGCCCGCTACCTGCAGCTGCCCGCGATCTCGCCCGACATCGCGCGCCTCGCCCGCGAGGCCACCGCGGGCGCCCGCGATCCGGAGACCGCGGCCCGCCGCCTCCGCGAGTACCTCGGCACGCGCTACCGGTACACGCTCGCGCTCCGGCGCGAGACCGCGCGGCCGCCGCTCGAGGAGTTCCTGTTCGTGCGCCGGTCGGGCAACTGCGAGTACTTTGCGGCCGCGATGGCGGTGATGCTGCGGAGCGAGGGCATCCCGAGCCGGGTGGTGGCGGGCTTCCAGCACGGCGAGTGGAACCCCTATGGCCGCTACTTCATGGTGCGGCTGAGCGACGCCCACTCGTGGGTCGAGGCCTACGTCGACGGGCGGGGCTGGGTAGCCTTCGATCCGTCGCCCCGCGGGGAGATCGCGACCGCCGCGCCCGGCTCGGTCTCGCTCTACCTCGACGCCGCGCGCATGCGCTGGTACCGCTACGTGATCAACTGGAGCCTGGGCGACCAGGTGCACCTGGCCGCCACGGTGCACCGCCAGGCCACCGACGTCCGGCTCGGGCTCTCGTGGCCACGCCACTGGCGGGTGACCCCCATGCTGACGGGTGCGGCCGGCCTGGCGGTGGCGCTGGTGCTGGGATGGCTGCTGCATCGCGGGGGCTGGGCCGGGCGTGCCGCCGGCCCCGCGCCGAGCGTGCCCGCCTTCTACGAGCGCGCGCTGCGGCTCCTGGCCCGGCGCGGGCTGTCCCCCGCGGCGGCCGAGACCGCGCGGCAGTTCGCGGCGCGGGTCTCCGCCACCACGCCGGAGCGCGCCGAGCCCTTCGCCCGGCTCACCCGCCACTACGAGCACGCGCGCTTCGGCGCGACCGCGCTGACCGAGACCGAGTGGCAGGACGTCACACACGCGCTCGCCGCGCTCGCCGCCGCGCGCTGACCGGCGCCGGCTAGCCGCCGAAGAAGCGGCTCAGCGCCTCCGCGGTCACCTCGGGAGCCTCTTCCGGGAAGAAGTGGCCGACGTCGAGCGATCCTCCCCGAGCCGCGTCGCTCCAGTCCCGCCAGAGCGCGATCGGCCCGGACTCGTCGACGTACCCGCTCGCGAGCGGCCCCCGGGCGCTCCACAGGGCCAGGAGCGGGCAGACAATCCGACGCCCGCCGACCCGATCCGCCCGGTCCTGCTCGCGGTCGATGGTCGCGGCGGCGCGGCGCGGTACTTCTCGCAGATCGCGTGCGCGTGGGCCGGATCCCGGAGCGCCTGGATGTAGGCCGCCCGGACCTCCGGCGGGAACGCGGTCGCCGGTGAGCCCCATCCCCCGAGGGCATCGTCGACGACGGCCTCCGGGGCGGCGGCCAGGATGCGCTCGGGCAGCGGCGCCGGCTGGGCGAGCAGCGACCACGGCCAGTAGGCGAGCGCGAACCGCGCGTCGGCCCGCTCCCAGACCGTATCCGTCGGCAGGATGTTGAGCACCGCGAGCCGGTCCACCCGGTCCGGATGGTCGAGGGCCAAGCGATAGGCGACGCGACCGCCGCGATCGTGTCCGGCGACGGCGAAGCGCGGGAAGCCCAGGCGCTCCATCACGGTGACCATGTCCTGCGCCATGGCCCGCTTCGCGTAGGGCGCGTGGTCCGGGGTGGAGTCCGGGCAGCCGCTCTGCCCGTAGCCGCGGAGGTCGGCGCACACGACCGAGAAGTGTGGGGCGAGCCGCGGCGCCACGCGGCGCCACATCAGATGGGTCTGCGGGAAGCCGTGCAGCAGGAGGAGGGGCGGCCCCGAGCCCGACGAGCGCACGAAGATGGTGGTCTCGCCCGTCTCGACCCGGGCCGCGGTGTCCACTAGCGCAGGCGGCGGTGCTCCACCAGCAGGCAGCGGTCCTGGACCACCTGGATGCCGGCGCGCGCGAAGGCTTCCGCGGCCGGCTCGTTGCGGATGCCGAGCTGGAGCCAGACCACTCGGGGGTGCGCGGCCACGATGTCGTCGACGTGCGGCGGGATGTCGCGCGGCCGGCGGAAGACGTTGACCATGTCCACCGGGCCCGGCACCTCGCGCACCGCGCGGTAGACGGGGCGGTCGAGGATGCGGGTGACCTCCGGATAGTAGACCGGCACCGGCACGATGTCGTAGCCGGCCCGGGCCATGTACTCGGGCACGTAGAACGCGGGCTGGTCGCGCTGGGCCTCGGTCTTGATGCCGAGGACCGCGATGCGCTTGCACTCGCGCACGATGCGCGCGATCCCCTCGGGATCGGTCACCAGGTTCGCGCGCCACGCCTCGCTCATGGCCAGAGTCTAGCACCTGTGCTAGCCTCGGCGCGGGAGGAGCCCGCATGGTCCGCATCACGCGCGTGTACACGCGCACGGGAGACCACGGAGAGACCGCGCTCGTCGGCGGTCGCCGCGTGCCGAAGGACTCGCCGCGCATCGAGGCCTACGGCACCATCGACGAACTGAACGCGGTCATCGGGCTGGCCCGCGTCTTCAACGCGGAGCAGAAGAGGCCCGGCAAGCGGCACCGGTGGCTCGACGAGGTGCTGCGCCGGATCCAGAACGAGCTGTTCGACCTGGGCAGCGAGCTGGCCACCCCGGCCGACGCGGCCTACGAGGGCATGTTCCGCGTGGGCCCCGACCAGGTGACCGCGCTCGAGCGGCTGATGGACGAGTGCCAGAAGGAGCTGACCCCGCTCAAGAGCTTCGTGCTTCCCGGCGGCGGGCGCGTCGGCGGCTTCCTCCACCAGGCGCGCACGGTGTGCCGACGCGCCGAGCGGCGCGTGCTCGAGCTGTCGCGCGTGGAGGCCATCGGCGAGTGGCCGCTCAAGTACGTGAACCGGCTCAGCGACCTGCTGTTCGTGCTCTCGCGCTGGGTGGGCAAGCACCTGGGCGAGACCGAGTACCTCTGGCAGCGTGGGCTCGACGCGCACGCCCGGAAGCGCTAGGTGGCCGAGGACTTCCAGATCCGCCGGGCCGGCCCGGCCGATCACGCGGGCGTGGTGCGCGAGCTGGCCGCCTACTTCGCGTTCCTGGGCGAGGAGGTGGACGCGACCGGCCTCGACCACGACGTGGCCGACTGGCAGGGCGTGTACGACGGCCGCGCGGGGGTGTTGCTGGTCGTGGTGGACCCCGCGGGCCTGGTGGTCGGGACCGCGGGGGTGCGCCGGCTCGCGCCGGGCGTGGTCGAGCTCAAGCGGATGTGGCTGCGCCCGGCCTGCCGGGGCCGCGGCCTCGCGGACCGGCTGATGGCCCGCGTGCTGGAGGAGGCGCGCGCGCTCGGCGGGCGCGCGCTGCGCCTCGACAGCGAGCACCGGCTCGAGGCCGCGGTGCGGCTCTACCGCCGCTACGGGTTCCGCGAGATCGCCGACTACAACGGCAACCCGCGGGCCGAGGTCTGGATGGAGCTGCCGCTCGATCCGGTCGGGAGCTAGTCGCATCCTCGAGCCCGGGCGTCCGCCCACGCTGGCCTACCGCGGCATGGTGGTGTCTCCGCACTCGCTGGCCTCCCAGGCCGGCGTCGCGACCTTGCAGGCCGGGGGCTCCGCGATCGACGCCGCCATCGCGGCCGCGGCGGTGCTGGCGGTCGTCTACCCGCACATGACGAGCGTGGGCGGCGACGCGTTCTGGCTCATCCACGACGCGCGCACCGGCGCGGTCCAGGCGCTCGACGCGGCGGGGGCCGCGCCCGCCGCCGCCACCATCGACTGGTTCCGGGAGCGCGGGCTCGTCGAGATTCCCCTCCGCGGCGTCGTGCCCGCGACGGTGACGGTGCCCGGCGCGGTGGACGGCTGGTGCGAGGCGCACGCGCGGCACGGCCGGCTGCCGCTCGCGGCCGACCTGGCCGCGGCGGTCCGCTACGCGCACGAGGGCTTCCCGGTCACGCAGCGGCTGGCCGAGTGGATCGAGCGCAACGCCGACGCGCTCGCGGTCGATCCCGCCGCCACGCGCATCTTCCTGGCCGAGGGGCGGCGGCCGCCGGCGGGGCGACGCCTCGTCAACCCGGACCTCGCGCGCACCCTCGAGCGCCTGGGCGCAGCCGGCCGCGCCGGCTTCTACGAGGGAGAGACCGCCCGCGCGCTGGCCCGGTGGTCGCGCGCGCGCGGCGGCTTCTTCACCGAGCGCGACCTCGCGGCCCAGCGCGCCCGGTGGACCGAGCCCATCAGCGCGACCTATCGTGGCGTCACCATCCACGAGACGCCGCCGCCGAGCCAGGGACTCTCGGTCCTGCAGGGGCTGCGCCTCGTGGAGCCGTACGACCTCGGCGCCCTGCCGTACCTGGGGCCCGACCACGTGCACCTGCTGGTGCAGGCCAAGCAGATCGCCTTCCACGATCGCGACCGCTTCGTCGCCGATCCGGCCTTCGTGCCGGTGCCGGTGGAGCAGCTGCTCTCGCCCCCCTACATCGCCGAGCGCCGGCGCCTGATGGATCCCGCGCGCGCCCTGCCGTGGGACCGCGTGCCGTCGGCGGGCGGCCTCGCCGGCGACACCGTCTACGTGGGCGCGGTCGACGACGCGGGCAACGCGGCGTCGCTGATCCAGAGCCTCTACTTCGGCTTCGGCGCGGGGGTGGTGGCGGAGGAGACCGGCGTGGTCCTTCAGAATCGCGGCGCCTACTTCTCGCTGGACCCGGACCACCCGAATCGGCTCGAGCCCGGCAAGCGGCCGCTCCACACCCTCATCGCCTCGCTCGCGTTCCGCGACGGCCGGCTGTGGCAGGTGATGGGCTGTATGGGCGCCGACGGCCAGCCCCAGATCCATCTCCAGGTGTACACCGCGATGATCGACTTCGGCCTCGACATCCAGCGCGCGGTCGAGGCGCCGCGCTGGCTCGCCGGGCGCTTCGCGATCGGCGACGCGCGCGACCTGCTGAACCTGGAGGGCCGCTTCGCGGAGGCTACGGTGGCCGAGCTGGCCCGGCGGGGCCACGCGATCAACCGGTGGGAGGCCTGGAACGAGCTGGCCGGCCACGCCCACGGCATCACCCTCGATCCCGCGAGCGGCGCCCTGGTGGGCGGGGCCGACCCGCGCAGCGACGGCGCCGCGATCGGCTACTGAGCGCGCCGCCGGGCTAAGCCGGCTTGTCTCCGCGCCACGGGCCCCAGCGCCCGTTCTCCACCGCGGCGAGGAACTCGGACACGTGCAGGTTGAAGAGCGCGGGCTCCTCGATGTTGGCGGTGTGGCCGCACATCGGCAGCATGACCAGCCCCGCGTTGGGCAGGTGGCGCTTCATGAAGAGGCCGGGCTCGAGGCAGGGCTCGTCCTGGTCGCCGACCACGATCAGGGCGGGCACCGTCATGCGCTCGATCTCGGGCCCGAGCTCGTAGATCGTCTTCCGGCGCATCTGCACGCCGCGCATGGTGTTGGCCGAGCCCGGCCCCGAGTGCTCGCGCACGTGGGCGAGGAACTCGGCCCACCCGCGCGGGTCCTTGTCCGCGAAGCCGCGGCGCGAGGCCAGGCCCGCGAAGTGCTCGGCCCCGCCCGGGCCGCCCCGGGTCTCGAAGATCGCGGCCACCCGCTCGGACTCGGCGCGCGCGGCCTCCGGGTTCACGGTGCCGCTGCCGCACGCCGCGATGATCAGGCTCGCCGCCATGTCGGGATGCGCGATGCCGAAGTTGAGCGCGACGTTGCCGCCCATCGAGAGGCCGGCCACGTGGGCGCGGGCGATGCGGAGATGCCGCATGAGCGCGGCCAGGTCCTCGACCAGGTGCTCGTTGCGGTAGGCGGCCGGATCGGTGGGCACCGTCGAGGGCGGATAGCCGCGATGGTTGTAGGTGATCACCCGATAGCGGCGGGCGAAGTAGCGGACCTGCGGCTCCCACGAGCGGTAGTCGCCCGCGAACTCGTGGCTCCAGATCAGCGGGAAGCCGGAGCCGGTCTCCTCGTAGTACAGCTCGACTCCGTTCACGCGCGCGGTCGACATGGCGGGCCCTCCCCGGGAGCTTGCGGATCCGATGCTACACTTGGACGGCTTGTAGCACGCGTGTGCTGCGGGAAGCAAGCACGCGATCCTGGGCTCGGTGGTGAATTTCATCGTGGTCGAGCAGGCGCGCGGGGCGGGCGTCCAGATCGGCTTTCTCGAGTACAGCCGCGTGGGCGTGCCGGTGACGGTGCTGACCCTGCTCGTGGGCTGGCTCCTGCTGATCCTCTAGGAGACGGGACCATGGCGCTCTTTGCCGACCTGGCCGACCTCCGCGCGCGCGTCGCCGCGAGCGGGGGCCGGCTCGAGAAGCGGCGGCTCGTCGCGGGGTACCTGCGCGCGCTGCCGTCCGACGACCTCGCGCGCGCCGTCACCTACCTGAGCGGGCGCGCGTTCCCGGCCTCGGACCCGCGCGTGCTCAACGTGCGCGGCCTTCCGGCGCCCGCGGGCCCGGCCACGCCGCCGCTGACCCTGGCGGATGTGGCGCAGGCCTTCGGGGCCGTGGCCGAGGCCGCGGGGCCGGGCGCGCGGCGCCTCCGCGACGCGCGGCTCGGCGAGCTGGTCGCGCGCGCCTCGGAGGCCGAGCGCGACCTGCTCCAACGCATCATCTACGGCGAGATGCGCATGGGCCTCTCGGAGGGGCTCGTGCTCGAGGCGATCGCGGAGGCGGCGGGCGCGCCGCCGGCGCTGGTGCGCCGCGCGGCGCTGGTCACCGGCGACCTCACCGCGGTCGCCGCGCTCGCGCTGGGCCGGGGCGCGGAGGCCTTGGCGGAGGCCCAGCCTTGCGTCTTCGTGCCGCTGCTGCCGATGCTGGCGGAGATCGCGATCGATCCGGCCGAGGCGCTGGCGGCCCACGGCGGCACCTCCGCGATGGAGTACAAATACGACGGCGCGCGCATCCAGCTCCACCGCGACGGCGACCGGGTGGCGATTTGGAGCCGACGCATGACCGACGTCACCCGTAGCCTGCCCGACATCGTGGCCATCGCCCGGCGCGATCTCACGGGCACGCCGCTCATCCTGGACGGCGAGGTGGTCGCCCTCGACGCGGCGGGCCGGCCGCTGCCCTTCCAGGAGCTGATGCGCCGCTTCCGCCGGGTGCGCGGCGTCGAGGCCGCCGCGGGTGCGCTGCCGCTCACGCTCCACCTCTTCGACTGCCTGATGGCGGACGGGCGGCCGTGCCTCGACGAGTCCTACGCGCGCCGCTGGGAGATCCTCGAGCGCGTGACCGGCGGGCGCTGGCTGGCCGAGCGCGCGCTGGTCGCGCGGGCGGAGGACGGCGCGGCGCTCATGGCCCGCGCGCTCGCCGCCGGCCACGAGGGGCTCATGGCCAAGGACCCGGCGAGCCCCTACGAGCCCGGCGGCCGGGGCAAGAAGTGGCTCAAGCTGAAAGCCGCGCTCACGGTGGACTGCGTGATCGTGGCCGCCGACCGCGGCTCCGGCCGGCGCGTGGGCTGGCTCTCGAACTACCACCTCGCGGTGCGCGACGGGGACGGCTGGGCCGAGGTGGGCAAGACGTTCAAGGGGTTCACCGACCGCGAGTTCGTCGAGATGACCGAGCGGCTGCGCGGGCTGGCCACCGGCGACGACGGCTACACGGTGCGCGTGCGTCCCGACGTCGTGGTGGAGGTGGACTACAACGAGATCCAGAAGAGCCCGACGTACCCGTCCGGTTTCGCGCTCCGCTTCGCCCGCATCGCCCGCGTCCGTCCGGACAAGGCCCCCGGCCAGGCCACGACGCTCGAGGAGCTGCGCTCGCTCTACGAGCGCCAGTTCGCGACGAAGGGGCGCGCCGAGCCCTAGCCTCAGATCCATCTAGGTGTCAGTCACGCCGATACACAGTAAGCACATCTGAGCATTGACGGTGCATCGGCGGCGGCCTAGCATGCCCGCGGGTTCGCTGACCTGATGCTCATGTGGGCCCCGCGCGCGGGAGGGCCCTGCTCGCCGGGCGCACGTGGCCACCAAGCGCCGATCGAGGGAGGACAGCCAGATGCCCTACTTCCTGCGCTCCGGTCCGTCGAATCGTTCGCTGATCCGGACCCTGGATGTGCGGCCGGACGATACCGATGCACGAGACTACATCTTCCAGCCGTCACTGAGGGCGCTTCCCTCGAGAACGGACCATCGAGGGCTGGCCCGAGTCCTCGATCAAGGGTCCGAGGGCGCCTGCGTTGGATTCGCACTCGCCACGGTCGTCAATGTCGGCCTCGGTCGGATGGTTTCGGGATCGACGAGGCCCCGGCGGGTGCGGAGTCGCGACGGCGTCAGTCCGAGGATGCTGTACGAGATGGGCCGGCGATATGACGAGTGGCAAGGCGAGAACTACGAAGGCACGAGCCTCCGCGGTGCGATGAAGGGCTGGCACAAGCACGGGGTGACCACGACCACGAGCTGGCCGTACCTGCGGACGAGTGGCGGCAAGCGCGTCCCGGATCGGCAGTTTGGGCCCGAGCGCGCCCGCGAGGCCGCGCGGCGCCCGATTGGAGCCTACTACCGAATCGTCGATAGTGACGTGGGTCACGTCCAGGCCGCGATCGTGGAGGGCGACGCGGTGCTGGCCTCGGCCTGGATACATCGCGGCTGGCTGCCGGCGAGTCTCGGCCGGCCACGGGATGGACTTCGCGTGATCCAGCGGGTTCGGAGTACCACCGGGCTGCACGCCTTCGCGATCGTCGGGCACACCCCGAACGGCTTCATCGTCCAGAACTCGTGGGGACCACGATGGGGATCGCACGGTTATGCCCTCCTGCCATACGACGACTGGTTCGAGAACCGGCAGGATGCGTGGGTGGCCCGACCCGGACCCGAGACCCGCGACTCCACCGGGGAACCCAGGATCTTCGTCGTAGATTTCGCCGGCGGGCAGGGCGGCGATCGCGCCGGGACGACGGTTAGTGGGCTGGAGCTCGACCCCGAGGCGATCCCCTACCTCGTGAACACCGGCGATCGCGGGGCGCTCTCGGCGGATGGACTGGTAGGGACTCGACGGGAGGATCTGGCCGGGATGGCCGAGCGAGTACTTCTCAGTTCCCCCTTGGTCGACGGGAATCGCCATGTGGTGCTCTACGCCCATGGTGGGCTCAACGCCGAGGCGTCCTCGGCGGTCAACGCCGGGCGCATCTGGGGGCTGGCGAAGCGGCAGCGAGTTCCAATGTACTTCTTTGTTTGGGAGTCTGGCATCAGCGAGTCCGTCCTCGGTTGGCTCGCGAGCGACGATGATGCGGGAGGACCGACCCGGTTCAGCTGGCAGGACGCGTGGGAGCGGATCAAGAGTGGGGCGCGGGCCGCGATCCGCGAAGCGCAGCGAGCGCTGGGCGCGGGCTTGGCCCCCGTGGTCCGGGAGGTGTTCTGGGGCGAGATGAAGGGGCGCGCGCGTGGGGCATCAACTCCGAACGGAGGGGCCGCGCTGTTCGCGGCGGAGCTCTTCCGCGCATTCGCTCGACTCCCCAACGACCGGTACACAATCCACCTCGTGGCCCATAGCGCCGGCAGTATCTACCTGGCACATCTGTATCGCCAGGCTCTTCAGGGGCTCCTCCAGCGGACGCCCAACGCGGTCCTGGGGTCGGTGCACTTCCTGGCGCCGGCGATCACGGTGGCCGACGCGAGGGCCGCCTTCCTCGCCGACGGCCGGCCGGCGGTCCCACCGGAGCGATTTCACGTGCATACCCTGAGGTCTCAGGACGAAGAGAATGACAGCATCCAGATCTATCCAAGTTCGCTGCTGACATACGTGGCTGACCACCTCGAAGACGGTAGCCGGCGCGTTCCGCTCCTCGGGATCCGGGAGGACTTCACCACCCGAGAGCCCGTGACATTTGCCACACAAGTAGACGCCTCGGTCTCGGTGCGGCACGGGGAGTTCGACGATGCGGGCCATGAGATCGAAGGCGTGTTGGCGGAGATCGGCCGGGCCCAATTCTAGGCGTGGCTCGGCCGGATCGGTGATGGCATGCGGGCAAGTACGCGGCGATCCTGATCCTCGCGGGCGTTCGGCGCCTGCGGCGGACTTCTGTCCGAGCAACGCCTGACGGGAGACGGAGCGACCGGCGACGCCATCGACGCGGAGCGGCGTTGCTGTCCGGGCGCCGCATAACCTCGGAGGTAATTGTCGCGCCTACCGGCCGGGTCGACGATGAGGCCAGGGAGGACACGTCATGAATCGACTCGCCGAGCTGGGCCTCGAGCTGCCCGCGCCGTTCCCCGCTTTCGGCAACTACGTCATGGCCGCCCGCTCCGGCCGGCTGCTGATCTCCACCGGGCACGTGCCGGTGGACGGCGACCGGGTCGTGAGGGGAAAGCTGGGCCGCGATCTCACCACCGACGAGGGGTACCAGGCCGCGCGGCTCGCCGCGCTGAGCCTCCTCGCCACCCTGCGGGCGGAGCTGGGCGACCTCGACCGCGTCGACCAGCTCGTCTACCTCTACGGCACCGTCAACGCGACACCGGACTTCACCGAGCACACCGCGGTGATCAACGGGGCCTCCGACGCGCTGGTCGAGGTGCTCGGCGAGGCGGGTCGCCACGCGCGGCTCGCGGTCGGGGTGTCCTCGCTGCCCGGCGGGGTGGCGGTCGAGATCTAGGTGGTCGCGGAGGTCGCGGACGGCGCGCCGCGCGGCTAGGCCACCGCGTACTCGAGCACCCAGAAGTACTGCAGTTCCCGGCACGAGACGGAGGCGGCGTGCGGGTGGATCAGCGCTTCCACCCGGACGCGGTCGAACAGGTTCTTGACGATCTCGTACCGCGCGCCGTCCTGGAGGCGCCGCATCTCGTAGCGGTTGCCGGCCTCGTCGACACGGCTGGCCGGGGGGGTCGGGCGCTCGCCGGTCGCGCGCTCGTCGAACATCAGCACGACCGCGCCCGGCTCGAGGTGGGAGTGGAAGGCGCGGAGGAACGCGTCCATCCGGGCGAGGTCGACGTGCGACAGCCAGAGGCCGGCGAGGCCCGCGTCGAAGCGCGCGGCGGTGTCCGCGGGCGCGTAGGCGTCGCGCCGCTCGAAGGAGACCGGCGCCGCGTAGGACTTGGCCCGCGCGAGCGCGAGGGTGTCGTCGTTGACGTCGGTGGCGTGGACGGCGCGGGCGCGCTCCGCCGCGAGGTGGGTCCAGTAGCCGGTCCCGCACGCGACCTCGAAGACCCGGCGGCCCGCGAAGAAGTCGGCCACGCGCGGCCGGAGCACGGCCAGGTCGTCCCGCCAACGCGGGCTCGTGTAGACCCGCTCGTACTCCGCCGCACGGCGGGCGTAGTACGCGGTCATCTCCTGCGTCATGGCCGCCCGGTCAGCCGGAGAGCTCGCCCCGCACGATCGCGGCCCCCGCGCCGAGGGCCCGCAGCTTGCCGCGCGCCACCTCGCGCGAGAGCGGCACCATCCCGCAGTTGGTGCAGGGGTAGATGCGGGAGGCGGGCACGTGGCGCATCGCGGACCGGATGACCGCGGCGACCTCCTCCGGCGTCTCGATCCGGTCGGTGGCCACGTCGACCGCCCCGACCAGGACGTCCTTGTCGTCGAGCAGGCCGATGAGGGAGATGGGCACCCGCGAGCCGGCGCACTCGAGCGAGACTCCGCCGATCAGGCTCCGGGCCAGGAGCGGGAAGGTCTGCTCGTACTGCCGCCACTCTCCGCCGAGGGTCTGCTTCCAGTCGGTGTTGGCCTTGATGCCGTAGCCGTAGCAGATGTGCACCGCGGTGCGGCAGCGCAGGCCCTCGACCGCGCGGTCGAGCGCGGCCACGCCCCAGTCGCGCACCTCGTCCATGTAGACGTTGAAGGCGGGCTCGTCGAGCTGGAGCATGTCGAGTCCGAGCGCCTCCAGCTCGCGCGCCTCCTCGTTGATGAGGCGGGCCAGATCCATGGCGAGCCGAGCCCGGCTGCCGTAGTGGGCATCGTGGATCGTGTCCACCATCGTCATCGGCCCGGGGATCGTCAGCTTGAGGCGCCGGGTGGTGTTGGCCCGCGCCCACCGGACGTCCTCCCCGTGGATGGAGCCGCGCCGGCGCACCGGGCCGGTGACGGTGGGCACCGTCGCCTGGTAGCGGTCGGCGCGGATGCCGATCGTGACCATCTTGGAGAAGTCGATGCCCTCGAGCTGCTCGACGAAGCCCCAGACGAAGTGGCGGCGGGTCTGCTCGCCGTCGGTCACGATGTCGATGCCGGCCTGCTCCTGCTCGCGCAGGGCGAGGAGCACCGCGTCACGCTTGCCCTCCTCGAGCGGACGGCCCTCGAGCCGCCAGGGCGCCCACAGCACGTTCGGGGGCGCGAGCCACTCGGGCTTGGGCAGGCTGCCGGCGATGGTGGTGGGGAGCATGGCCGAGGGCGGCATGGTATCATGGCCGCCGTGATCCGGCGGTGGTGCCTCCTCCTGGTCGTCGCATCGAGTCTCCTGGTCGGCTGCAGCTCCGAGCGGGATCGGCAGTGGTACAAGCCGAACGCGAACTACACGGTGGACGAGTTCAAGCGGGACCGCGACGGGTGCACGACGGGCAACACCCTCGACGAGCAGTGCATGAAGGAGCGCGGCTGGGTCCCGCTCACGAGCGACCGCGCCCCCGCGCCCAAGGTCCAGCCGAGCACGCGTGGCCCCCGCTACTAACCCCCGCGCCGTCGTCTTCGACTTCGGCGGCGTCCTGTGGGACATGCGCTGGGACGTGGCCCGCGAGCTGGACCGCCTCCACGCCCTGCCGCGCTCCTCGGTGTTCGAGACGCTCTACCGCTCGCCGGCCTGGGCCGACATCGAGCGCGGCATCGGCGACCCCGCCGCGTGGCTCGACGGCGCGCACGCCGAGCTCGAGCGCCGGGCCGGCCGCGCGCTCCCGCGCCTGCACGAGGAGTGGCGCAAGGCGCAGGCGCCCATCGACCTCAACATCGCGCTGGTGCGGGCGCTGCGCCCGGCCTATCGCTGCTCGGTCCTGAGCAACGCGGACGTCTCGCTGCGCGGCCGCCTGGAGGGCGAGCTGGCCCTGCATCACCTCTTCGACGACATCGTGGTCTCGGCCGAGGTCGGCGTGGCGAAGCCCGCGGCCCGGATCTTCCGGCTCGCCGCGGAGCGCCTGGGCCTGCCGCCCGCGGCGTGCGTGTTTGTCGACGACTGGGACAAGAACGTCGAGGCCGCGCGCGAGGTCGGCATGCCGGCGGTCCTCCACCGGGTGGATCAGGGGCACGACCTGCGCGCCCAGCTCGCCGCGGTGGGCGTGATCGCGGGAGCGTAGCCGGGCCATGGCCCGCACCGCGCTCTTCCTGAGCCCCGGCGCCGAGCTGGCTCCCGCGCTGGCCCTGGCACGGCGCGCCGACACCCTCGGCTACGAGAGCCTCTGGGTCACGCACGGCATCGGACGCGACGCGCTGCAGGTGCTCGCGGCCTACGGCCACGTCGCCCCGCACCTGGGCCTCGGCAGCGGGGTCATCCCGATCTACCCGCGGCATCCGGTGCTCCTCGCCCAGGAGGCGCTCACGCTGTCCGACGTGAGCGGCGGCCGCCTGCGGCTCGGCATCGGGGTGAGCCACAAGCCGATGATGGAAGGGGCGCTGGGCCTCGACATGGGCCGGCCCCTCGAGGTCACCCGCGAGTACGTGACGGTGCTGCGCGCCGCGCTCACCGGCAAGGTGCAGCACCAGGGCGCGCGCTACCGCGTGAGCTGGCAGAGCGGCCTGCCGCGGGTGCCCGCGGCGCCACCCATCCTGCTCGGCGGGCTGGCCCCGCGCATGCTCGAGCTGGCCGGTGAGATCGCCGACGGGGTGGTGCTGTGGCTGGCCGCCCCCGCGTACGTGCGCGAGCAGGCGGTGCCCGCCATCCGCCGGGGGCGCGAGCGGGCGGGCAAGCCGCTGCAGGGCTTCGAGATCGTGGCCGCGGTGCCGGCCGCGCTCACCGCGGACCGTCCCGCCGCCACCGCGCTCTTCCGGACCGAGCTCACGCGCTACCTCGCGTTGCCGTTCTACCGCGCGATGCTCGAGCAGAGCGGCTTCGCGCCCGAGATCGCGGCCTACGACCGGGCGCCGAAGCCGGAGTCGGTCCCCGACCGGCTCGTGGCCGCGCTCGGCGGCATCGGCGACTTCCGGACCGTGTCCGCCTTCGTCACCGCGTACCGGGAGGCCGGCGTCACGCTTCCCGCGGTGCGCCCCATCGGCTTTCCCGACGCCACCCACTACGAGCCCACCGTGGAGGCCGGCGCCACCGCGTAGTCGTCACGACTACCCCGGAAATTCCGGCCCGTGCCAGACTGGAAGGGCGCCCATGACGAACCCATTCGTCAAGCACGTGGCCCTGCCGGCGCTGGCCCCGGCCGCCCTGATCGGGCTCTACTTCACGCCCGTGCTGCTGTTCGGCTGCGTCAACCGCGGGCTCCTCGCGGTGGGCGTCGCGCTCCTCTCCGCCATCGCCGCCTTCGTCACGGTCGGCATCGCCCTGCGCCTGCGCGTGCAGGGCAAGCCCGCGGGCCTCTGGATCCTCTCGACCCTCATCCTGACCTCGCCGCTCGCGCTGCTCCTGGGCCCGCTCGGCTGACGAGCCTGCGGCGCGCGTCCGCGGGAAGGGCGCTGCTCGTCGCCGCGACCGTCGGCTGGGAGATCTACGCGCTCGTCGCGGCGAGCGACGCGGGCGTCGGGTTCCTCGACGTCGCGCTGGTCGTTCCCGTCGGGTGTCTCCTGGCCATCGCGTGGGCGACCCGGCGGGATCCGGCGCGCGGGGCCCGGTGGCGTCGGCCCGGGCGCCCGGCGCTGTGGGCCTCGTTCCCGGTCCTGGGCGCGGTGCTGGTCACCATCTACCTCTCGAGCCAGAGCCCGATCAATCCGCTCTTCCGCGCCCGGTTCCTGGGAGCGAGCGGGCGCTCACCCGGGCCGCGGAGGGGCTGGCCGCGGGCCCGGGTCGGGCCGACCGGCTGCGGATCGGCCTGTTCCGCGCGACCCACGCGACGGTGATGTCGCCCGACGAGGTGCGGTTCCTGACCGCCGACTGCGGGGTCGTCGATCAGTGCGGTCTCGCCTACCGGCCGCGCACCCGGCCGGCCGGCGCCCGCTACGCGCACATCGCCGGGCCCTGGTACTTCATCTACGAGCCGTTCTGACCGCGGAGCACGCTCACCCCGGCTGACCGCTACGGGCGTGATACATTTTGCGCTGCGCGGCCAGCCGCGCTCCGACCGCTGCGCTCGAACGTTCGCCCGACCAGGGGAGGGTTGTGGAGATGAGGGGCTCCGATCGCCGGCGTCGACTCCGCCACGCGGGCACGGCGGCTCGGGTCGGCGTGCTCATCCTGCTGGCGTTCCTCTCGGCGCCCACCGGTCTCGCACCCTGGCCCGTCGGCGAGGCCCACGCGCAGGCGCCGCCGGAGGGAAAGGTCTACCGGATCGGATTCCTGAGCCAGGGACAGCCACCCCCGGCCTTTCTCGAGGCGCTTCAGCAGGGCCTGCGAGAGCGGGGATACGCCGAAGGCCGAAACCTGGTCTGGGAGTTCCGGTCGACCGACGGTAGCCTGGACCGGCTGCCCCAATTCGCCGAGGAGCTGGTGCGGTCGAAGGTGGACGTCATCCTGGCGCGGGCCTCATCCGGCGCGATGGCGGCCAAGAGAGCGACCACGTCGATCCCGATCGTCTTCTTCGCGGTGTACGCGCCGGTCGAGATCGGCCTCGTCCCGAACCTGGGCCACCCCGGCGGCAACATCACCGGAGTCGCCGTCAATGCCTCGGATATGGCCGGGAAGCGCGTGCAGCTGCTCAAGGAGCTCGTTCCCACGTTCAAGAGCGTCGCGATCCTGTCCCATCCGGCGCATCCGACCAATGCCGTGCAGCTGCAGGGGGCGGAGGCCGCCGCGCGCACGCTGGGCGTGCACGTGAAGGCGGTGCCGGTGCGCAGCGCGGCGGATTTCGCGCCCGCCCTCGGGGCGCTCCGGGGCGTCGAGGGCGTCATGCACGCCGACACCCCGCTCTTCGTGACGGATCGCGCGCGACTGGTCGACGCGGTGGCCGCGAGCCGGCTGCCCGCGGTGTATCCGGCTCGGGTATTCGTCGAGGCGGGGGGCCTCATGTCGTACGGTCCCGACCTCCCGGATGTGTGGAGGCGATCGGCCGCATACGTGGACAAGATCTTGAAGGGGGCGAAGCCCGGCGACCTGCCGGTCGAGCAACCGGCAACGTTCGAGCTGGTGATCAACAACCGGACCGCCAGGGCCATGGGGCTGACGGTTCCCCCGGCGCTGCTCTTGCGAGCCGATCAGATACTCGAATGACGATCGACGAGGTGCATCTGGCGCGAGGCACGTCGCGGGCGAGCGCGCGACGCATGATAATGAGAGGTACCCAGGAGGGCTCGTCATGTGCCGAAGCATCAAGACGCTGCACAACTTCACGCCACCGGCCACGGAGGAAGAGATCCGGGCCTCGTCGCTCCAGTTTGTCCGGAAGCTGAGCGGCTTCTCGAGGCCGTCCAAGGCCAACGAGGCGGTGTTCACCCGCGCGGTCGACGAGGTGGCGCAGGCGGCCCGGGTCCTGCTGAGCGCGCTCGTCACGAACGCGCCGCCCCGCGATCGCGAGGTCGAAGCCTCGAAGGCCCGCGCGAAGGCAGCCGACCGGTTTCGCCCTCGTGACGCGAGCCAGGCCGGATAGCCGGAGGGGGCATCCGTGATCCTCGGCCTGGCGTCGCCCGGGATCGCCTCGAGCCTCGACGACGGCCTGGACCGGATGAAGCGGCTCCTGTCCGAGGCCTCGGCCCAGGGGGCGGAGATCGTCTGCTTTCCCGAGGCCTACCTGCCGGGCCTGAGGGGGCAGGATTTCGAGCTGTACCCGTTCGAGCGGGCGCAGCAGGAGCGGGTGCTCCGGGTGGTAGGGGAGTGGGCGAGAGCGTACGCGGTGGCCACCATCGTGGGCATGGAGCGGGTCACGGACGCGGGCCGGCAGATCGCCGCCTTCGTCATCGACGCCCGGGGCCGGCTGCAGGGCTATCAGACCAAGAACCAGCTCGACCCGAGCGAGGACCGGTTCTACGTGCCGGGCAATACCCGACAGCTCTTCGAGGTCAACGGGACCAGGTTCGGCGTGGCAATCTGCCACGAGGGCTGGCGCTATCCGGAGACGGTGCGATGGGCGGCGGTGCGGGGCGCCAAGATCGTCTTTCATCCCCAGCTCACGGGCAGCGATCGGACCGGGGTGCGTCCGGTCCAGTGGGGCGCCGCCGGCGGCGCGTACTACGAGAAGGCGACGATGATGCGCAGCATCGAGAATGCGATCTACTTCGCCAGCGTCAACTACGGCATCCGCTTCCAGGAGTCGGCCACGAGCCTCATCGCTCCGTCGGGCCAGTGCCAGGCCTACTTGCCGTATGGCCAGGAAGGCGTGCTGGTGGAGCGCATCGAGCTCGAGGAAGCGACCGGCTTGCTGGCCAGCCGATACGCCCCCGAGCGCTATCGGGAGCACGAGCCGGAGTGATCGCCCAGCGCCCGGAGCCCACGATGCGGCAGACTTTCGTGGTTATCCGTACCCGCGGCCCGGCCTGGGAGGACGGCCGACCCCTGGAGAGCCAGGCCGACTGGACGGGCCACGCGTCGTTCATGAACGCGCTCGCGAAGGAGGGGTTCGTGGTTCTCGGCGGCCCGCTCGAGGGCACCGCCGACGTGCTGCTCGTGGTGAGGGCCGTGACCACCGACGAGGCTCGCGCTCGCCTGGCGGAGGACCCCTGGACCCGCAACGGGTTGCTCCGCATCAGCCGGGTCGCGCCCTGGACCCTGCGTCTGGGATCTCTCGAGCCGGAGCGATCATGACCTGGGCCTCTGGGTGGTCCGGCATGGCACGGTGCTGCTCCTCCTCTTCATCGGGGGCGCGCTGCTGTTCCTGCTCACCATCGAGACCACGTTCAGGAGCGGGAGAGCACGGCCCGGGCCCTGGGGCTGCAGCTCCGCGTCCAGGAGGTGCGGAGCCCCGGCGCGCTCATGGTCCTGACCGACGTCATGCTCATCACCCATCGCCGGCGCATCGTGGAGCTGGGGGCTCGGAGCCGGCTGCCCGCGGTCTACCCGGAGCGCGAGTTCGTGGATGCAGGCGGGCTCATGTTCTACGGCGCGAGCCTCGCCAGCATGTACCCGCGCTGGAGCTCGTCATCAACCTCAAGACTGCGAAGGCGATCGGCCTGGTGATTCCCCTTCGGTGTTGGCGCGCGCGGATCGCCTGATCGAGTGATCGTCAATCTGCGGGTGCCGGTGGGCCGGCCCCTGCCCGAGCTTGCCGAGTTCGTCGCGCGCTGCGAGGCGGCCGGCCTCGACGGCGTCGGCATCCACGACCACCCGTCGAGCGGCCGCGACGCCTACCTCGCCCTGGCCCTGGCCGCGCGCGTGACCCGGCGGCTCCGCCTGTTCCCGGCCACCTCGAGCCCGGCGGTGCGGCATCCGCTCCTCCTCGCCTCGCTCGCGCACGGCCTGGAGGAGCTTGCGCCGGGCCGCGCCCGCCTCACCATGGCCCCGGGCTTCATCTCGACGCGCAGCGTGGGCCGGCCCCGCGCCACCGTCGCGGTGATGCGCGAGGCGGTGCGCGAGGTGCGGCGGCTGCTCGCGGGCGAGGCGGTCGGCTTCGGGCCGACCGAGACGCGCCTGCGCAACCGCAGCGCGGTCCCGACGCCGGTGTTCCTGCTCGCGGCGGGCCCGCGCATGATCGAGCTGGCCGGCGAGGTCGCCGACGGCGCGCTCCTGATGGTCGGCCTCGACGCGGCGGGAATCGGCGCGGCGCGGCGCCACCTGGCCGAGGGCGCGCGGCGGGCCGGCCGATCGCTCGAGGGCTTCCCGGTGGTCTTCGTGGTCACCCTCGGCCTGGGCGCCGATGCCGCGGTAGGCGCGCGCTGGGTGCGGAGCTGGTTCGCGCCCGGGCAGCCCTTTCTCGCGTACCCGAGCGTCGCGAACCTTCGCTGGCTCGGCGAGGCGGGCCTGGCGCTGCCGGAGCCGCTCGATCCCGCCGCGATCCCCGAGGAGCGCGCCCTGCGCATCGCGGACGCGTTCGGCCTCTTCGGTCCGCCGGAGCGCTGCGCGGAGCGGCTGCTGCGGGCTCGAGAGGAGGCGGGTGTCGAGGAGGTCTTCCTCTTTCCGGCGCACGACCTGGCCGGCGGCTACGCGATGCCGGAAGCGGAGGTGGAGGCCTTCGAGCGCGTGATCCGGCCGCGCCTCGGCGGCTAGCCGGGGCGCGATGCCGATCTGGCCGTTTCGCTCGAGGCAGCCCAGGAGGTTCCGAGAAGGGAGCCGAGGACAGCGTGCGGGTCTTCGCGCGGGCGATCCTCGCCCGGGCCCGCGAGGGCGCCTAGCGTCCGGGGCGGCCGGCCGCGGGCCGGCGGGCGAGCCACGCGGCGACGCCCGCGCCTCCGAGCAGCAGCGGCAGGCCGAGCCAGACGCGCTGACGGGCGCGCGCGTGGGCCCGCAGGGTGGCCAGCACCATGCGGTCGCCCGCGACGATCTCGGTTCGGCCGGCCAGGAACTGGCGCAGCCGCTCCTGCTGCTCGGCCCGCATCGCGCGCGCGCCCCACTGCACGTCCTGCTGGAGCCCGCGCAGCCGGGCCAGCTCGGCGACGCCGCGGTCCATCGCCTCCCGGCTGTCGCGGTGGGCGGCGCGCTCGGCCGGCGTCAGGAACGCCAGACGCACCGGCGGCGCCGCACTCTCGATCCAGTCGAGCCACGGGTGATCCATGCCGGGGAAGAGCAGGAGCAGCAGCCCGGCCGCGGCGATGGCTAGGCCGAGCAGGGCGCCCACGCCCCGGAGCGCGCCCGCGCCCTGCGCGCGCACCCGCTGCGCCAGGCGGCGGGCGCCCAGGCCCAGCGCCACCAGCGCCATCAGCCCGCCGAAGGACGTGACCACCGCGGCGCCGGTCGGGAGATCCCACGCGAACGAGGCCCAGAGCCCGGCCGCGCTCACCAGCGCTCCCACGCTCCAGCCGATCAGGAGACGCCGCGGGACGGAGGCGGTGACCAGCGACGCCACCGCGGCGGGCACGATCAGGTAGGAGAACACGAGCAGCACGCCGGCCAGCCGGACCGAGCTGGTCACCACGATGCCGAACGTGACGTAGAAGAGCAGGTCCCACGCGCGCAGGCGCCGGCCGTGGGCCCGCGCGGCCTCCGGATCGATCGAGATCTCGAGGAGCGGCCGGTGCACCGCCGCGTGCAGCGCGCCGATCCCGGCGTAGAGCAGCGCGAGCTCCGCCACCTCTCGGCCGGTCACGGTGAGGATGCCGCCCACCAGCAGCGTCTTGATGTGCTCGCCGCCCTGGGGCGCGCGGTCCACCACCAGCACCGCGGCCGCCGCGGAGACCGCGTAGACGATGCCGATCACCGCCTCCTGGGGCAGGGGCGCTCGGTGCACGCGGCTCGCCGCGAAGAGCGCGGCGCCGCCCACCGTGAAGGCGAGCGCGTACCAGTAGGCCGCGTCGCTCTGGATGGGATGCCCGGCCAGGAAGGCGACGCTGATGCCGAGCGCGGCCACCTGGGCCAGGGCCAGGTCCACGAAGATCACGCCGCGGGCCAGCACGTGAAGGCCCAGGTAGACGTGGATGCCGGTGAGGATCAGGCAGGCGAGGAATGGCAGCCACAGGAAGTCGAGCATCAGCGCGCGGCGGGAACGGTGGCGAGCGCGGCCACCAGGCGGGACACGTCGACGTCGAAGAGGGCCAGGTAGTCGCGGGCCTCGGGGTCGCCTCCCACCGACGGGATCAGTGTCACCGCGCGGGCCCCGGCGCGCGCGGCCACCTGGGCCACCAGGGACGAGCTGGTGGACGGCTCGGCGATGATCAGCCGCACGCCGGCGGCCTTCATGCGGGCGGTGAGCGCGGCCAGGTAGGCGGCAGACGGTGGCACCCCCGGCGTGGGCTCGAGGGCGGCGACGACCGTGAGGCCGAAGCGGCGCGCGAAGTAGGGCCAGCTCTCGTGCGCCACCACCACGCGAGTGCCCGCGTACGGAGCGAGCGCGCTCCGCCAGCGGCCGAGGCCCGCGTCGAGACCGTGCAGGAAGCGGGCGCGGTTGGCCTCGAACGCCGCCGCGTCCGCGGGGGCGAGGCCCGCCAGGGCGGCCCGGATGCGCTCGGTGATGGGCCGCGCGTTCTCGGGGTCGAGCCAGTAGTGCGGGTTGCCGAAGCCGTGGACGTGCACGCCCCGCTCGGCGCGCACGCGGGCAGTCTCGGCGTCCAGCAGCGCGATGCCGCGCGAGACGTCCAGGTCGGCCGGCCCGCCGGGCAGGAGGCGCGGATCTCCCACCGTGGCGAGCGGCCGGGTCAGCCACGGCTCGTGGTCGAGGCCGATGCGCACCAGCAGCGCGGCGGCGCGCAGCTCGACAAGGGCGCCCGGCTTCACGTCCACGCTGTGCGGGTCGTGGAGCGCGGGGGCCAGGCTCGTGACGCGCACGCGATCGCCGCCCACCGCCTCGACGAGCGCCCGGAGATCGGTGGTGGTGGTGACGACGGGCAGGGGGCCGCCGCCCCACGCGGGAGCGGCGGCCAGCCAGAGCAGCGCGCTAGCGAGCGCGCCGCGCACTACGACTTCTTGGCGAAGATGCTCTTGGGCACCATGCAGTGCACGCCCTTGCGGACGTCCACCACCTGGCTGACCCGGCAGTCGCCGACCATGGAGGTCAGCGAGTAGGCCTCGTAGCGCGTGAGTGGCACCATCTTCTGGGCGGCGAGGAAGTCGACGGTCTCGCGCACCGCGATGACCATCGCCTTGTTCAGGTCCTCGTCGAATCCGGTCATGATGTAGTGGGTCGGGGTCTCGATACGCGGGAACTCCGCCTTCATGTCCTTGCGCACGATGAGCTGCATGACGATCTCGCGATACGAGCACTCGAGCGCGGTGAGGTTGACCTCGCCGTTGCCCTGTCGGCAGTGCGAGTCGCCGGTCCATACCAGGCCGCCCTTGAGGAAGACCGGGATGAAGATCGTCGTCCCGGCCTGCAGCTCGTTGATGTCCATGTTCGAGCCGTTCTTCCACGGCCGCAGCGTGGAGACCGGGGCCATCGGGTCGGTCGAGCCGCCCTTCCGCGGCGAGGGATCCTTGGGATCGATGCCGACCGCGAGGGTCCCGGGGAACGGCTGCAGGTCGATGGTGACGCCGGGCTTGAACTCGGCCTGCTTCTTGTCGAGGTCGAGGTAGAAGTACCTCACGAAGCCGTCCGGCATCTCCGACGCGAGCGCGCCGATGGTGGGGAACTCCTTGCCGGGCAGGTTGAAGTTGGTGCCGAAGGCCTTCGGCGTGATCTTGAGGATGCGGATCTCCATCACGTCGCCCGGCTCCGCGCCGTTGACGTAGATCGGGCCCGTCAGCGAGTGGGGCCCGCCGCCCGGGTTGGCCTTCCGGAGCGCGATGATCTCGTCCATCGTCGTGCCGGGCTGGATCTTGTTGTGGGAGTGCATCATGGTCTCGACCGCGACGGTATCGCCCGAGTTGACGACCAGCTTGGGCGGCTCCGCCGGATCGAGCCAGCCCCACTGGGTGGTCTCGAGCGTGGCGGGCAGCACGTGGAAGGTGCCCCCGGAGACCGCGACCTTCCGGTCGCGCTTGGCCTCGTCGGGGGCCTGTGCCAGCGCGTAGAAGCCGACCGCGAGCAGGCTGGTGAGCGAGGCGAGGGCGGCGAGCAGCCACTTACGGGTCCTGAGCCTGGCCATTCACGTGTCCTCCTGTAAGGGTGTCGGGTCCCGTGCCGGTACTCCCTCGGACCGACCGCGGGCGGCATTCTAGCAGGGTCGCGGGGCCCCCGGGGGCCTGGGACAGCGCCTCCTCGGTCGCCGGGGCGACGGCGCCTCACCGGGCCCCGCGCCATCTCGACGAACGCTCGACCCCGCCCGGGTGGCTCAATCTCCATACCCACTTGCGGTCCGGGCCCGGACGCCTCCCTCGCTGGCACCCGGCTTGCTCCCTCTCTCCTCGCGATGTGGTGGTCCAACGCGTGAACCCTGTCAAGGAGACGGCGGCGTGACGACAGCGACGGTGGCGGGCTCGGCGGCGCGCAACGAGCGGATGGAGCGGTTCGTGTACGACGACGCGGTGGTGAGGCTGTTCCTGCTCGCGACGCTCGTCTGGGGGCTGGTGGGCATGCTGGTGGGCATCGTGATCGCCCTCGAGCTGGCCAACCCGGTCTTCAACCTCGGGCTGCCGTGGATCAGCTTCGGGCGGCTGCGCCCGCTACACACGAACGCGGTCATCTTCGCCTTCGCGGGCAACGCGATCTTCACCGGCGTCTACTACTCGACCCAGCGCCTGCTCAAGGCCCGCATGTGGAGCGACGGGCTGAGCCGGCTGCACTTCTGGGGCTGGCAGGCCATCATCGTGGCGGCGGCGCTGACGCTGCCGCTCGGCATCACCCAGTCCAAGGAGTACGCCGAGCTCGAGTGGCCGATCGACGTCGCGATCGCGCTGGTGTGGGTGGTCTTCTCGGTGAATGTGTTCGGCACCATCGTGCGGCGGCGCGAGCGGCACCTCTACGTGGCGATCTGGTTCTACATCGCCACCCTGGTGGCCATCGCGGTGCTGCACATCTTCAACAACCTGGTGGTGGTCGCGGGGCCCTTCAAGAGCTACTCGATCTACGCGGGGGTGCAGGACGCGTTCATGCAGTGGTGGTACGGGCACAACGCGGTGGCCTTCTTCCTGACCACCCCGTTCCTCGGGATGATGTACTACTTCATGCCCAAGGCGGCCGACCGGCCGATCTTCTCCTACCGCCTCTCGATCCTGCACTTCTGGACGCTGGTGTTCCTCTACATCTGGGCGGGGCCCCATCACCTGCACTACACCGCGCTGCCCGCGTGGGCCTCCACCCTGGGCATGCTCTTCTCGGTGATGCTGTGGATGCCGTCGTGGGGCGGCATGGTCAACGGCCTGCTCACCCTGCGCGGGGCCTGGCACAAGGTGACCGAGGACCCGGTGCTGAAGTTCTTCGTGGTCGCGATCACCTTCTACGGCATGTCGACCTTCGAGGGCCCGCTGCTCTCGATCAAGAGCGTCAACGCGCTCTCGCACTACACCGACTGGACCATCGCCCACGTCCACGCGGGCGCGCTGGGCTGGGTCGGCTTCATGGTGTTCGGCATGGTCTACTGGCTGCTCCCGCGGCTCTTCCAGACCGAGCTGTGGAGCAAGCGCCTCGCCGAGATCCACTTCTGGATTGCCACCGTGGGCATCCTCCTCTACGTGGTGGCGATCTACGCGGCCGGCCTCACCCAGGGCCTGATGTGGCGAGCCTTCGACGAGACCGGGCGCCTGGCCTATCCCGACTTCGTCGAGACCACGGTGCGCCTGCTGCCGATGTACTGGGTGCGCGTGCTGGGCGGCGTGCTCTACATCGCGGGCATGGTCATCTGCGGGGTCAACGCGCTGATGACCTGGCGCAGCGGCCCCGCGCGCTACGCGGAGCCGGTCCACGAGGCCCCGGCGCTCCGGCCCCTCCCGGCGGAGGCCGAGGCGGGCGGCTTCAAGCACGCGGCGTGGCACCGCCGCTGGGAGGGCCTGCCGCTGACCTTCTCGGTGTGGGTGGCGGTCGCGGTGGTCACCGCCTCGCTTTTCGAGATCGTGCCGATGTTCCTGATCGGCTCGAACGTGCCCACCATCCAGGCGGTGCACCCCTACACCCCGCTCGAGCTGGCCGGCCGCGACGTCTACGTGGCCGAGGGCTGCAACAACTGCCACTCCCAGATGATCCGGCCCATCCGGGCCGAGACGATGCGCTACGGCGAGTACAGCAAGCCGGGCGAGTTCGTGTATGACCACCCGTTCCTCTGGGGCTCGCGTCGCATCGGGCCGGACCTGGCGCGGGTGGGCGGCAAGTACCCCGACCTCTGGCACGTGCGGCACATGGAGGACCCGCGCTCGACCACGCCGCAGTCGATCATGCCGGCGTACCCGTGGCTCGCGCGCACCCCGATCAACTGGTCGGCGGTGGAGCGGGGAGTGGCGGCGCAGGTGACCCTGGGCGTGCCCTACACGCGCGAGCAGGTGACCGGCGCGGCGACGCTGGGGCGGGCGCAGGCCAAGCAGATCGCGGCGGCCATCGCCCAGCAGGGTGGGCCGGCCGGGCTGGAGGAGACGGAGCTGGTGGCGCTGGTGTCCTATCTGCAGCGCCTGGGGACCGACATCAAGAAGTCGTCCACGACGGCCGCGGCCGCGATGGGCGGGGAGAGGACCGGGCGATGAAGCTCGCCGACGTCATGAGCGCCATGCACTTCAACCTGTTTGCGCAGGTCGCCCTGCTCATCGCGGTGGCGGGCTTCGCCACGGTGGTGGTGAGCGTGTTCCTCGCGCGCAACCGCGAGCCCTTCCGGCGGGCGAGCCTGCTGCCGCTCGCCGACGACCGGCCGGTCGGGACCCCGGGAGGCCGCGCATGAGCCCGACCGAGCGCGACCGGCTGCTCGAGCACGACTACGACGGGATCAAGGAGTACGACAATCCGCTGCCGAGCTGGTGGTCGTGGATCTTCGTGGCCACCATCGTGTTCTCGCTCGGCTACTGGGGCTACTACCAGATCGGCCCGGGGCCGTCGCTGATCGCGGAGTACGAGCGGGAGATGGGCGAGCAGGCCGCCCGGCAGGCCAAGCTCGCCCCCGCCGCAAGCGCCGGGCCGAGCGAGGAGTCGCTGCGCGCGCTCATGAAGGACGGGAAGATCATGGCCTCGGCCAAGGAGGTCTTCGCCACCCGCTGCATGCCGTGCCACGGCCCGCAGGGGCAGGGCATCATCGGCCCGAACCTGACCGACGACTACTGGCTGCACGGCAGCACGCTGGCGGCGATCCGCAAGACCATCAACGACGGCGTGATCGAGAAGGGCATGATCCCGTGGAAGGATCAGCTCAAGCCCGCCGAGATCGACGCGATGGCGGCCTACGTGGCCACGCTGCGCGGGACGAACCCGCCGAATCCCAAGCCACCCCAGGGCGTCAACGGCAAGGGCGAGGTCGCGCCGGAAGCGCCGACCGCGGCGAGCAAGTAGGGCCGCATGTCACTGCCGGCGCCGGCCCAGGGTCGCGTGCTCCCGACGCTGAATCCCGACGGCACGCGCCGGTGGCTCCGGCCTCGCCTCTTCGCCGGCCGCTTCTTCAAGCGGCGGCGGGCGCTCGCGTGGGTCCTGATCGCGCTGTTCACCGCGATCCCGTACCTGCGCATGCAGGGCCGCCCGCTGATCCTCCTGGACGTGATCCACCGCGAGTTCACGCTGTTCGGGGCCACCTTCCTGCCCACCGACAGCGTGCTGCTGATGCTGCTGCTGGTCGGCCTCTTCCTCGCGGTGTTCCTGATCACCGCCACCTACGGCCGGGTGTGGTGCGGCTGGGCGTGCCCGCAGACGGTCTACATGGAGTTCCTGTATCGTCCCATCGAGCGTTTGATCGAGGGGCCCGCGCGCGCCCAGGAGGCGCTGGACGCCCGGCCCTACCACCCGCGCCGCGTGCTCAAGTACGCGGTGTTCCTCGGGCTTAGCATGTTCCTGGCCCACACCTTCCTCGCCTACTTCGTGGGGGTGAGCGCGCTCGCCCACTGGGTGACCCGGTCACCGTTCGAGCACCCGGTGGCGTTCCTGGTGATGGCGGGCACCACCGCGCTCATGATGCTCGACTTCGGGGTGATGCGGGAGCAGATCTGCATGGTGGCGTGCCCGTACGGGCGACTGCAGTCGGTGCTGCTGGATCGGCGCTCGCTCATCGTGGGCTACGACAGCCGCCGCGGCGAGCCGCGCGGCCATCTGCCCGGGGGCCGGCTCGCGGTGGTGGCCGCGCCCGCGCAGCTCGGCGACTGCATCGACTGCGGGGCGTGCGTGACCTGCTGCCCGACCGGCATCGACATCCGCGACGGCCTCCAGATGGAGTGCATCCACTGCACGCAGTGCATGGACGCGTGCGACTCCATCATGGACGGCATCGGGCGGCCGCGCGGCCTCATCCGCTACAGCTCGCGCGACGAGCTGGCGGGCCAGCCGCGGCGGATGCTGCGGCCGCGCGTCGTGATCTACCCGCTGCTGCTGGCGGTGGTGTGGGGCGCGCTCGCCTACGCGCTGCTGCACCGGGCGCCCGCCGACGTGACGGTGCTGCGCGGCATCGGTAGCCCGTTCACGGTGACACCCTCGGGCATGGTCATGAACCAGATCCGCGTCAAGATCGTGAACCGCGACTCGGTGGACCGGCAGTACCAGGTGGACGTGGTCGAGCCGGCCGGCCCCGCAGCGGACGCGCTCGGGCTCGTCGCTCCGGAGAACCCGCTGCCGGTGCACGCGGGCAAGTCCGCGACCGCCCCGTTCTTCGTCACCGCGCCGCGCGCCGTGTTCGACGATGGCCGTCGCGACGTGCGGCTTCGCATCGGCAACGGCGCCGGCTGGAGCACGGAGATACCCTACCGGCTGCTGGGCCCGAAGGACCACGACGACCACGAGCACAAGGACAAGGACGATCGCGAGCACCGCGACGACAGGAAGGACCATGGCCGCTAAGGGCTGGTACTGGCCGGTGGCGATCGTGGGCCTGCTGGTGGGCGGGGCGGCGGCCAACATCGGCTTCATGATCGTGGCCAACCGCGACGCGACCTTCGCGGTCGAGCCCGACTACTACCGCAAGGCGGTGGACTGGGACCGCACCATGGCCCAGGAGGCGCGCAACGTCGAGCTGGGCTGGCAGGTGTCGACGCAGCTCGAGCCGATCGACGGCGGCCGAGCGCGCCTCGTGGCCCGCGTGGCCGACCGCGACGGGCGCCCGATGACCGACGCGGCGGTCGTGGTCGAGGCGTTCCCGAGCGCGCGGGCGCGC
>DATJIR010000230.1:0-7973 GCA_035493135.1 Verrucomicrobiia bacterium
AGAAGCTGGGCGCGGTGATGGGGATGCTGCTCGCGGCGCTCGTGGGCGCGGGCGCGCCGGAGGCGGGCGCGGCGGCCAAGACCCTGGTGGTGGGGCTCGTCGCCGAGCCCACCTCGATGGATCCCGGGCAGCTCACCGACATCAACTCGATGCGGGTGCTCTCGAGCGTCTACGACACCCTCGTGCGCTTCAAGGAAGGCTCGTTCACGCAGGAGCCGGGGCTGGCCACCGCGTGGAAGATGTCGCCGGACGGCCTCACCTACACCTTCACCCTGCGCCGGAACGTGAAGTTCCACGACGGCACCCCGTTCGACGCCGAGGCGGTCAAGTTCACCTACGATCGCCTGCTCGACCCCAAGCATCCCCAGGCCGAGACCGGGCCCTTCCCGTTCGCTTCCTTCTACTACGGGGCGATCAAGGAGGTCACGGTGGTGGACCCGGGGACGGTGCGCTTCACGCTCAAGCAGCCGTTCTCCCCGCTGCTCAACAATCTCACGCTGAACACCGGCCGCATCGTGAGCCCGACCGCGGTCAGGAAGTACGGCAAGGAGTTCGCGAGCCATCCGGTGGGGACCGGCCCGTTCAAGTTCGTGTCGTGGGACAAGAACGTGCGCATCGTGCTGGAGGCGAACGCCTCGTACTGGGCCGGGCCCCCGAAGCTCGAGCGCATCGTGTTCCGGCCGCTGGTGGAAGAGCAGACCCGGGTGACCGAGCTGCTGTCGGGCGGAGTCGACTTCATCGTGGACGTGCCGCCCGACAACGTGGCCCAGGTGAAGAAGGATCCGAAGCTCGTCTACTACGAGCAGCCGGGCCCCCACGTCTGGTGGGTCACCCTCAACACCGAGAAGAAGCCGTTCAACGACGTGCGGGTGCGCCGCGCGGTGAACCACGCGGTGAACCGGGACGCGATCGCGGGCGATCTCCTCAAGAAGACCGCCACCGCCGCCATCGGGCCGGTGCCGCCGTCGATCGCGTGGGCCTTCACGGATCAGGTCACGAAGTATCCCTACGATCCGGCCCGGGCCAAGAAGCTGCTCGCCGACGCCGGGTACCCCAACGGCTTCCCCGCGGTGTTCTGGATCCCGGAGTCGGGCTCGGGCATGCAGTCGCCCAAGACCATGGCCCAGGCCATCCAGGCGGACCTGGCCGCGGTCGGCGTGCAGGCCTCGATCCAGACCTTCGAGTGGGGCGCCTATCTCAACAAGTACGGGAAGGGCTTCGGCCAGGAGGCCGACATGGGCGCCATGTCCTTCATGCTCGACCCGGGTGATCCGGCCCCCATGCTGAGCCTGGTCATCGACGGCAAGGGCGGCTTCCGGGGCGGGGCCTACGCGAATCCCGAGGTCGACAAGCTGCTCGCCGAGGCGAGCCGCATCGTGGACCTCAAGAAGCGGGGCGATCTCTACCGCCAGGTGCAGAAGCTGGTGGTGGACGACGCCCCGTGGATCTTCGTCGACAACGCGCTCCAGAACGCGGCCGGCACCCGGAAGGTGAGCGGCTTCAAGCTCCACCCGTCCTTCTACCTCTTCTTCGACAAGATCTCGGTCGCGCCGTAGCCTCGCCGCGGCCGCCCGCGTCGGCTCCCGGGTCGCCCGGGAGCCGGCCACGGCCAGCAGGACTTACCCGGTAATCGGGTTCGCCTTCCCGCCGCTCGCGTCGCGTCCGCGCGCGCATCCGCCGTCGGATTCCGCCACCACGCGGTTCCCGCGCCCGCGCCCACGAGGCACAGTCCTTGCTCTCCCCTTCGCAGCGATCGATCTCAACCGGGGGGAGACAGGACGTGAACAACGAGCAGGTGAGCGAGCTGATCTACCAGATGCTGGAAACCGAGCGGGGCGGCATCCAGGTGTACGAGACCGCTCTCCGCTCCGTCGTCAACGACGAGCTGCGGGAGGAGTGGGAAGAGTACCTCGAGCAAACGAAGAATCACGAGCGCGTCGTGCTCGCGCTGATGGACAAGCTGGGCCTCGACCCGGAGCAGGAGACCCCCGGGCGCGGCGTGGTCCGGCACATCGGCGAGTCGCTGGTGACCGCGATGGAGATGGCCCGCAAGAGCGGGCCCGCGGCGGCGGCCCAGCTCGTGGCCTGCGAGGCGGTGGTGCAGGCCGAGACCAAGGACCACCTCAACTGGGAGCTGCTACACGAGGCGGCCGAGAAGGCCAAGGGAGAAGACCGGAAGGCACTGACCGAGGCCTGCGAGCAGGTCGAGGATCAGGAGGACGAGCATCTCTATCACTCGACCGGCTGGTGCCGGGAGCTGTGGATCGAGTCGCTCGGCCTCCCGGCGGTCCTCCCGCCGCCCGAGGAGGAGAAGGAAGTCAAGACGGCCATCGGCGCGGCCCGCGCCAAGAAGGCCCGCAAGGAGATGCTGTGATGGACAATATGGTGCGCAAGACCGGAACCGTGCTCGCGGTGCTGGCGGTCATGATCATGCTGGCGGCCTGCCAGTCCACCACCGGCCGGACCCTCGGCGAGAACATCGACGACGCCGGCATCACCGCGGCGGTGAAGGCCAAGCTGGCCGCCGAGAGGATCGCCACCCTGACCCGCATCGACGTGGACACCAACCAGGGCGTCGTCGCCCTGAACGGCACCGTGCAGACCGAGGCGATGAAGACCCGCGCCGAGCAGCTCGCCCGTCAGGTCAAGGGCGTGCGGGACGTGGTCAACAACCTCCGCATCCAGGCCGCGACCCGGTAGGGACTCACCGGGTCGGCGGGGCGGGGAGAGGCCGCGCGCGCCTCTCCCCGCCGGAGTGTCGGCTACGGGCGCGCGCGGCGCAGCGGGCGCGCGCGGCGCAGCGGGTGGATCACTAGCGCCCAGACCCCAGCCGCGTAGAGTCCGAGAGGGACCAGGACCACCGCGAGCGCGGCCGCGCCCCCGAGATGGGAGCGGCCCACCGCGTAGTCCGCCGCGGCGGCGAGCCCGGCGCCCACCGCCGCGGTCGAGGCGAAGATCACGAGGTGGCCGTAGCCCCAGACGAAGGCGGCCCGACTGCTCCCGAGCAGGTGATGCGCCGGCTCGTCGAAGTAGATCCACCACATCGAGAACAGGACGAGGACGCCGCCCACCACGACCGCGAGCAGGGCGGGCGTGAGGGCCGCCCCGTCCACCGCGGCCTGGATCGCGGTGGTGGCGGAGAGCACCGACTCGCCGAGCACGATCAGGGTGAGGAGCCCGAAGCGCTCCGCGATGTGATGCGGGTGCCACGTCGTCGGGTGCCGTCGCTCCGCCCAGACCGGCACCAGCAGCTCGGCGGGCGCCAGCACCACGAAGCCCGCGAGCCAGCGACGCGCGGGGAGGCCCAGCAGGGCCAGCCAGCCGAGCTGCACGACGATCAGCCCGATCGCGTAGCGGATCGCGGTGCCCCGGCCGGCGGCGTCCGCGCGCGCGGCGCGCACCCAGAGCGCGACGAGCCCGATGCGCATGACCGCGTAGCCCGCGGTCACCACGTGGAAGTCGCGCTGCTCGAACGCCCGCGGCACGCCGGCCGCGAGAACCAGGACTCCCGCGATCTGCACCAGGACCGCCAGACGGTAGGGCGTGTCGTCCGCGCCGTACGCCGAGGCGAACCACGTGAAGTTCATCCACGCCCACCAGATCGCGAAGAAGACGAGCGCGTAGCCGAGGAGTGCCGGCCCCCCGCGTCCCTCGGTCAGGCCGTGGTGCAGGTGCGCGGACGCCTGGGCCACCGCGACCACGAAGCAGAGGTCGAACAGCAGCTCGAGCGGCGTGGCGACGCGGTGCGGCTCGCCGGGATCGCGGGGTCGCAGGCCCCGCCGGTGCGCGGGGTCGGCGGTCAGTGCCGGCGCTCGAGGTCGAGGTCGGTGCGGCGGAGCCGCTCGATCTGCGCCCGGAGGCGTGCGGATTCGTCCTCCCGCGCCAGCAGATCCGTGAGTACCGCCCGCCAGGCGCGCGCCTCGCGCTCCCAGCGGCTCTGCGGGTACTCGGAGAGGAGACGCGAGAAGGTCGCGTGCGCGGCGCGGTAGCTCCGGAGCGAGCTCGTCGGAGATGCCTGGAGGCGGCCGAGGCCGTAGAGGGCGGAGGCGGCGGCCGGATCGGTCGGATGCTCGCGCAGGACGCGCTCGTACACGTGGGAGGCCTCCTGGGCCTGTCCCTGGTCGGCGAGGTCGTCGGCCTGGCCGACCAGGCGCGCCGGGGCCCGGTAAGAGACGGGGGCGGCGCTGCACGCGGCCAGCAGCAGGAGGAGGGGCAGCGCCCGGAGGACCCGCATCATGCCGCGGCCGGCGGCGCCTTCGGCAGCTCGATCGTGAAGCAGCTGCCCTCGCCCGGCGCGGAGGCGACGCTCACCGTCCCGTGGTGCGCCTCGACCAGCCCCTTGACCACCGCGAGGCCGAGGCCGGTGCCCTGCCGCCGCCCGTGGGCCTGGCGGTACGGCTCGAAGATCGCCGAGAGGGCGTCCGACGGGATGCCGACGCCGGTGTCCCGGACCTGCAGCTCGAGCCGGTCGGCGAACTCGGCGAGGCGCAGCGTCACCGCGCCGTCCGGTCCGGTGAAGTTGACCGCGTTGCCGAGGAGGTTGACGACCACGCGCACCAGACTACCCTCTTCCCCGAGCACCGTGAAGTCGGTTCCCTCGGCGGCCAGCGTCAACCGGATCCGCTTGGCCTCCGCGACCGGCCGCAGCTCGTCCATCGCGCGCGTCACCGCCTCGAGGGCGTCGATCGGTCGGGTCTCGAGCGGGACCGCGAGGGCCTGGAGGCGGGTGAAGTCCAGGATCTGGTTGACCATCGCCAGCATCCGCCCCGCGCTGGCCTCGATGAGCTGGGCGAGCCGGAGCCCGCGCGGATCCGACGCCTTCCGCGCGCGCTCCTGCAGGGTCTCGGCGGCGAGGCGGATCGAGGCGAGGGGATTGCGCAGGTCGTGCGAGACGTGCGAGAAGAACTCCTGCTTGAGCTTGTCGACCTGGCGGAGGCGCTCCGCCATGTGGTCGAAGGAGCGGCCGAGCTCGCCGATCTCGTCGCGATCCGGCGTGGCGAGGGACCCGGTCCACGTCCCGGCCGCGAGCGCGGCGGTGGCCGCGGACAGCCGCCGGAGCGATCGCGTCATCCGGAACGCGAGGAAGCCGCTGGCCGCGACCGCGAGGGCCAGGCTGGTCAGCAGCGCCGCCGCCACCGCGTGCCACGTCCACTCCTCGAGCGCACGGGCGTGCGCCTGGGAGCGGGCCAGCGCGGCCTCGGTGGCCACCGTCCCGGCCGCGAGGGCGGTCTCCACTCGCTGGGTGGTGTCCCGCGTGCGGCCTTCCGCGAGACGCAGCGCGGCCCTCGGATGGCCGGCGGCGAGGAGCCGGCTCTCCTCCTCGACGTGGGCGCGATAGTCGTCGAAGGCCGCGCGGGTCGCCGCGAGCCCGGCCCGCTCCTCTTCCGTCTCGACGTGTCGGCCGAGCTCGTCCAGGCCTTCGGCCATCCGGGCCGCGCGCTCACGCCAGGCCCGCGCGTACTCCAGGTCGCCGAGCACCAGCGCCCGCGTCTCCAGGCGGACCAGGGCGTGGAGCGTCTCCCGCAGCTCGCCCTGGAGGCGCAGCGCGGGGACGGAGCGGGTGGCGATGTCCTGGTTGACCGAGACGAGGCGCTTGACGGTCAACAGGCTCCAGCCGATCGAGCTCGAGAGCGCGACGATGGCGAGGGCGGAGACGAGGAAGATCTTCGGGCCGAGTCGCATGGGCGGCCGGGTGCTCCTGCCGTGAGGCTACGAGCTGGCGTTGAGCAGCACGCTCACCATCTGCCGCACGACCCGCAGCGGGAATGGCTTCTCGAGGATCGGGTCGGTGGTGCCGCGGAGGAAGTCGGCGTGCTCCGCGGCGTTGCCGGTCATGAAGATCACGCGCGGGAGCTTGGTGGCGAACCGGACCGGGAAGTGATGGCGTGTCCGGAGTGTCTCGTAGAGGGACGGGCCATCCGTGCGCGGCATCCGGAGATCGCTCAGCACCAGGTCGTAGGGCTGCCGGTCGAGCAGCGCGAGGGCTTCGGTGCCGTCGCAGGCCCCGTCGACGGTGTGCCCGTCGTTGGTCAGGGCGACGGTGAGGACTTCCCGGAGGGCGTCGTCGTCGTCGACGACCAGGATGCGGCGGATCGCGGGCTCGCCAGCCATGCCCGACAAGCATGCACCACCAGTGCCAGCCCATATTGGTCGGTACGACGAGGCTTTACCGCGCAGGTGATCTTACCGGGTTACGCGGGCGAGCCCGGGGTCTGACAAGCCCTGTCAGTTCCCCGTGGTGGGCCCGGTCTCGATCGGCTGGAGTCGGCTCTGGGTGAAGAGCAGGTCCCGGGCCAGCTGGGGCACGGGATAGGCGGTGAAGCCGGTGGCCGCGCGCACCCGGGCGAGCGCGCAGGCCTCGTCCTCGAAGAAGCGCTTGATCGCGCGGAGCGCCTCGTGGATCTCGGCCCGCCGGGCCCGCGCGCCGGCGTGATCGACGAGGCGCAGCGCGAGCGCCTCCAGCGCCGCGCGCGACTCGCCCCGCAGGAGCGTCGCCCAGGCGGCCGCGCTGCCCCCGGGGAGGCGGCGAAAGCCACGCACCACGGAGTGGCGCGCGGTGCCGAGGCGCCGGCAGCGATGGCGCGGCACCGGGTGCCCCACGTAGCGCAGCAGCTCCATCAGGCAGAAGAACGCCTCGCGGGTGACGTCCCGGGAGCGGAAGGCGCCGTGGAAGTCCACCGCCGGGAAGGCCTCCGGCGACGTGGTCAGGCAGAAGTAGGTCTCGTCGCCCTCGACGTGGAGGCCGACGAACGGGTAGAGGAACGGGTACGCGCTCGCCACGTTGCGCGGCGGCCGCAGCGCCTGGATGAGCCGGATCTCCGCGAGCGCGGCGGCCAGCGGCGACTCGCTCACCTCCCACGTGATGCGGGCGGCGGCGCGCACCAGCGCCCGGCGCTTGCGCTCCTTCTTGCGCCGACCGGCCAGGCGGTACTGGCCGAGCCGCCGGCGGAGGTTCGACGCTCGGCCGACGTAGAGCAGGCCGCCCGCCGCGTCGTGGAAGCGATAGACGCCGGGCGCGGCCGGCACCCCGGCCAGGAAGTCGGCGCCGAAGGTCCGATCGAACGCGCGCACGCGCGCATCCTCTCAGGAGGGGGGCCCGGCCCGCGAGCTTTTTCGGGTACCATCGAGCCGCCATGCCGGTCACGGTGCGCTTCGTGGGGTCGGGCGATTCCTTCGGCAGCGGCGGGCGATTCCAGACCTGCATCGTGGTCGACGGCCCGCGTTCCCGCTTCGCCATCGACTTCGGCGCCTCGTCGCTGATCGCGCTCAACCAGCAGGGCATCGAGCACAACTCGCTCGACGCGATCCTGCTCACCCATCTCCACGGTGACCACTGCGGCGGCGTGCCGTTCCTGCTGATGGACGCGATGCTCGGGGCCCGGCGCACCCGCCCGCTCACCATCGCGGGGCCGCGCGATCTGCGCCCGCGCCTGGACGCCCTCCGCGAGGCGCTCTTCCCCGGCTCCGGGGTGATGACCCCGAAGTTCCCGGTCGAGTGGATCGCGATGGAGCCGGGCCGGCCGCACCGGGTGCTGGACCTCGTGGTGACCCCCGAGCACGCCCGGCACACCCGCGAGACCAATCCCACCGCGCTGCGGGTGCAGGTGGGCGAGCGGGTGGTGACCTACACCGGCGACACCGAGTGGACCGACGACGTGGCCCGCGCCGCGCGCGAGGCCGACCTCCTGATCGCGGAGTGCTACTTCCACGACAAGCCGGTGAAGTGGCACCTGAACTACCCCGACATCACCGCGCAGGCCACCCGCGTCGGAGCGAAGCGGGTGATCCTGACCCACATGGGCCGGGAGATGCTCGCGCATGCGGCCTCGGTGCCGGAGGAGTGCGCGTACGACGGGTTGGTGGTGACCGTCTAGCCGCGGCCTCGGATCCTGGCGCGGCCTCAGATCAGGCCGAAGCCGGGGCGCACCGCCGGCTTGGCGCGCTCGGGCGAGTCCCCCGCGTCGCGCTCACCC
>DATJIR010000231.1:0-10954 GCA_035493135.1 Verrucomicrobiia bacterium
AGGATCCGCGGGTCGAGCTCGCGCATCTCCTGCAGCAGCACCGCCTGCGCCGGGACGATGTTGGAGACCCCGGGAGACAGCTCGATGCGGCCGAAGTTGGTCACGCTCCGGCCGCTGCCCTTGCGGACGATGTGCTCGCGCGCCTTGAGCGCGTACTCGCAGGCGGCCAGGAAGGCGTCCTTCCGCCGGGCCATGGGAGTGGTGCCCGCGTGGTCCGGCTCGCCGATGAAGGTGAGGCGGTTCCGGCGGATGCCCACGATGCCCTCCACGAGCCCGATGGGGACGCGCGCCTGCTCGAGGTGCGGGCCCTGCTCGATGTGCAGCTCGACGTAGGCGTGCAGGGTGCGCGGGTCGCAGCGCGCCTCCGCGACGCGGCTCGCGTCGTAGCCGGCCCGCGCCATCGCCTGCACCAGGGATTCGCCGTCGACCGCGCGGAGAGTGGGGACCTGCGCCAGGTCGAGCCGTCCGGTGAAGGCGCGCGAGCCGAACAGGCTGCCGTAGCGGCCCTCCTCGTCGCTCCACGCCACCACCGCGAGGGGCCGCCGCACGGGCAGGCGCGCCTCCTTCACGGTCTGCAGGCACTCGAGGCCGGCGAGGACTCCGAGAGCGCCGTCGAGAGGTCCACCCTCGGGGACGGTGTCGATGTGGGAGCCGGTGAGCACCGCCGCGCCCTCGCCGGGCAGCATCCCGAAGGTGTTGCCCGCCGCGTCCACCCGCGTCTCGAGCCCCGCGGCCTTCATCTTCGACAGGAGCCACGCCCGGGCCTCTTCGTGGGGCGGGCTCCAGCAGGACCGCGTGATGCCGTGGCCGTCGGCGTTCCTGCCGTAGGTGGAGAGGGTCTCGATGTGTTCCTTCAAGCGCGGCAGGGAGATGCCCGAGGTGGCCATGGACGCCGCGAGTATACCGCACACTCCAGCTTGACACTTTCTCGCGCGGGCTCGTATCATGGACACTGAATCTTCGTTCAGCCTCATCTCGGTCAACCTCGGTGAGCCGCACCAGCGCGCGGGAGGGTGTATGGATTTCACGCTGACCCCTGAGCAGGAGTCCTTTCGCGACGAGGTGCGCGGCTGGCTGTCGAAGCAGATGCGCCAGGACTGGGTGGCGCGCCTCAGCCGGGGCTCGGACATCCCGCGGCCCGAGGCCTACGATCTGCTGCGCCGGTGGCAGGGGCAGCTGTACGAGGCCGGCTTCGTCGGCCTCACCTGGCCCAAGGAGGCAGGCGGGCGGGGGCTGTCGTTCATGGAGGAGATGATCCTCCAGCAGGAGATGGCCCTGTCCAAGGCGCCCCCGGTGCTCAACATCCTCGCCATCGGCATGGCCGGGCCCACCATCATCGCCTACGGGACCGACGAGCAGAAAAAGCGCTACCCGCCCAAGATGCTCTCGTGCGAGGAGATCTGGTGCCAGGGCTACTCGGAGCCCAACGCGGGCTCGGACCTGGCGTCGCTCCAGACCCGCGCGGTGAAGGACGGCGACCACTACGTGGTGAACGGCCAGAAGGTATGGACGTCGCTCGCCCACGTTGCGGACTGGATGATGCTCCTGGCCCGCACGGACTCCGAGGCGCCCAAGCACAAGGGCATCACCTACTTCCTGCTGGACATGAAGAGCCCGGGCGTCACCGTGAAGCCGCTCAAGCAGATGACCGGCGACGCGGAGTTCAACGAGGTCTACTTCGACAACGTCCGGGTCCACGAGTCGCAGATCCTGGGCGGCCTCAACAACGGCTGGGCGGTTGGGCTCACCACCCTGATGTACGAGCGGCTGGCCCTCGGCTTCGGCCTGCAGGTGCGGCTCCGCATCGCGCTCGACAGCCTGGTCGACCTGGCGCGCGCCACCAAGAAGAACGGGATCCCGGTCACCCAGGACCCCCTGATGCGGCAGAAGCTGGCCCAGATGTGGATCGATACCGAGGTGTTCAAGTACACCGGGGCGCGCGCCATCACCAAGCTCCTGAAGGGCGAGCTGCCCGGTCCCGAGGCCTCCGCCGGCAAGATGATGTGGGTGGAAGGCCACCAGCGCGTGCAGGAGCTGGCGATGGAGATCCAGGGCTCGTTCAGCCAGCTGAGCCACGGCAGCGCGTGGGCGGTGGCCGACGGGCTCTGGCAGCACACCTTCCTGCGCTCGCGGGCCAACTCCATCGAGGGCGGCACCACCGAGATCCAGCGCAACATCATCGGCGAGCGCGTGCTCGGCCTCCCGAAAGGCTAAGGCCATGAACTTCGGCTTCAACGACGAGCAGGAGCTCCTGCGGAGCACCGCCCGGAAGTTCTTCGAGAACGAGTGCGGCTCCGACACCGTGCGGCGCCTCATGGAGACCCCGGAGGGGATCAGCCCCGATCTCTGGACGAAGATCGCCGAGCAGGGATGGCTCGGCCTCGTCTTCCCGGAGGCCTACGACGGCATGGGCCTGGGCCTGGTCGACCTGGTGGTGCTCATGGAGGAGATGGGCCGCGCGGTGGTGCCCGGCCCCTATTTCTCCACCGTCCTCCTCGGGGGCCTCGCCGTCCTCGAGGCGGGGAGCGAGGCGCAGAAGAAGGAGTGGCTCCCCAAGATCGCGGCGGGCGACAAGCGGGTGGCGCTGGCCTGGATGGAGCCGAGCGCGCAGCTCGGCCCCGCCGGGGTAACCCTCACCGCGACGGAGAAGGGCGGGCGCTACACGCTCTCCGGCACCAAGCTCTTCGTGCACGACGCCCACACCGCCGACGCGCTGGTGGTGGCGGCGCGGACCCGGCCCGGCGCGGGCGCCGAGGGGGTCTCGCTCTTCCTGCTGCCCCGGGACACGAGCGGGCTCCGCGTGACCCTGCTGCCCACCATGGACCAGACCCGCAAGCTCTGCGAGGTGACGTGCGCCGACGTGACGGTCGGCGCGGACGCGCTGCTCGGCGCGGCGGGGGCGGGCTGGGCGCCGCTCGGCCGCGTGCTCGACCGCGCCACCGTGGCGCTCTGCGCCGAGATGTGCGGGGGCGCGCAGAAGGTCCTCGACATGACGGTGGAGTACGCCAAGATCCGCCAGGCCTTCGGCCGGCCGATCGGCTCCTACCAGGGCGTGAAGCACCGCGCGGCCGACATGCTGGTGGACGTGGAGAACGGCAAGTCCATCACCTACTACGCGGCGTGGGCGCTCGACGAGGGCGCCGCCGAGGCCCCGCTCGCGGTGAGCATGGCCAAGGCCTACGTCTCCGACGCCTTCCGCCGGGTCGCCGCGGCGGGGATCCAGCTCCACGGAGGCATCGGCTTCACGTGGGAGCACGACCTGCACCTCTACTTCAAGCGCGCGAAGGGCTCGGAGTTCACCTTCGGTGATGCCACCCATCATCGCGAGCGGGTCGCTCAGCTCGTGAACCTGTAGCCTCCGCTCCGTCCATGATCAAGCGGGTCCGGGAGCACATGGGCCGATGGATCCGGCGCGACCCCCGGGAGATCCCACCGGAGGCTCTGCTCTTCGCCGATCACGAAGAGATCCAGGACATCGCGCGCCAGATCCGCCGCACCAAGGTGGAGATGGACCGCGCGGTGCTCTCGATGCGCAGCTGGGCGCGCGATCTGGGGCGCCGCCTGGCCGAGGCGCCGCGGGGGCTCTCCCGGGGCGACGATCTGCGGGCGCTCGGCGAGACGGTCGGCGGCCTCGCGCACAACTTCAACAACTCCCTCGCTGCGATCCTCGCCTACACCGAGCTCATGCTCCGCGAGAGCGAGTCGGAGGCGGCCCGCCGCCGGCTGGTGGTGATCCGCGACGTGGCCCTCGAGGCCTCGGCGACGGTCCGCAAGCTGCAGGAGTTCGTCTCCCGCCAGCCCCAGGTCGCCTTCGGGCCGGTGGGCCTGCCCGCGGTGATCGCGGAGGCGCTCGAGCTGACCGCGCCGCGCTGGCGGGACGAGGCCGAGCGCAAGGGCACCGTCATCGCGGTCACCCAGGACATGGAGGCGCTGCCTCCGGTCGAGGGCAACGCCTTCGAGCTGCGGGACGCGCTCGTGCGCCTGATCCACAACGCGGTCGACGCCATGCCCAAGGGCGGCTCGCTCGCGATCCGGGCCGCCGCCGAGGCGTCGGGCTGGGTGGTGGTCGAGGTGCGCGACTCGGGGGTCGGGATGTCCGAGGAGACCCGGCGACGGCTCGCCGAGCACGCGCGGAGCCTCCAGCCCGGGCGCGAGACCAGCCAGGGCCTCGCCTACGTCTACGACATCGTCGAGCGCCACGGCGGCAGCGTCGCCATCGAGAGCGAGGTCGGCAAGGGCACCACCGTGCGCCTGCGCCTGCACGCGAGCCGCTTCCAGATCATCCCCGCCTCGGAGGGGCTCGCCGAGCGGCAGGTCTCGCCGGATCAGGCCGCCCGCGTGCTCCTGGTGGACGACGATCCCCGGCTCCTGAGCGTGCTCTCCGACGTGCTGGACAGCGAGGGGCACGCGGTCACCACCGCCGCCAACGGCGAGGAGGCGCTCGCCGTCTTCGACCCGGGCGCCCACGACGTGGTGATCACCGACCTGGGCATGCCCAAGATGAACGGCTGGGAGGTCGCCCAGCGCATCAAGGCCCGCTCGCCCGGGACCGCGGTGTTCATCCTGACCGGCTGGGGCGAGGGCGTCTCCGCGCACGAGTCCATGCAGTTCGTGGACCGGGTGATCGCCAAGCCGGTGTCGGCGGAGGCCCTGCTGGAGCAGCTCGCTGGGCTCACGCGCTCCCGCGTCCCGCCGGCGTGACCGCGCCCGCCGGCCCGCCGGTCGCCCCGCGTCCCGCCGCCTCCGTCCTCCTGGTCCGCCCGGGGACGAGCTGCCCGGTCGAGGTCTACATGATCCGCCGGCAGAAGAGCATGCGCTTCCTGGGCGGGTTCTACGCGTTCCCCGGCGGCAAGGTCGAGCCGGGCGACGGCAGCGAGGCGGCCTTCGGGCGCTGCCGCGGCGTCTCGACCACGACCGCGCTCGCCGCGTTCCCGGCCTCCGACGGTCTGTCCCCCCTCGCCTTCTGGGTGACCGCCGCGCGCGAGCTGGTGGAGGAGACCGGGCTCCTGGTCGGCTGCGACGCCGACGGTCGCCCGGTGGACACGCGCGATCCCGCGGTCCGCGATCGGGTGGAGCGGGTGCGCCACGCGCTGGCCGCCGAGGGCGCGGCGTTCCACGCGCTGCTCGAGGAGGAGGGCTGGCAGCTCGATCTCGCGCCCTTCCGCTACCTCTCGCATTTCATCACGCCGCCGTCGAGCCCGATCCGCTTCACCGCCCGCTTCTTCCTCGCCCCGGTGCCCGACGGGCAGGAGCCGCGCCTGCTGGGCGGCGAGGCCTCGGAGGGCTTCTGGATCGATCCCGCCGAGGGCCACCGCCGCTTCCTCGCGGGCGAGATGCAGATGGCGGAGCCGGCGGACTGCGGGCTCCGCTACCTGGCCGGGTTCGACGACCTGGAATCGGTGTGGACCGCGCACACCGACGGCCGCCACAAGTTCCACGGCATCACCGACCGGATCGAGGCCGCGGGCTTCTCGATCCCGCGCGGCAAGCGCTCCGGCCAGGCCTGAGCCGGCGGCGCGCGATGGACAACGCGGCCACTCTCTTCGTCGACGCTCCGGTCGACGAGGGCCACGGTGACCACACCGCCCTCGTCACGCCCGCGGGGCGCGTCACCTACGCGGAGCTCCGGCGTCTCACCGACCGCGCCGCGCGGGCACTGTGCGCCCTGGGCGTCGAGCCCGAGCAGCGCGTCGCGCTGCTCATGGCCGACGGCCCGGGGTGGGCCGCCACGTTCTTCGGAGCCCTCAAGCTCGGCGCGGTGGCGGTCCCGCTCAACACGCGGCTCGGTCCGGCCGACCTCCGCGCCGTCCTCGCGGACTGCCGGCCCCGGGTGCTGGTGGCCGATCGGCCGCTGCTGGCCGCGGCCGGGATCGACGGGGCCGCGCTCGGCGCGCGCGCGGTGCTCGACTTCGACGCGCTGGTGCGCGACGCCTCCGAGGACCCGGTACCGCCGGAGCCGGTGGGCGCGGACGCGATGGCCTTCTGGCTCTACACCTCGGGCACCACCGGCTCGCCGAAGGCGGCGGTGCACTGCCACCGGACACTGCCCGCCTGCCGCCACTATCTCGAGCTCGTCGGCGTGACCGCGGCCGACCGGGTGTTCGCCACCTCGAAGCTGTTCTTCGCCTACGCGCTCGGCAACCTGCTCCTGATCCCGCTCTTCGCCCGCGCCGCCGCGTACCTCCATCCCGGCTGGCCGGACCCCGCCGCGGTGGCCGGGGTGATGAGCGAGTTCGCCCCCACGATCTTCTTCTCGGTGCCCACCGTGTACGCGCGTCTGCTCCGGGCGGACCTGCCCGCCGAGACGTTCCGCTCCGTCCGGTTCTGCGTCTCGGCGGGCGAGCGGCTGCCCGGCGAGGTCTACGACGCCTGGCGGGCGCGCTTCGGGGTCGAGATCCTCGACGGCATCGGCGCGACCGAGACCGTCTTCATGGTGCTCTCCAACCGGCCGGGCCAGAGCCGTGCGGGCTCCTCCGGCGTGCCGGTGCCCGGGAGCGAGGCCCGCATCCTCGACGCCGAAGGCCGCCCGGTGGCCGACGGGGAGGAGGGCGTGCTCTGGGTCCGCACGCCGTCGCAGGCCGCGGCGTACTACCGGCGCCTCGATCACTCCCGCCGGACCCTCGTGGGCGAGTGGTTCCGGACCGGCGACGTCTACCGGCGCGAGGCCGACGGCCATCACGTCCACTGCGGACGGGAGGACGACTTCTTCAAGGTGGCGGGGCAGTGGGTGTCTCCGGTCGAGGTGGAATCGGTGCTGCTCCGGCACCCGGCGGTCGTCGACGGCGGCGTGGTGGGCGCGCCGGAGCCGGGCGGGCTGATCAAGCCGTTCGCGTTCGTGGTGCCGCGCGACCCGGCCGGCTCGAGGGAGGCGCTGCGGGCCGACGTGCGACGCTTCCTCGAGACGGCGCTGGCGCCCCACCAGCGTCCGCGCGAGATCCACATCGTGAGCGAGCTGCCGCGCACCGCGACCGGAAAGCTCCAGCGCTTCCGCCTGCGCGCGCTGGCGGATGGTCCGACCGCGCCCAGTAAGCACACAAATCCGTAGGCGCCCCGCCCGATCGCGCCCTAGCCTACCGGCTAGACGCGCCTGTCCCGCTCGTCGCGGAGGCCTCGCATGCGAACGCTCGCGCCAATCGCCGCGCTGTTGCTCCTCGCCGGCTGCGCCACCACCACCGCCGAGCCCACCGCCGAGGCGAAGGATCGGGCCGAGTGCAAGGAGTGGGGTCGACGGTTCGCCCAGGATCCGGGCCGCATGAAGGATGCGTGTCTCATCAGCCGAGGCTACAAGCAGATCTACTCGACCGTGCTGGCGGAGCTGTGGGTGCGGTCGACCGCCGAGCCGCGTCAGGCGGCCGAGGTCGTGGCGAGCGACCTGAAAGCGTGCGCCGACGCCACGGACCGCTGGAACAACGCAGGCTGGAAGCAGTTCGAGACGTGCATGACGCCTCGGGGCTACGCCGTCACCCTCAACTGACGCGCGACGATCCGGCCGCGCTCCCCGGCGGCGGCCGGCCAACGTCCCGCCCGGCTCCCGCCGGGTTCGATGGTAGGATTGCGCGGGTCATGGCTGCCCCCCTCCTCGAAGCGACGATGACGCCGAGGCCACCGATCGCCTCCCGGCCCCATGGTGAGTAACGCGATCTCGGTGAAGGTGCGCTGGAGCGAGGCGGACCCGGCCGGCATCGTGTTCTATCCGCGATTCTACGAGTGGTTCGACCTCGGCACCGAGGCCCTGTTCGAGTCGCTCGGGCTGCCCTGGCCCGAGATGTTCCCGGCCCAGCGCATCGTCGGTGTGCCCATCGTGGAGTCGGGCGCGCGCTTCGCGTCTCCGGTACGCTACGGGGACCTGGTGCGGCTCGAGACCGCGGTGCGCGAGGTACGCGAGAAGACGTTCCGGGTCGAGCACGCGGCGTCGGTCGGCGAGCGCCGCTGCGCGACCGGCTTCGAGGTGCGGGCGTGGGTCGGGCTGCCCGAGCGACCGGGCGGCCCGCTGGCGGCCCGGGCCATTCCGGCGGGCATCGTGGCCCGCCTCAAGGGAGAGCTCCGTCCATGAAGCCAGAGGTCGTGTTCACCAAGGCGGCGCCCAAGACCGGTTTCTCCGAGGGTACCGAGTCGCCGATCGCCCAGGGGGTCAAGTGCGGCGGCTTCCTGTTCGTGTCGGGGCAGGGGCCGCTCGACCCGGTGACGAAGACCATCGTGTCGCCGGACATCGCGGAGCAGACGCGCGTCACCCTCGACAACGTGAAGGCGGTCCTCGAGGCGGGCGGCACCTCCATCGCCAACGTGGTGCGCGTCGGCGTCTACCTGCGGAGCATGGACGACTTCGGCGTCTTCAACCGGGTGTTCAAGGAGTACTTCCAGGGCGTCCAGCCGGCCCGCACCACCGTCGAGGCCGCCCCGCCCCGGAAGGGCGTCAACGTCGAGATCGACGCGGTGGCCTGGGTCCCGTGAGTCCGGGCCCGGGTCGGGCAGGCTTGAGACGAGTGTCCGCCGACGGGGGGATCGAGCGTCCGCCGAGTGGGGGAGACGAGTGCGGACTAGGGGAACGAGCGTCCGCCGAGTGGGGAAGACGAGTGCCGACTGGGGGAACCGAGCGTCCGCCGCCTGGGGGAGTGCGGGGGCCATGTCTGGGCCCCCGCAGATGAATACCCTGAAGAACTAAGCGAGTGTCCCGGAGCAGAAAGGAAACGAGACCATGAGCCCCCTCGCCGGAGCATTTCTCACGGTTCACACGCCGCGCTACTGCACGCTCGAGGCCGCCTACGAGGGCAAGCTCGCCTCCGAGGCGTTCAGGCCGGTGCGCGACGGGCTCGTCGCGCAGGGTGAGGTCGTGGGCCGGGCCCGGCTCGACGTCACCGTGATCAACTCCTGCCACCTGATCACGACGTTCCCCACCGTGGTGGACGGGACGCCGCGGCACCAGGGCGTGCTCACCGCGCAGGAGGCGCCCGAGATCATCCACGGCGTGCCCTACGACTACCCGGGCGACTACGACCTGGCCGCCCGCCTGATCGCCCGCGGCAAGGCGGCCGCGAAGCAGTGCGTGCTGGCCAACGACGTGCACTACCCGCTCGACTACGGCACCGTGATGCCGATGGTCTGCTACCTGGATCGCGCGCAGCGAACCCCGATCGTGCCGGTGTCGGTCTGCCTGGCGGCCGACCTCGGCGAGGCCTACGAGTGGGGCCGGCTCGTGACCCAGGTGGCGGCCGAGAGCGGCAAGCGCGTAGGCTTCGTGGCCAGCGGCAGCGTCTCCCACAAGCTCGTGCGCGGTCCCGAGCGCACGCCCCTGCCGGCGGACCAGGAGCTCGACCATCGGCTCGCGCGGCTGCTGGCCGACGGCGAGTACGAGAAGCTCTGGGCCTGGCTGCCCGAGTTCGTGGAGACCACCCAGGCCGAGATGGGAGGCCGCCACCTGGCCATGCTCATGGGCGCGATCATCGAGTCGGGCTACCGCTTCGTGCCGACCGTGCACGCCTACGGGCCCTCCTCCGGCAGCGGCAACTACGTCATCTCGCTCCTGGCGGCCTGAAACCCGGGGGGTCCCCTGCCGGTTACCTAAACCGGACCGACTTCGTGTAGATTTGTGGGGCTTCGGCGCCAACGACGGCGCCCATCAGCTCAGCCACCACCTTCGGCCAGCAGTCTCAGGAGGACATCAGGATGGCACACGTAACGCGGCGGAAGTTCCTCGGCACCGCGTCTCTCGCGGCGGCGGGCGCGGCGATGGGGCCGTGGGTGCTGAGAGCGGGCGCGCAGGCGGGCCCGGTCAAGATCGGCCTCGTGCTTCCGTACTCGGGGGTCTACGCGGTGCTGGGTGAGTCCATCACCCAGGGGATGGAGCTGGTCTTCGCGCGCGAGAACTGGACGGTGGCCGGGCGCAAGATCGAGATGATCAAGGAAGACGACGAGATGCAGCCGCCGGTGGGCATCCGCAAGACCGAGAAGCTCATCGACTCCGACAAGGTCGACATCCTCACCGGCCCGGTGCACAGCGGCATCCTGATGGGCATGCGGGACAAGGTCCACAACAGCAAGACCATCCTGATCGTCTCCAACGCGGGTGCCGACGCGATCAGCCGCGAGCGCTGCTCGAAGTGGATCTTCCGCGCGTCGTTCTCGAACTGGCAGCCCTGCCAGCCGATGGGCGGCTGGGTGGCCAAGAACGTCTCCAAGGACGTGTTCCTGACCGCTCCGAACTACCAAGCCGGCAAGGACATGCTGAACGCCTTCAAGGAGACCTTCGTCCCGGCCGGCGGCAGGGTGGTCGCCGAGGACTATCCGAAGCTCGGCGAGACTGACTACGCGCCGTATCTCACCAAGATCCGCCAGTCGGGGGCCAAGGCGGTCTTCTGCTTCTTCTCCGGATCGGACGCGGTGAACTTCGTGAAGCAGTTCGACCAGTTCGGGCTCAAGCAGTCGATCAAGCTGACCGGCGCCGGCTTCCTCACCGAGCCCGACGTGTTGCCCGCCCAGGGAAAGGCGGCGCTCGGCGTCATCACCGGCCACTTCTACACCCCGGTGCTGGACAACCCGACCAACCAGCGCTTCGTGAAGGAGTTCCAGGCCAAGTTCGGGGGCAAGATGCCGGACGGCTTCGCGTGCCAGGGCTACGACACCGCGGAGATCATCGTCCGCGCGCTCAAGGCGGTCAACGGCAACACCCAGGACAAGCCGAAGCTGGTCGAGGTCATCGAGAAGAGCGAGTTCGACAGCCCGCGCGGTCGCTTCCGCTTCGACCCCAAGACCCACAACGTGATCCAGCCGTTCATCTACGTCCGCGAAGTGAAGGACGTCGCGGGCGGCCTCAACAACGTCCCCATCGACAAGGTTGCGAACGTGACCGACCCGGGCACCGGCTGCACGCTGCCCGCGTAGTGCCCGCGAGGGCGGGCGGGGCAGCGGCGGGGGCGGGCGGAGCGGCAGGCGTTCCCTTGTTCGATGAACCACTCAC
>DATJIR010000232.1:0-7459 GCA_035493135.1 Verrucomicrobiia bacterium
GGCGAGAAGCTCGCCCACGCGCTCACCGCGTTCGCCATCGACCCGCGCGGCAAGGTCGCGATCGACGTCGGTGCCTCCACCGGCGGCTTCACGCATTGCCTGCTCGAGCAGGGCGCGGTGAAGGTGTACGCGGTGGACGTCGGACACGGGCAGCTCGACCCCAAGCTCCGGGCCGACGGCCGCGTGGTGGTGATGGAGAAGACCAACGCCCGCAGTCTCCCGGTGGACTCCTTCCCGGAGTCGCCTGCGCTCGCCACCATCGACATCTCGTTCATCTCGCTCGAGAAGGTCCTGCCCTCGGTCTTCGGGGTGCTGACCCTGGCGGGCGAGGCGGTGGTGCTGGTGAAGCCCCAGTTCGAGGTCGGCAAGGGACAGGTCGGCAAGGGGGGGGTGGTGCGCGACGGCTCGCACCACCGCGCGGTGATCGCGCGCATCGCCCGCTTCGCGGTGCTGCACGGCTGGCACGTGCGCGGGGTCACCGCCTCGCCGCTCAAGGGCCCCAAGGGCAATCGCGAGTTCTTCCTGCTGCTGACCAAGACCGGACGGACCCTCACCGACCTGGACGCGCTGATCACCCGGGTCGCCGCGGAGGGGGAGCCCCCCGCGTGAAGCGGCTGGGCATCGTCGCCAAGACGGACCGGGAGGAGGCGCGCACCGTCGTCCCTCAGCTGCTCGAGTGGTGCGCGGCACGGGGAATCCAGCCGGTCCTCGAGAAGGAGACCGCGGGCCTGAGCCCGCAGGCGACGGGGCCGATGGTCGGTCGCTCGGAGCTGCCGGCCCAGTCCGACCTCCTGCTCGTCCTGGGTGGCGACGGGACGCTCCTGAGCATGGCGCGCCTGGTGGGAGACCTCGGGGTCCCGATCCTGGGCGTCAACCTGGGGGGGCTCGGCTTCCTCACCGCGCTGACCATCGAGGAGCTGTTCCCCGCGCTGGAGTCGTACCTCCGCGGCGAGCTGGTCATCGAGGACCGGATGCTGCTCGATGCGCGCGTCTTCCGCCAGGGGGAGCGGCTCGGCGAGTACTCGGCCCTCAACGACGTGGTCATCACCAAGTCGGCCATGAGCCGGATCATCCGGCTCGAGGTGGCGGTGGACGGCGACTTCGCGACCGGCTACCGCGCGGACGGGCTCATCCTCTCGACGCCGACCGGCTCCACCGCCTATTGCCTCTCCGCGGGCGGCCCCATAGTGTTCCCGACCATGGACGCGGTCGTCCTCACCCCGATCTGCTCGCACACGCTCACCAACCGCCCGATCGTGCTGCCCGCGACCCAGCGCATCGCGATCACGCTGCTGACCGACCAGGACGTCATGCTCACCCTGGACGGTCAGGTGGGCTTTGCGCTCAAGGTCAACGACACGGTCGAGGTCCGGCGGGCGACCGCGCGCACCCGCCTGCTCCGCGTGCCCCAGAAACACTTCTTCTCGGTGCTTCGCACCAAGCTCAAGTGGGGGGAGCGATAGAGATACAGTTGAGCGCCGCCGGGCGGAGGCCGTAGCATGGCCGCGACGATGCTGCGCGAGCTGTCCATCCGCAACCTGGCCGTGGTCGAGGAGGCGGTGGTGCCCTTCGCTTCCGGCCTCAACGTGCTCACCGGCGAGACCGGCGCCGGCAAGTCCATCGTGGTCGACGCGCTGCTGCTCATCACGGGGGCACGCGCCCAGCTTGACTGGATCCGCACCGGCGCCGACTCCGCCCTGGTCGAGGCGGTATTCGAGATCGACCCCGCGGGCCCGGTCGCCACGCTGCTCGACGAGGCCGGCCACCACCCGGGCGACGGGCAGCTCGTCGTCAAGCGGGAGCTGGCCCGCTCGGGACGTCACCGCGCCTTCGTCAACGACGGCGCCGCCACCGTGGGACTGCTCGAGCGGCTCGGCGAGCTGCTGGTGGAGCTGCACGGCCAGCACGAGCACCAGCGCCTCATGGAGCCCGCCCGCCAGCTCCTGCTGCTGGACCGCTTCGCGGAGGCCGACGACCGCCGGGAGCGGGTCGCGGGGCTGGTCCGCCAGTGGGAGGAGGCGCGCGCCGCGCTCGACCGCCTGCGGGGCGAGATGCGAGAGGGTGCCCGACAGGAGGACCTCTACCGGTTCCAGCTCGCGGAGATCGACGACCTTCGCCTGCGAGACGGGGAGGAGGACGAGCTGCGCGCCGAGCGCTCGCGCTTGCAGCACGCCGAGCGGATCGTCGCCGGCCTGCAGGAGACGGTCGGCCTCCTCTACGAGGAGCCGCAGTCCGCCACCACCCGGCTCGCTCGCGCGGCGACCCTGCTGCGCGATCTCTCGCGCTACGAGCCGGACGCGGCAGTCTCGATCGAGGCCCTCGAGGGCGCGCAGGCGTATCTCGAGGACGTGGTGGGTCGGGCCCGGGCGCTCCGGGACCGCGCGGTCTTCGACCCCGAGCGGCTCGAGCAGATCGATGCGCGCCTCGACGCCATCGTCAAGCTCAAGCGCAAGTACGGGGACTCGGTGGCGGCCATTCTCGCGCACCGCCAGGAGGTCGCGACCGCGCTGGATCGCATCACGCGCCACGACGCGATCGCGGAGGAGATGGAGCGCGCGGTGGCCGGTGCGGCCGACGCGGCGGGGACCGAGGCCGCCGCGCTCTCCGCGGCGCGGGCCCGCGCCGCGGAGCGCCTCGAGCGGCTCGTCCAGAAGGAGATCCGCGGCCTCGGTATGGAGCACGGCCGCTTCCGGGTGGCCCTGCGCCGGGAGCCGGCGACGGCCGGCGAGCTCGCCTCGGGTCCGGAGGGCTGGCGGGTGGGGCCCCGGGGGGCGGAGAGCGTCGAGCTGCTCCTCTCCGCCAATCCGGGCGAGGACCTCCGGCCACTCGCCAAGGTCGTCTCGGGCGGCGAGCTCTCCCGGGTGATGCTCGCCGCGAAGACGGTCCTGGCCGCGGCCGACGACGTGCCGGTACTGGTCTTCGACGAGGTGGACGCGGGGATCGGCGGCCGCGTCGCGGACGTGGTGGGGCAGAAGCTCGCGGCCAGCGCGGCGGGGCGGCAGGTGCTCTGCGTCACCCACCTGGCGCCGATCGCGGCCTACGCCGGCCAGCACCTGCTGGTGGAGAAGCGGGTGGCCCGCGGGGCCACGCGCACCACGGTGACCCGGCTGCCGGCCACGGCGCGGGTCGACGAGCTGGCCCGCATGCTCGGCGGCGAGCGGGTCACCGAGGCGTCACGCCGCCACGCCCGGGAGCTCCTGCGAGACGCACAGTGACCCTCCGGGGCCGGGGGTGGCGGCCAGGTAGTGTAAGATGAGGCCCTGATGCTGAACGCGATCTTCCGCTCGATCTTCGGCACCAAGCACGAGCGCGACGTCAAGCGCATGCGCCCGGTGGTGGACCAGATCGCGGCGCTCGAGCCCGACCTCCAGGCGCTCTCCGACGAGGCCCTCCGCGCTCGCACCGCCGAGCTCCGCCAGCGGCTCGCCGACGGAGCCGAGGTGGACGACCTGCTGCCCGAGGCCTTCGCGGTGGTCCGCGAGGCCGCGCGCCGGACCGTGCACATGCGTCACTTCGACGTCCAGATGATGGGCGGCATGGTGCTCCACTCCGGGAAGATCGCGGAGATGGCGACCGGCGAGGGCAAGACCCTGGTGGCCACGCTCCCCGCGTACCTCAACGCGCTGCCCGGCAAGGGGACGCACGTGGTCACGGTCAACGACTACCTGGCCCGGCGCGACGCCCAGTGGATGGGCCCGATCTACCACGCGCTCGGCCTGACCGTCGGGGTCATCCAGCACGAGATGCAGTACCGCTACGACCCCGACTTCGCCTCGCCCGACATCCGGCTCGCCGCGCTCCGGCCCTGCACGCGAAAAGAAGCGTACGCGGCCGACATCACGTATGGCACCAACAACGAGTTCGGCTTCGACTACCTCCGCGACAACATGCAGTTCAGCCTCGACGACATCGTCCAGCGCGAGCACCACTACGCGATCGTGGACGAGGTCGACTCGATCCTGATCGACGAGGCGCGCACCCCGCTCATCATCTCGGGACGCGACCGGAGCGCGGAGAGCCGGGCCCCGCTCTACGAAAAGGTCAACCGGGTCATCCCGCGGCTCAAGCGGGCCGCGACCATCGTGGAGGGCAAGCTCTCCGAGATCGAGGAGACCGCGGAGGGCGACTTCATCGTCGACGAGAAGTCGCGCACGGTGTCCCTCACCGACCAGGGGGTGGCCTACTGCGAGCGGCTGCTCGGCATCGAGAACCTGTCCGACCCCACCCACATCGAGGTCGCCCACCACATCCACCAGGCGCTGAAGGCGCACCACATCTTCCACAAGGACGTGGACTACGTGGTCAAGGACCTGGAGACGGTGGACGACCAGGGGCGGGCGTCGCTCCAGCCGCAGGTCATCATCGTCGACGAGTTCACCGGGCGCATGATGCCGGGCCGGCGCTGGTCCGACGGGCTGCACGAGGCGGTGGAGGCGAAGGAAGGCCTCAAGATCGCGCGGGAGAACCAGACCCTCGCCACCATCACGCTCCAGAACTACTTCCGGATGTACGACAAGCTGTCCGGCATGACCGGCACCGCGGCCACCGAGGCCGAGGAGTTCGCCAAGATCTACGAGCTGGACGTCACCGTGATCCCGACCAACCGGACCCTGGGCCGGATCAACTTCCCGGACGTGGTCTACAAGACCGAGCGCGAGAAGTTCGACGCGGTGGCCAACGAGATCGCGGAGCGGCACGGCAAGGGGCAGCCGGTCCTGGTGGGCACCGTCTCCATCGAGAAGTCGGAGCGCCTCTCCAAGCTGCTCAAGAAGCGCGGGATCGCCCACCAGGTGCTCAACGCCAAGTACCACGAGCGGGAAGCCGAGATCGTGGCCCAGGCCGGACGCGAGAGGTCGGTCACCATCGCCACCAACATGGCGGGGCGCGGCACCGACATCCTGCTCGGCGGCAATCCCGATTTCCTGGCCAAGGCCCTGCTGAGCAAGAAGGGGCTCGACCCCGCCACCGCTCCCGCGGAGGCGCGCGAGGCATCCTGGGTCGAGGCCAAGAAGTCGACCGATCCCGAGCACGAGCGCGTGGTCGCCCTCGGGGGCCTCCACATCATCGGCACCGAGCGGCACGAGTCGCGCCGCGTCGACAACCAGCTCCGCGGCCGCTCGGGACGCCAGGGCGATCCCGGCTCCTCGCGCTTCTACCTCTCGCTCGAGGACGACCTGCTGCGCATCTTCGGCTCCGAGCGGATCCAGCGGATCATGGACCGCCTGGGCATGGAAGAGGGCGAGCCGATCGAGCACAAGCTCGTCACCCGCGCGATCGGCACCGCTCAGAAGCGGGTCGAGACGCGCAACTTCGAGATCCGCAAGCACCTGCTCGAGTACGACGACGTGATGAACAAGCAGCGCGAGATCGTCTACGGGCTGCGGCGCGAGATCCTGGCGGGGGAGAGCCAGGAGGAGACCGTGCTCGAGTGGATCGGCGAGCTGGCCGGTGGCCTCGTGGAGCGCTACGCGGCCGCCGACGCCCACCCCGAGGACTGGGACCTGGTCGGGCTCAACGAGGCCCTCCACCGCCAGTTCGACTTCCGGGTGCCGACCGCTCATCTCGAGGAGGTGGGCGCCCAGCCGGCCCTGGTGGAGGAGATCACCGAGGCGGCCGAGCGGAACTACCGGCAGCGCGAGCAGGAGATGGGCCCCGAGATGTTCCACCGGCTTGAACGCTGGATCGTGCTCGGGCTCGAGTGGGATGGCGGCGGCTTCCGCGGCATCAACCAGCTCTGGCGCGAGCACCTGCTGAACATGGATCACCTGAAGGAGGGCATCGGGCTTCGCGGCTACGGCCAGCGCGATCCGCTGACCGAGTACAAGAAGGAAGCCTTCGACATGTTCCAGGAGATGATCGGCAGCCTGAAGGAGACGGCGGTCGAGCAGCTCTTCAAGGTGCGCATGACGCAGGAGGACGCCCCGACCACGCGGGTGGCCCAGCGCGCCATGCCCGAGTGGCAGGAGACGCGGGGCGACGAGCAGGGCGGGGGAGCGCCTCGGGTCGCCACCGCCCGCCCGGAGCCGCGCGCGGCCGACGGACAGAAGGTGGGCCGCAACGATCCGTGCCCTTGCGGATCCGGCAAGAAGTACAAGAAGTGCTGCCTGCTCAAGGGGGCCTAGCCACCGCGACCCGCGCGACCCACATCTAGTGCCGGCCTACCCCCCCGCCCCCCACTCGTGGGGGTTTTTTCTTGGTCGATCCCTGGAGCGTGTGTTATCTATGAAACACGCCCTGCGGGCGTACCGACCTCATGCGACTCGAATCGATCCTGATCCACGGCTTCAAGTCGTTCGCGGAAAAGACCGACGTCAAGGTCTTCCCGGGCGTCACCTGCATCGTCGGCCCCAACGGCTGCGGCAAGTCCAACGTGGCCGACGCCATCCGCTGGGCCCTCGGCGAGCAGAGTCCGAAGACCCTGCGCGGCAACAAGATGGAGGACGTCATCTTCCACGGGTCCGCCTCGCGGAAGATGGTCGGTATGGCCGAGGTCAGCCTCGTGTTCAACAACGACGGCGGCCTCAGCGTGCCGTGGAGCGAGGTGGCGGTGGCTCGGCGCCTGTATCGCACCGGCGAGAGCGAGTACCTCCTCAACACCAACGTGTGCCGCCTGCGGGACATCCAGGATCTCTTCGCGGGAACCGGGGTCAACCCCAAGGCCTACGCGCTCATGGACCAGGAGCGCCTCAACCACGTGCTGACCGCCAAGCCGTGGGAGCGCCGGGTGTTCATCGAGGAGGCGGCCGGCATCGCCCGCTACAAGCAGCAGCGCTCCGAGACCCAGGGCAAGCTCGACGCGACCCGGCTCAACCTCCAGCGTCTGCGCGACGTGATGGAAGAGGTGCGCCGGCAGCTCTCGTCGATCGAGCGCCAGGCCCGGAAGGCCCAGCAGTACAAGGCGCTCCAGGCCGAGCGCCAGGGCCTCGACCTGGCATTGCTCGCCGCCGACTACGCGGCCCTGACCACCCAGCACGAGGCGGTCACGCGCGAGATGGAGTCGCTGCGCGAGACCGAGGAGCAGCAGCGGGCGCGAGTCGCGAGCCTGACCGGGCGGCAGGCCCTGCAGTCCGCCGCGATCCAGGACACCGAGTACCGGCTGGGAGACCTCCGGCAATCGGTGCAAAAGATCCAGGGCGAGGCGGAGCGATTGCTCGAGCGTCGGGAGCAGATGGGCCTGCAGATCCAGGACCTCCTCTCGGAGGAGACTCGACTCGAGGAAGAGATCCGAGGGCTGGCGGAGCGGCGGGTCGCCCTCTCGAGCGAGCGTGACGAGAAGAGCCGCGCGCTCGACGAGGCCCGCGAGCGGCACGGGCGGCAGGACGAGGAGGTGCGGCGGGTCGAGACGCAGATCGAGGCCTGCCGGTCCGCGCTCAGCGAGCGCCGGGAGCGCTTCGAGGCGATCCGGCTCGAGCAGATCCGGGTGGCGGGCGCCCGCGCCGACCTCACCCGCTCCAGCGGC
>DATJIR010000233.1:0-4180 GCA_035493135.1 Verrucomicrobiia bacterium
TCGACTACACCACCGACGAGAGCGGCGCGCAGGTGCTGGACGGCAGCCGGACCGAGCCGGTGAAGTTCGAGGAGTACTGGACTTTCGCGCGGCCGGTCGGGCCTTCCGCCTTCCGTCTGAGCGCCATCCAGCAGGCCTGACGCGCGGAGGGTCTAGAAGGCGGCGGACATGCCTCCGTCGAAGTTCACCGCGGTCCCGGTGATGTAGGCGGCGCGGGCCGAGCAGAGGAAGGCCACCAGGTCCGCGAACTCCTCGGCCTCGCCCACCCGGCCGACCGGCACCCGCTTGGCGGCCTCGCGGTAGTAGCTCTCCATGTCGCCCCCCTTGGCCCGACGCTCCCACTGGGCGCTCTTCACCAGGCCCAGGCAGACCGTGTTCACCAGGATGTGCTCGGGCGCGTACTCGTTGGCGAGCGACTTGGTCAGGTTGATGCCGGCGGCGCGGGTCACGCTCGTGGGCAGGGCGCGCGCGGCCGGGACTTTGCCCCCCACGGTGGTCACGTTGACGATCCGGCCGCCCCCGCGCGCTCTCATGTGGGGGATGACGAGGCGGCAGAAGCGTATCGCGGCCATGAGCTTCACCTCGATGTCGGCCGCCCACGTGGCGTCGTCCACCTTCTCGAACGCCCCGGCCGACGAGGTGCCCGCATTGTTGACCAGGATGTCCACGCCCCCGTGCGCAGCGAGCGTGGCGTTGACCACCGCCTCGACGTCGGCGAGCCGGGTGACGTCCGCGACCTGGGCCAGCACCTGCACGCCGGTCTGCTTCCGGATCGCCTCGGCCGCGCGCTCCAGCACGTCCTTGCGGCGCGCGCAGATCACCACGTGGCAGCCCTCCTGCGCGAAGCGCATGGCGGTGGCGCGCCCGAGTCCCTCGCTGCCTCCGGTGACAATGGCGACCTTGCCGGTGAGACCGAGATCGAGCATGGTGTGTCCTCCCGGTCGCGGATACTAGCCGCGGCCCGGGGCGGGGTCAAGCCGCGGCGCGCGTCGTGGTATGGTCGTGCCCATGCGTCGGGTCCTGGTCACCGGGATGAGCGGGCTCATCGGGACCGCGGTGCGCCGCCGGCTCGAGGGGCGCTTCGTCCTGCGCGCGCTGAATCGCCGACCGGTCGCGGGTGTGGAGAGCCACCAGGCCGACATCGCCGATCTCGAGGCGATCGCCCCCGCGTTCCGGGACGTCGATGCGGTCGTGCACCTGGCCGCCAACGTGGAGGCCAACCCGCCGATCGATCGGGTGGTGCGGGACAACGTGGTGGGCACCTACAACGTCTTCGAGGCCGCGCGTCGCGCGGGCGTGCGGCGCGTGATCTACGCGAGCAGCGGCGCCACCGTGAGCGACTGGGAGCGGGACGAGCCCTACGCGGCGCTGGTCGCCGGCCGCTACGACCAGGTCGCCGAGTGGGCGGTGCTCACCCACGAGTCGCCGATACGGCCGCACGGTCTCTACGGCTGCAGCAAGGTCTGGGGCGAGGCCCTCGCCCGCCACTTCGCCGACACCTCCCCGATGTCGATGCTGTGCCTGCGCATCGGGCGCGTGACCGCGGCGGACCGGCCGGCCGGTCCGCGCGAGTTCTCGGTGTGGTGCAGCCAGCGCGACATCGCCCAGATGGTCGAGCGCTGCCTGGCCGCCCCCGACAGCCTGCGTTTCGACGTCTTCTTCGTGTGCTCGGAGAACAAGTGGACGTACCGCGACATCGAGCACGCGCGGGCGGCGGTCGGGTTCGTCCCCGAGGACCGGGCCGAGGACTACCGCGGTCGCCCGTGAAGCTCGTCTCCTGGAACGTCAACGGGCTCCGGGCGGCGTGGAAGAAGGGCTTCGTCGAGTTCCTCGCCGCCCAGGCCGCCGACGTGGTCTGCGTGCAGGAGACCAAGCTCCAGGCCGAGCAGGTCACCGCCGAGATGCGGGCCCCGGCCGGCTACGCGAGCCACTGGGCCTTCGCGGAGCGCCCCGGCTACAGCGGGGTGGCGACCTACACGCGCCCGGCTCCGCTCGCGGTGAGCACGGTCTGCGACCACCCGGTGCTCGACTGCGAGGGACGCCTCGTGCACGTCGAGCTGCCCGACTTCCACCTCCTGAACGTGTACTTCCCCAACGGGGGCATGGGGCCGGAGCGGGTGCAGCACAAGCTCGCCTTCTACGAGGCGTTCCTCGCCTTCACGGAGTCGCTGCGCAAGGGGGGCAAGGGCGTCGTGGTCTGCGGCGACGTGAACACCGCCCACACCGAGCTCGATCTCGCCCGCCCGCGGGAGAACGAGGGGACGTCGGGCTTCCTGCCCGCCGAGCGCGAGTGGGTGACCCGCTTCATCGCGGCCGGCTACCACGACACCTTCCGGCTCTTCGTCGCGGACCCCGGCCACTACACGTGGTGGGACCTGAAGACCGGCGCGCGGGCCCGGAACGTGGGCTGGCGCATCGACTACTTCTTCGTGTCCGACGAGCTGCGCGGCCGGATCGCGGACGCGCGCATCCTGCCCGGGATCCTGGGCTCGGATCATTGCCCGATCGTGCTCGAGCTGAGCTAGACCCGTGCCCTCTCCCGGAGGAGAGGGGCTGGTGGTATTCTCTCGGCCGTGACCCAGAGCGCCGATCTCGCGATCGTGGGAGGCGGCATCGTCGGCCTCGCCACCGCGCTGGCCCTGACCGAGGCCCACCCGCGCCTCCGGCTGATCCTGCTGGAGAAGGAGGCGCAGATCGCGGCCCACCAGACCGGTCACAACAGCGGCGTCATCCACTCCGGCATCTACTACAAGCCCGGCTCGCTGAAGGCGCGGACCTGCGTGGACGGGGCGCGCCGGATGAAGCAGTTCTGCGACACCCACGGCATCAAGTGGGAGGGCTGCGGCAAGGTCATCGTGGCGACCGACGCGGCCGAGCTGCCGCGGCTGCAGAACATCTACGAGCGGGGCCAGGCCAACGGCCTCTCCGGGCTCAAGCTGCTGTCGGCCGAGGAGGTCCGGGAATTCGAGCCGAACTGCCGGGCGGTGCGGGCGATCCACGTGCCCGAGACCGGCATCGTGGACTACGTGCAGGTGGCGGCCAAGATGGCCGAGCTGATCCAGCAGCGCGGCGGGCGCATCCAGACCGGGGCGGGGGTGCGCGCGATCCGCCGCCAGGGGAGCGGGCTCGTGCTCGAGACCGCGCAGGGCGCGGTCGAGGCGCGCCACCTCGTCAACTGCGGGGGGCTGCACTCCGACCGGGTGGCCGGGCTCACCGGAGTCACGCCCGAGGTGCGCATCATCCCATTCCGCGGCGAGTACTACATGCTGCGGCCCGAGCGCCGCTCGATCGTGCGCGGCCTGATCTACCCGGTGCCGGATCCGGAGTTCCCGTTCCTCGGCGTGCACTTCACCCGCACCATCCACGGTGACATCGAGGCGGGCCCGAACGCGGTGCTCGCCTTCGCGCGCGAGGGCTACTCCCTCGGCACGGTGCGGCCCGCGGAGCTCGCGAGCACGCTGGGCTACGCCGGCTTCTGGCACATGGCCCGGAAGTACTGGCGGGTCGGGGCCTACGAGATGTACCGCTCGGCCAGCAAGGCGGCCTTCGTGCGCTCCCTGCAGAAGCTGGTGCCGGACATCCGGATCGGCGACCTCGAGCGGGGCGGGGCGGGGGTGCGGGCGCAGGCGGTGGCCCCCGACGGGAGCCTGGTGGACGACTTCAAGATCAGCGTGACGCCGGGGGCGGTGCACGTCGTGAACGCCCCGTCTCCCGCCGCGACGGCCTCACTCGCCATCGGCCGGCACGTGGCCGCCCTGGCCGCCGAGACCTTTGGCCTGGGCGCGGCCTGAGCTCACTTCTTCGCCAGCCGGTCCTCCACCTCGCGCAGCCGATCCTCCGCGGAGAGCAGCATCGCGGCCAGATCGCGGATCAGCGCGACCGCCAGCGCGGGATTCGCGCGCACGAGCGAATCGAGGCGGTTCGCGGAGATGACCATGAGCGTGACGGCGTCGGCGGCCACCGCGGTCGCCGAGCGGGGCGCGTTGCGGAACAGGGCCAGGTGACCCAGCAGCTCGCCCTTGGCCAGTGTCCGGAGCAGGCGCTCGTCGGCTCCGCTCTGCTTGCGGATCTCCACCCGTCCCTGGTGGACCATGAAGGCCTCGCCCTTGGCGTCGTCTCCCTCCCGGAAGATGACCGTCCCCGGCTCGAACGTCCTCGTCGGCACTTCCCCGATCTGGCG
>DATJIR010000234.1:0-5685 GCA_035493135.1 Verrucomicrobiia bacterium
CCGGGGCGCTCGGCTGGAGGCAGGGGTACGACGTGCTCGAGGCGATGGGTGAGACGACCTCGGAGGACACGGCGTCGGCGTACGAGCTCGGCGGTACCATCGCCGCGTTGCTCGTCGGCTGACCGCTTCGTGGGGAGATCGTGGTGCGTCGTACGCCCCTGTGGGTGGCCCTCGTGGCGCTCGTGCTGCTGCTGGCCTTCCCGGTGATCTTCACCCTCCCCTACCCGCGGGACGTGATGATCCGCATCTTCCTCTACGCCATGCTCGCCACGGCATGGAACGTGCTGGCGGGATACTGTGGCCAGATCTCGCTCGGGCACGCGGTCTTCTTCGGCACGGGCGCCTATACCTCAACGATCCTGGTCAAGACGGTCGGCCTCACGCCGTGGGGCGGGATGCTGGCGGGCGCCGTGCTGGCCGTGGGGCTCTCCCAGGTGATCGGCTTTCCGGTCTTCAGGCTGCGCGGCCATTACTTCGCCATCGCCACCATCGCGGTGGGCGAGATTGTCCAAACCCTCATGATCAACTGGGACTGGGCGGGCGGGGCGCGCGGCCTGTTCATTCCCATCGACCGGACGGGGTCACTGCTCGCCTTCCAGTTCAGGGACAAGCAGATCTACTACTACATCGCCCTCGGGCTCCTGCTCCTGGCGCTCTGGGTCACGCGGCGCATCGAGGGGTCGCGCACCGGCTATTACTTCCGCGCCATCCGCGAGGACCAGGATGCCGCGGCGAGCCTGGGCATCCCAGTGGCGCGCTACAAGCAGCGCGCGATGGGACTGTCCGCAGGACTGACGGCGCTGGGCGGGACCTTCTACGCCCAGTACATTCTCTTCATCGATCCGGAGTCGGTGATGCCACTGTCGCTCTCGATCCTGATCTGCCTGGTGGCCGTGCTAGGCGGCGTGGGCACGCTCTGGGGGCCGCTGGTCGGCGCCGCGATCCTGGTGCCGCTGGGCGAGGCGACGCGCATTTATCTGGGTGGCACGGGCAAGGCCATCGACCTGCTAATCTATGGTTTCCTGATCATGGTGATCTCGGTGATTCAGCCCGGCGGGATTATGGCGCTGGCTCAGCGGGGACGGAGGAGGACCGGATGACCGAGCCGAAGGCCCCTCGCCCTGCCCTCTCCCACAAAGGGGGAGATGGAATCTTGCTCGACGTGCGCGGGGTGACCAAGCGCTTCGGCGGCTTGACGGCCAACAAGGACATCTCCTTTCACGTGGCGCCTGGCGAGCTGGTAGGTATCATCGGCCCCAATGGCGCGGGCAAGTCCACGCTCTTCGACGTGCTCACGGGCTTTCAGCCCCCCGACGGCGGCAGCGTGCTGCTGAACGGCCAGCCGATCACCCGGCTCCGTCCCGACGAGATCAGCCGGCTCGGGGTGGGGCGCACGTTCCAGAAACTCAAGCCCTTCAACCAGATGACCGTGGTCGAGAATGTGATGGTCGGCGCCTTCCAGAAGACAACGCATCCGGCCGAGGCGCGGACGCACGCCCTCGAAGCACTCGAGCAGGTGGGCCTGGCCGACAAAGCCGACGCCCACGCGCGCGTACTCTCCACCGGCCAGCGCAAGCGGCTCGAGATGGCCCGCGCGCTCGCCTCGCGGCCGCGGCTGCTGCTGCTCGACGAGGTCACGGGCGGCGTGGATCAGCGGAGCATTCCTGGGCTGGTCGAGCTGGTGCGCAGCCTCAATGCCACCGGCGTCGCCCTGGTCGTCATCGAGCACAATATGCGGGTCATCATGGGCATCTCGCAGCGCGTGGTGGCGCTCCACCTTGGCGAAGTCATCTGCGACGGGCCGCCTCAGGCGGTGATGAACGACCACCGCGTGATCGAGGCCTATCTGGGCCGGGCGTATGCCAGCTGATATCCGCCCTTCATCCCAGCCCTCTCCCGAGAGCGGCGAAGGGGTCGCGGCGGCGCTCATCGAGGCCCGGGGCCTCAACGTGCTGTACGGCGAATACCAGATCCTCTGGGACGCCCAATTCCGCGCCAGTGCCGGAGAGGTCGTCGCGATACTCGGGCCGAATGGCGCGGGCAAATCCACGCTCATGAACACCCTCTCGGGCCTCGTGCGGGCGCGCAGCGGCGAGATCTCCTTCCGCGGGCAGCGCATCGACCACATGCCAGCCCACCGCATCGTCGGGCTTGGGCTCTCCCATGTGCTCGAGCGCCGACGGCTTTTCCCCTTCCTCACCGTGGGCCAGAATGTGATGCTCGGCTCCTACAATGCCGAGGCCAGACAGCGCCGGGGGGAAAGCCTGGCCGCCGTGGAGTCGCTCTTCCCGCTGCTCCGCGCCCGCTGGGGCCAGCTGGCCCACACGCTCTCGGGCGGCGAGCAGCAGATGGTAGCCATGGCACGCGGCCTCATGGCGCGGCCGACGCTGCTGATGATCGACGAGCCCTTCCTGGGCCTGGCGCCCATGGTGGTCGAGCAGATCTCGCGCGTCATCACGGCGATCAACCGGGAGCGCGGGATCACGGTGATCTTCATCGAGCAGAACGTGGAGTTGGCCCTCACACTGGCACACCGGGGCTATGTGCTCGAGTCGGGGCGTACCATCCTCGAGGGCAGCGCGGCCACGCTCCTACAGTCTTCCGAGGTCAAGCGTATCTTCCTGGGCCACTGAGGCCTCAGCCGCTCATCCGGTCCCAGGGGACACCGTGGACCGATGGTTCCGATGAAATCGAACTCGCGAGACTAGGTCGGAGCGGTGGGTACAACTCTCGCTCGACTTCAGCGTGCACCGGATTCAAATCCACGATCCTAGCTGTGGCTGGGGCCGGCGGTATCGTCAACACGGACGGCGGTTTTGCCGCGGAGGAAGTCGAAGTCGCACCCCTCGTGGGCCTGCAGCACGTGGTCGAGGAAGAGGCGGCCGTAGCCTCGGGTGAAGTGGGGCGCCCGGGGCTTCCATTGGGCGCGGCGGCGGGCCAGCTCCTCGTCGGGAACCCGGAAGCTGAGCCGGCGGTTTGGTACGTCCAGCTCGATCAGATCGCCGTCCTTGACCAGCCCCAGCGGCCCGCCGGCCTCGGCCTCGGGCGAGACGTGCAAGACCACGGTGCCGTACGATGTGCCGCTCATGCGCGCGTCCGAGATGCGCACCATGTCCTTCACGCCCTTCTGCAGGAGCTTGCGCGGGATGGGCGCGGCGCCCCACTCCGGCATGCCGGGCGCGCCCTTCGGCCCCACCCGCTTGAGCACCAACACGCAGGTCTCGTCCACGGCCAGGTTCGGATCGTCGATGCGCGCGTGCAGATCCGCGTGGTCCTCGAAGACCACCGCGCGCCCGCGATGCGTGAGCAGATGCGCGGAGGCCGCCGACTGCTTCAGTACCGCGCCGTTGGGGCACAGGTTGCCGGTGAGGATCACGGTGCCGCCCTCGCTCGCGATCGGCATCGCGAGTGGACGGATCACGTCCTCGTTGTAGTTGACTGCGCCCTCGTTGTTGGCCGCGATGGACTGGCCGGTCACGGTGAGCGCGTCGCGATGGAGCAGCGGCAGCAGCTCCCGCAGCACGACCGGCAGTCCGCCCGCGTAGAAGAAATCCTCCATGAGGTACTTGCCCGAGGGCTTCACGTTCAGCAGCAGCGGGGTGGTGCGCGACAGCTCGTCGAAACGCGTGAGCGGCAGTGCCACGCCCGCGCGGCCCGCAATGGCCACCAGGTGGATGATCGCATTGGTGGAGCCGCCGATGGCCATGTCGGCGCGGATCGCGTTGTCGAAGGCCTCGCGGGTCATGATCCTCGAGGGCGTGAGATCCTCGCGCACCATCTCCATGATGCGGCGCCCGGACAGCTCGGCGAGCGCCATCCGACGGGAGTCCGCGGCGGGAATCGCCGCGTTGCCGGGCAGGGTCATGCCGAGCGTCTCTGCCATGGCTGCCATCGTTGACGCGGTCCCCATCACCATACAATGTCCAGCCGAGCGGGAGAGACACGCCTCGATTTCGCAGAACTCCTCCTCGCTGAGCCGCCCCGCCCGCCGCTCGGCCCAGAAGCGCCAGTTGTCGGTGCCGGAGCCGATGTCCTCGGTGCGCCAGCGCCCGCGCAGCATGGGCCCGCCGGTCACCATGATGGCAGGCACGTCGGCGGAGGCGGCGCCCATCAGCATGGCGGGCGTGGTCTTGTCGCAGCCCGAGAGCAGCACCACGCCGTCGAGCGGATAGGCGCGGATGCACTCCTCCACGTCCATCGCCATCAGGTTTCGGAAGAGCATGGTGGTGGGCTTCATCAGGATCTCGCCCAGCGAGATGGTCGGGAACTCGAGAGGGAAGCCGCCCGCCGAGAGCACCCCGCGCTTGACCGCCTCGGCCACCTGGCGCAGGTGCGCGTTGCAGTTGGTCAGCTCGGACCAGGAGTTGGCGATGCCGATCACCGGCCGGCCGTCGAACATCAGCTCGCTGAAGCCCTCCGCCTTGATCCACGAGCGGTGGGAGAAGCCGTCCAGGTCCTTCTTGCCGAACCAGTTGTGGCTGCGCAGGGTGGGCGTGGTCACGAGGAGCCTCCGGGGGACAAGAGTGGTTTGCTGATCGACGTGATCACCAGGCTGATCTCGACCACCACGTCACGGTCGTCGAACACGACGGCCAGGACCTTGTTGGTCGTCTCGATGGTCTGCCCCGGCGGGAGCCGCTCGCTGCGCGAGTAGCCGTAGACATAGGCGTGCTGGCCCGGGGTGGTCGCCTGGGGCGAGGGGTAGATGAACTGGCCGGTCGGCCGGCCGGCCAGGGCCAGCACCTCGGCCCCCGTGCTCTCGCCGCGCTTGATCTGCTTCACGATCGACTCGTCGAAGGCGGTCTCGTCGACCACGAAGGAGCTCGAGTAGTCGAAGCCGACGAGTTGGCCCTCGTGAAACGTGTAGGTCATCGCCCGCGCCGGGAGCGCGGTGGACCGCACCTCCACGTAGGTGTACCGCAGCGTCGTCACGACCTTGTCGCCCACCCGGGCGGTGGCCTGCCCGTAGGGCGTCCCGAACCGCTGGCGGATCTCCTGCTCGGTCGTCGCGCCCAGCGTGAAGCTGGCCGGGTCCGGCCGGCTGAAGTCGGCCCCGAGGAGGCAGGCCCCCGCCAGGACGAGGGCGACGAACCGGGCGCGCGCGGAGGGCGGTGGCGGCATGGCGGCGGCCCCACGCTATAGCGAGTGGGGGTGCGGGTCAATGTCGTCCCCGAGCGGGCTGCGCACCTCTCCCTCCCGGTATAGAATGGCCGCGCTGCAACCCCACGCGAGGAGACGACGGCAATGAGGCTAGCGGGCAAGGTGGCGGTGGTGACCGGCGGGGGCGCCGGGATCGGGCGCGGCATCGTGCTCTGCATGGCCCGGGAGGGCGCCGACATCGCGATCCCGGACATCCAGGACGCCAAAGCCCAGGCGGTGGTGAAGGAAGTGGTGGCGCTGGGGCGCAAGGCCATCTCGATGCGATGCGACGTGACCAAGGGGGCCGAGGTGCAGGCCACGGTGGACCGCATCCGGAAGGAGATGGGCAAGATCGACATCCTGGTGAACAACGCGGGCATGGCCTCGGCCCCCGGGATGCCGTTCACGAACAACTCGGAAGAGGACTGGGACAAGACGTACCAGGTCAACCTCAAGTCGGTCTTCCTCATGTGCAAGGCGCTGGCGCCGCACTTCATCGAGCGCAAGGGCGGCCGCATCATCAACATTGCCTCGATCGCGGGGCCG
>DATJIR010000235.1:0-8608 GCA_035493135.1 Verrucomicrobiia bacterium
GTCACGACGTACGCCAAGACGCTGATCGAGCGCGAGGAGAAGCTGGCGCGCGAGCATGAGGGCGACGCCGTCATTCATCCGGCCGTCCTCGAGGCGCATCTGGCCGACGTGCTGCCGCGCGAGACCGTGATGGTGCAGGAATCGTCGACGGCGCGCACGGCGCTGATGAACTTCGGCCACGGCGGCATGACGTGGACGCGCAGCGGCGGCGGCTCGCTCGGCTTCGGCGTCGGCGCGGCGATCGGCGCCAAGATCGCCGTCGGCCGCGAGCGGCCGGTCGTCTGCCATCTGGGCGACGGCGCGCTCGGCTACAGCGCGATCGGCTTCTGGACGATGGCCCGCTATCGCACGGCGATGCTGATCGTCGTCTCCAACAACGAGAGCTACCAGATCGTGCGGCACAACTGGGCCCGTGAGATGCCGGACAGCAAGATGATCCGCGAGGGCAAGTACCCGGGCCTGTGGCTCAGCGCTCCCGCCACCGACTACGTCGGGCTGGCGCGCGCGCAGGGGGTGGACGGCGAGGCGGTCACCACCGTGAAGGACCTCGAGCCGGCGCTCCGGCGCGGGATGGACAAGATCACGCGCGAGAACCGGCCCTATCTGATCGAGGTGGCGGTGGCGCGCGAAGGCATCGGCGCCGACTCCACCTGGTACCAGAACTGGCAGCTCTAGCGCGACCAGTCGCGCGTCAGGGCGTGCCGAAGTCGAGCCGCGGGTAGCTGCTGGAGGCGGTGCGCTCGAAGAGGCTCACCGCGAGCATCCAGCGGCCGGCGGTGCGCGGGTCCTCGCCGCGCTGCTCGTCGTCCACGCGCTTGGGCTCCAGGTGGAGCAGGGCCTCGTCCTTGCGAGGAACCGCACCATCGGGACCGACTCGTTGCCGATGCGACGCTGGCCGTAGACGAAGAGCCGCAGCATCAAGGAAATCGCCGCGAAGCCCATCACCAGGAAGAGCCCGAAGGCGACGATCTTGGCCAGCGTGGGGGTCACCGGTCGGGTCGCCACTCCACCGCGCCGAAGCGGGTATGGCCGAGGAAGTTGTAGGAGAGTGTGACGGTCTGTACCTGCTGGTGCCGGTCGTGCAGGTCGGGCGCGCCGGTGTTACGGCTCGAGACCAGGTACTGGATGGCGAGGGCGTGCGGGCCCCACAGGCGCACCGTCAAGCCCACGCTGCCGCGCAGGATCACGTCCTGGCTGAAGTGGCTGGTGTCCACGCCGGTCTCGCGGTTCGAGCTGGTTCCCGCCACGTAGTACGGGCGGCCGGTCGCCTCCAGCATCGCGCGGTCCCCGAAGATCAGGCGCAAGCCCAGCAGGGCCATCGGCGCCAGACCGTAGTGGTAGTCGCGCTCGGCGCGGTCGCCCACCGTGCCCGCCGCGCCCAGGCCGAGCCCGCCCAGCACGGTGCCCTGTAGCGCGACCTGTCGCGAGAGCCACCACTGGAAGACGGTGCCCACCGAGGCCGCGGTCTCCGACACCCGGAAGATCTGGGGTGAGAAGTAGTCGAAGTTGCCGAAGACTCCCCAGACTCCCCGGAACGTCTCACCCAGCGCGTAGCGGCGTCCCGCGAGGAGCCCGCGGATCGACACGTTCTCGATGGCGTCGGTGATCTCGCGCGCGTTGGGGACCGCGGTGAACTCGAAGTGGAAGTAGTCGAACGGGCGCTTGTACTCGTAGCCCGGCTTGCCGGGCAGCCCGTAGCTGATCGAGTAGTCGACCGCGCCCTGCCGGTTCCGCACCCGCGCGCTGGTGTCGTTCTGGACCGCGTCGGAGAGGGTGACGCCGAGCCCGAAGCGAATGAAGATCGCCGGGTTGTGGCTCGGGAAGACCTGGTGGAACCGATCGCCGAAGGCGAGCCGGTTGAACCCGGTGGGCGGCGAGAGGATCGCGGCGCCCAGCTCGCGCCAGAACCCCGGGTTCTCGCCGCCGCCTTCCAGCAGCAGGCTCGCCATCCGGAACGCGGCCTCGCCCATGAAGGCGCCGCCGATGCCGGTGTTGATGTGGTCGTTCAGCGAGGCCGGCGTGGTCTCGCCGGCCGTCTCCCAGAGCAGGCTGCCGCCCAGGCTGTAGACCAACGAGCGCCAGAAGTCGAGCCCGGCCGAGCGCGCGAACCCGTAGTAGATGTTGCCCTGGTAGGGGTGGCCGAGCTGATTGATGCTGAACGGATCCCGGTCGATGACCAGCGGGCTGGTGAGGTTGTCCCCGATCGAGCGGAAGTCGCTCCCGTACTCCTTGGAGTCGACGAGGTGCCGGTTGAACTGGTTCATCGCGAAGATGAAGCCGGCGACCTCGAGGGCGGGGATCGCGTAGCTCCGGCCCTCGCCGGTCTCCCAGTCGAGCTTCTGGCCCTCCGCGCCGGCGACGGTCGGCGCGAGGAGCCCCAGGATCACGAGCGCGGCGAGGGCGGCTCTCACGGTCAGCTCGCGGGTGGGACGGGGATCTTGGGCAGCCAGTCGAGCCACTCCAGCTGCGGCTTCTCGTGCAGCAGGAACAGCGTCCCGTCCTTCACCGGCGCGCCGCTCGCGTCCTCCGGGGTGGCGAAGGCGATGCCGCCGGCCACCAGCGCGCGCAGCGACTCGACATTGACCTCGAGGCCCCGGAAGAGCCCGAGGTTGACGTCCACCCCGCCCACCAGCCAGAACCGCGAGCCCACCCGCACCAGCCGCGCGTAGCGCTGGGGGAGGAACACCTTGATCTGGGCCGCGGTGGCGTCGGGGGAGAGGTCGGTCGCGGTGACCGAGCCCACCTCGATCCCGCGGTAGAAGACGGGCGAGCCGAGCCGCACCGAGCCGAGCTGGCGCGAGGCGAGCGTCACGGTCAGTCCCGGCTGGCCGAGCGTGGGCGAGGCGCTCTCGAGCCCGGTGAAGTCCTTGCGGGCCTTGCCGCGGCCCGGGACCGACTGGATGTAGGCGCCGGTGAGCACGGTGCTGAGGCCGCGCACGGTGCCGAAGCCGACCTCGGGACGCACGATCCAGAACAGTGAGCCGTCCCGGGCGAGCCCGGCGGCGGTGCGCCGGAGTCGCGCGGTCACTGCCACGCGTTCCTGGTGCGAGGTGAGCTCGATGGTCGTGACCTGTCCCACCGGCACCCCGCGATAGCGAATCTCGGTCTGATCGGGCTTCACTCCGCTCGCGTCCCGGAACGTGATCGTGATGGTCGGGCCGAACTCCTGCAGCCGATTGTAGACGAGACTGCCCGCGACGACCGCGGCAACCAGCGGGACGATCCAGACCAGCGGGAGCCGGAAGCGGTGCGGGCGGAGGGCGGCGGCCGGCAGGGGCCCGGCCGGCGGTCTCTCCTCCTCGCGGGGGCCGTCCGGCGACGGATCGGTCACGCCCGGTCGCCCCGGTCGGTCCAGATCAGCGTCGGGTCGAAGCTGCTCGAGGCCATGATGGTCAGCACCACCACCGCGCTGAACGCGAACAGTCCGGGCCCCGGGATCACCGTCGCGAGCTCGCCCAGCTTGACCAGCGAGACCAGGATCGCCAGCAGGAACACGTCCAGCATGGCCCACGGGCCGACGAGGTCGATGGCCCGGTAGATCCACGTCCGGAGCGGCCGCCGGCGCCGGGATCCGAAGCTCGTGGTCACGACCAGGAAGAAAAGACCGAGTAGTTTGAGGAACGGGATCGCGAGGCTGGCCAGGAAGACGACCACCGCGACCAGGACCTCCCCCCGCTGGAACAGGGCCCGGCACCCGTCCCACACCGTGCTCTCCGAGTGCACCCCGTAGAGCTCCATGCGGAGGATCGGGAAGGTGTTGGCCGGGACGTAGAAGCAGAGCGCAGCCAGCGAAAACGCGGCGGTGCGGGCCAGGCTGTTGGGCCGATGGTCGGCCAGCCGCCGGCCGCAGCGGGCGCACTCGGCCACCTGGCCGGGCCCGGGCTCCTCCAGGCGCTGGACCAGTCCACAGGTCTCGCAGGCGACGACGGTATCCACGGTGCCGGAGGCGCGTACGGTGCAATTCCGGGGCCCGCCGGTACACCGGGAGTTGTGCGACCGGCGCGCCCTGCCCTATGATGCCGGTCACTCGATGCGCAGGAGAGACTGGCCGCCCGGTGTCCTCGCGGTGGCGCTCGGGCTCGTCGTGCTGGGACGGGTCGCGCAGGCCAGCTCGCCGAGCACCGCCAGCCTGCTCGACTTCGTCACCTTCGACCAGATCGACTACATCCGCTTCGCGGACGAGCCCGGCCGGACGCTGACCCGCGACGACCTCGGGATGGAGTTCGCCACCGTTGCCTGCTCGATCGGCGAGGACAATCGCAACTGCTCGTACGGCCTGGACGGCGGCGCCGCCTTCCTGCCCGCCGGCACCCGGGTATACGCGGTGCGCGGGTACGCCACCGAGTTCCGGCTCGCCGCGGTGTGGAGGGACCACGTCTACCTCTACCAGGCCTGGCGCAATCCGCGCGCGCGGGTCGGGGGCGCCCTCTTCGACATCGCCGGCAAGGTGCGCTCCATCGAGGTGTGGCGCGGCGAGCCGACCCCGGAGGCGGCCGGGCGGTCCGCGCTGATCGCGGCGCGCGAGGACGTGGACGCGCTCGTGGGCATGATCGTGCGCGGGACGACCCGCCGCCCGGTCGCGCACGCGGCGGGCGAGCCCCGGTACTGGCTCACGTTCTGGCTCTCGGACGGCACCACGCTCGGCCGATCCTACTTCCCGGAGACCGACGAGGTGATGGGCGGCGTGATCGTGGCCGGCGAGTTCCGCGCCGTGCTCGACCGCTACCTGGTCCGGTGAGCCCCCGGGGGGGTTTGTGCGCTCGGCCCGCTTGCACTAGACTGCCCTCCGCCCGGTCATGCACACCCTGATCGCTCTCCTCTGCGCCGCGCTCTGGCTGGTCACCCCCGGTCGCGCGGCCGCGGCGCCCGAGGGCACGCTGACCATCGCGATGCACTTCAGCCCGGTCACGCGCTGGCTCGATCCGGCCGAGGGCGAGAGCACGATCACGCCCTACCTCATGCTGGCCGCGCTGCACGACGGGATGCTCCGGCCGACCGCGGGGAAGGCCTCCGCCCCGAGCCTGGCCGAGGCATGGTCCATGGCCAAGGACATGACGAGCGCCGAGTTCACGCTGCGGAAGGCCAGGTTCCACAACGGCGACCCGGTCACCGCCGAGGACGTGAAGTTCTCCTTCGAGCGCTATCGCGGCGGCGCGGCCAAGGTGCTCAAGGACGGGGTGAAGGAGATCCAGGTGCTCGGCCCGAGCCGCGTGCGGTTCGTGTTCAAGGAGGCCTGGCCCGACTTCCCGGCGTTCTACGGCACCTTCGTGGCGAGCGCGGGCTGGGTGGTGCCGAAGGCCTACTTCGAGCGGGTGGGCGAGGAGGGGTACCGCAAGGCGCCGGTCGGCGCCGGGCCCTACAAGTTCGTGAGCTTCAACCCGGGCGTCGAGCTGGTCGTGGAGGCGTTCGACGGCTACTGGCGGAAAGCTCCGTCCATCAAGAGAATCGTCTTCCGCAGCCTTCCCGACGAGACCACCCGCGCGGCCGCGCTCAAGAGCGGCGAGGTGGACCTGGCCATGCTGCTGAGCGGCCCCACCGCGCAGGAGATCAAGCGGACGCCGGGTCTGCGCCTGGCCGCGCCGCTGCTCGGCATCTTCTGGCTCGACTTCCCGGACCAGTGGGATCCCAAGTCGCCGTGGGCCGACAAGCGCGTGCGGCTGGCCGCGAGCCTGGCCCTCGACCGCCAGGCCCTGAACGAGGCGGAGACGCTGGGGCTCTCGCGTCCCACCGGCAGCATCGTCCCGCGCGAGTTCGAGTTCGCCCTGCCGGTCGCGGCGCCCGCGTCCAATCCGGCGCGCGCCCGCCAGCTCCTCGCCGAGGCCGGGTACCCGAGCGGCTTCGACGGCGGCGAGCTGACCCCGTTCCCGCCCTACAACTCGATGGGCGAGACCATCCAGGGGTGGCTCCAGGCGGTCGGCATCCGGACCCGCATGCGCAGCATGGAGCGCGGCGCGTTCATGACGTCGTGGCGCGAGAAGAAGCTCCACGGCGTGGTGCTGACCATCAGCGGCGTCTCCGGCAATGCGGCCACCCGGCTCGAGTCGTTCGTCACCAAGAACGGCGCCTTCGCCTTCGGCTCGCTGCCGGAGGTGGACGATCTCTTCCGGCGCCAGGCCGGTGAGCTGGACCGGAAGAAGCGCGAGGCCCTGCTCCACCAGCTCCAGCGCATCCTGCAGGAGCAAGTCACCCAGGTCCCCGTCTACCACCTGGGCTTTCCGATCGGGGTCGGGCCCCGGGTGGAGGACATCATGGCCACCGCGATCCCCGGCTTCTACATGTCTCCCTACGAGGATCTGAAGCTCCGACGGCCCTGACGCGGCCCCGACCGCCCTGGGGTATCATGTCCAGCGGCGCATAGAGACCCCCACACAAGAGAGGGTGGAACCCCACTGATGCGATACGAGGCACCGGATTCGCTGGAAGGGGCGGTGGCCCTGCTGGCCGCCGCCCAGGGTGAGGCGCGCGTGCTGGCGGGGGGGACCGATCTCCTGGTCCAGATGCGGGCCGATGTCCTCGACCCGGACCTGATCGTCGACATCAAGAAGATCGCGGAGACCCGGACGGTCGCCGAGGAGGAGGGTGGCTGGCGGATCGGCGCGGCGGTGACGGGGGCCGAGCTGAAGGAGCACGCGCGGCTCAAGAAGGTGTGGCCCGGCGTGGTCGAGGCCGCGAACCTGATCGGGTCGACGCAGGTGCAGGGCCGCGCCACGCTGGGCGGAAACCTCTGCAACGGCTCGCCCGCGGCGGACAGCGTGCCCGCGCTCATCGCGGCGGGGGCGGTGGCCACCCTGGCCGGGCCCCGGGGCAAGCGCGACCTCCCGGTGGAGGACGTCATGCTGGGCCCGCGGAAGCTGGCGCTCCAGAAGGGCGAGATGGTCGCATCCTTCTTATTGCCTCCCCGGCCGGCCCGCTCGAGCGACGCCTACCTGCGCTTCATCCCGCGGACCGAAATGGACATCGCGGTGGTGGGCGCGGGCGTAAGCTTGACCGTGGACGGCGCCGGCATCGTCACCGCGGCCCGGGTGTCCCTGGGCGCGGTGGCCGCGCGGGTCCTCCTGGTGCCCGAGGCCGCGCAGGCCATCGTGGGCAGCCGGCTCGACGCGGCGGCCCAGGAGCGGCTCGAGGCGGCGGCGCGGGCGGCCTGCCGGCCGATCGACGACAAGCGGGGTACCACCGAGTTCCGAATCCAGGTCGCGGGCGTGCTGGCGCGCCGGGCGGCCCTGATCGCGCTGGACCGGGCGAGGAGCAACTGATGGCCAAGCACCACATCGAGGCGACGGTGAACGGCGACGCGGTCGAGTTCCTCTGCGAGACGGAGGAGACCCTGCTCGACGTGCTGCGCGACACGCTCAACCTGACCGGCAGCAAGGAAGGCTGCTCCTCCGGCGACTGCGGGGCCTGCAGCGTCCTGCTCGACGGCCGCCTGGTCTGCTCGTGCCTGGTCCTGGGCTGCGAGGTGTCGGGCCGCAAGATCGAGACCATCGAGGGCATGGCCAAGGGCGAGTCGCTCCATCCGCTGCAGCAGCAGTTCTTGAAGAGCGCCGCGCTGCAATGCGGCATCTGTACCCCGGGCGTGCTGGTGGCCTCCAAGGCCCTGCTCGAGCGCTCGCCCAACCCGACCGAGACCGAGGTGCGCTACTGGCTCGCCGGCAATCTCTGCCGGTGCACGGGCTACGACAAGATCGTGAGCGCGGTGATGGACGCGGCCGCGGTCATGAGAAAGGGCTAGGACCATGTCCGACAACAGGATTGGGGCCGAGACCAACGGGCAGAGCAACGGGACGCACTACGTCGGCACGCGCACCATCCGGCCCGACGGGGTGGACAAGGTGACGGGCCGGGCCCGCTTCGGGGCCGACTACAACCTGCCCGGCCAGCTGGTGGGCCGGGTGCTGCGCAGCCCCCATCCGCACGCGCGCATCGTCTCCATCGACACCTCGAAGGCGGAGGCCCTGCCGGGCGTGAAGGCGGTTGTCACCCGGGCCGACTTCGCGGACCAGCCGTCCGAGTTCATCCCGGCCGGCGAGATGATGATGAACTACAAGGACGTGGTGCGGAACGTGATGGCCCGCGAGAAGGCCCTCTACGAGGGCCACGCGGTGGCCGCCGTCGCCGCCACCAGTGTCGCCATCGCCCGGAAGGCGCTCAAGCTCATCGACGTGAAGTACGAGGTGCTGCCCCACGTCATCGATGTGGTCGAGGCCATGCGGCCGGGCGCCCCGCTGCTGCACGACGACCTCTTCACCGCCGGGGTCGAGCCCAAGCCCGACAAGCCCTCCAATATCGCCAAGCGGCTCGAGATCAAGGTCGGCGACGTGGAGGCCGGGTTCAAGAAGGCGGAGCTCATCGTCGAGCGCGAGTTCAAGACCGCGCCGGTGCACCAGGGCTACATCGAGCCCCACGCGGCGCTGGCCACCGTGTCCGAGGACGGCACCACCGAGGTGTGGACGACGACGCAAGGGCACTACATCGTGCGCGCCCACTGCGCCCGGCTGCTGGGGCTCGACATCGGCAAGGTCCGCGTCACCGCCACGGAGATCGGCGGCGGCTTCGGCGGCAAGACGGTCGTCTACCTCGAGCCGCTCGCAATCGCGCTCTCGCGCAAGGC
>DATJIR010000236.1:0-4502 GCA_035493135.1 Verrucomicrobiia bacterium
GATGGGGCGCGCCGCCGCCGAGCGCGCCGCCTCGACGTTCTCGGAGCACCGCCTGGTGGACGCGCTGCTCGACGCCTACCGCGAGGCGGCCTCGGCGTGAAGGGCGGTCTCGCCTACTACCTGGGCACGTCCTACCGGCGCAAGCGCGTCGACGCGGATCTCGCCGCCGCGACCGGCCACTTCACCGGGCGCGTGCTCGACGTGGGCGGGGCCCGCCAGCGGGGGGCGTTCCGCCGGCCCGCGGGCGCGCGCTGGGTGGTGGCCGACATCGAGCGCGCGTTCCGTCCCGACGTGGGCGCCGACGTGCAGGCCCTGCCGTTCCGCGACGCGGTCTTCGACGCGATCAAGGCCACCGAGCTGCTCGAGCACGTGCCGGAGGTGGCCCGGGCGCTCGGCGAGTGCCGACGCGTGCTGCGGCCCGGCGGCCATCTCGTGATCACCGCGCCGTTCCTCGAGCGGCTGCACGGCGATCCGGGCGACTACTCGCGCTACACGCGCGGCATGTGGGAGCGGCTCCTCGCCGCCGCCGATCTGAAGCCGGTCACCATCGCCGAGCAGGGCGGCTACTTCACGCACCTGGCGGGCCTGCTCCGCTTCCTGGTGCTGCGGTCCCCGCGCCCGCTGCGCTGGGCGGGCTACGGGTTCTTCCCGCTCCTCGATCTGCTCGCGCGGCTCGACGCCTCGCCGCGTGCGCGCCGGTCGGACTTCGCGGCCTTCGTGGGCGGCTACCTCATCGTGGCCGAGCGGCCGTCCGCCTCGTGAGGCGCGCGTGAGGATCTGCACGCCGCACTGCGGGATCGCGCCCGAGACCACCTCGGGCGGCGAGACCTACGAGCGCGAGCTGCTGGAGCGGCTGGGGCGCGCCGGCGTCCGGCTCGAGATCATCCTGGCGCGGGGCAAGCCCCACCCGGTGGGCGTGCCCAACTGGACGATCCACCGCTTCGCGATCGGGCGCGGCCTGCGATGGTACGTGGCCCCGCTCGTGGTGCCGCCGGCCATCCGCCGCGTGCACGCCGCGGTCGGCTTCGACCTGCTCCGGGTTCACTCGCTGCGCTACATCGGCCCGTCCGCGCTCTGGGCGCGCCGGCGCTACCGCCTGGACGTGCCGGTCGTGTCGCACCATCACCACCTCGACCCGGACCCGCTCAACCGCCTGATCGAGAAGCGGGTCGTCGACGCGTCCGACCGGGTGATCGTCGGCAGCGAGTTCGGCCGGCAGCAGCTCCGCGAGGAGCTGGGCGCGCGGGTCGACCACGTCGCGGTCGTGTACTACGGGGTCGACCCGCGGTTCGCGCCCCGGCCGCGGCGGGAGGACCTGGTGGCCCGCTACCGCCTCGCCGGGAGGCGCGTGGCCCTCTACTTCGGCGGGCTCAAGCCCCGGAAGAACCTCGGGCTGCTCGTCGAGGCCTGGCGCGTGGTCGCGCCCCGGCATCCCGACACCACGCTGCTGATCGCGGGCGGCGGGCCGCTCCTGGGAGAGCTGCGCGCGCAGGTGCACCGCCTGGGCCTGGACGATCGGGTGGTCTTCACCGGCTACGTGGCCGAGGCCGAGAAGCCGGACCACTTCAGCCTAGGCGACGTGTTCCTGTTCCCGTCGGCGATGGAGGGCTTCGGCCTCGTGGTGGCGGAGGCGATGTCGACCGGCCTCCCGGTCGTCGCGTCGAACCGCGGCTCGATCCCGGAGCTGGTCGTCGACGGCGAGGGCGGCTTCGTCTGCGAGCCGACCGGACCCGAGCCGTTCGCGGAGAAGCTGACGCTCCTGCTGGGCGATCGGGCCCTCGGCGAGAAGTTCGGCCACGCCAACCGGGAGCGGGTCGAGCGGCTCTTCCGCTGGGAGCGCTGCGTGAACGGCACCCGCCGCGTCTACGAGGAGACGCTCGAGGCGTGGCGTCGGCGCGGGCCCGGGAGCCGGGAGTCATGAACGGGCTCCAGCGCCTGATGGTGCGCGGGGTCGACCTGGTGAATCGCCGCGGCAAGTCGGTGGGCGTGCGTTTGGTGAAGCTCACCGGGAAGCGGCCGTACGCGATCCACCCCAAGCACCTGGTCGAGCAGCCCTGGCACGACTGGTACCTGCCGTACCTCGAGCGAGGCGACTTCGTGCTGGACGTGGGCTGCAGCAACGGCGCGCACCTGGTGCGGGCGGCCACCGCGTGCCGCTCGATCGTGGGCTTCGACTACGACCTGCCCCAGCTCGTCATCGCGCAGCGGACGATCCGGGACCAGCGGCTCGAGCGGGCCCGGGTGCTCGCGTGGGACATCACGCGGCCCTTCCCGTTCCCGGACCGGACCTTCGAGAAGGCGCTCTTCCTCGGCGTCATCGAGCACCTCCACCCGCGGGTGGCGGTGCTGCGCGAGATCCACCGGGTGCTGAGGGACGACGGGCGGCTCCTCGTCTCGGGGCCGAACCGGGAGAGCTCGTGGCGCCGCACGCTGCGCGAGGCGGGGCTCTTCGCCTACTCGGACCCCGACCACAAGATCGAGTACACCCGGGAGGAGTTCCTCGACGAGCTCACCCAGGCCGGCTTCGAGCCGGAGGGGGCGGTGATGCCGGTGGTGCTCGATACGCCGTGGGCCGGGGTCATCGACGCGGTGGGCGGCGTCTCGCTGGGCCTCTACGATCGGCTGAGCCGCTGGAAGCGGGACGCGGCCCTGCGGCGGCCCGGGGAGAGCACCGGCTTCCGCGTCGTGGCGAGGAAGCGCCGCTGATGCGGGTCGGCCTGCTCCCGGCCCTGGGCGGCGGCATCCGGGCGCTGGCCCAGACCGGGCAGCAGTCGCGGCTGATCGACGGCTACTTCCGCCCGTACCTGCGCGCGTTCGACGGCCTCGACTACTTCAGCTACCTGCCCGAGTCGCTCGCCGAGTTCACCGACGACGCCGCCCTGCTCGCGGGGGTGCGGGTGCACGCGCCGCCCGGGCCGATGGCCCGCGGGCGGCGCGCGGTGCAGATCCCGTTCGCGCACGCGGCCGAGATGCGCCGGTGCGCCGCGCTGCGCGTGTTCCAGATCACCGGCGTCATCCCCGCCCTGATCGCGCGCGGGCGCTTCGGGATCCCGTTCGTGACCACCTACGGCTTCTGGTACGCGGCGCTCTCCGAGCCCGGGCCCAAGCGCGCGCTCAAGGGCCTGGTCGAGCGGCTGGGGCTCAGGCGCGCGGCCGCGGTGATCGCGACCACGCCCGAGCTGGCCGCGCGGGCGCGTCGGCTGGCGCGGGAGGTGGAGCTGATCCCGAACGGGGTCGACACGTCGCTCTTCCACCCGCCGGCTCGTCCACCGGAGAACAAGCCGCGGCGGATCCTCTACGTGGGCCGGCTGTCCGCGGAGAAGAACCTTCGCGCGATCGTCACCGCGACCAGGCACGTCGGAGACGGGGCGACCGCGGTGATGGTCGGTGCCGGGCCCCTCCGGGGCGCGCTGGAGGCGCAGGCGAGGGAGGAGGGGGTCGTGGTCGAGTTTCCCGGCGTGGTCGATCAACGGCGGCTGCCGGAGGTCTACGGCTCGGCCGACGCGTTCGTCCTGGCCTCCTTCACGGAAGGCCACCCCAAGGTGCTGCTCGAAGCGATGGCCTGCGGCGTGCCGTGCGTCGCCTCCGACTGCGCGGGCAACCGCTCGCTGGTGACCGACGGACGCACCGGTCTCCTCTTCGATCCCCATCGACCGCGGGAGCTGGCCGATCGCCTGGAGCGTCTGCGCACCGAGCCGGGGCTGGGTCGACGTCTCGCCGACGCCGCGCGCGCCCAGATTGCCGCCGGCTACGACCTGCGCGCCCTGGTCGAGCGGGAGATCGCGCTGGTGCGACGGATCGCGCGCGGGGGAGGCTGAGCCATCCCGCTCGCGTACTACTCGCGCTCGGCCACCACCGAGTTCTGGACCGAGCACTGGGGTGGCCACACCGTGGACGAGCTGCTCCGCATCGCGCGCGGGTCGCCGCTCACCGCGCTGATCGAGCGGCACTTGCCGGGTGACGGGCGCGTGCTCGAGGCCGGCTGCGGGCTCGGCCAGTACGTGCTCCTCCTCCGCGAGCATGGCCGCGCCGCGGTCGGCGCCGACTGGAGCCTGGAGGCCCTGCGGGCGGGCGCGCGCCTCGGCGCGCCGCTCGCGGTGATGGACCTGCGGGCGCTGGCGGTGGCCACCGGCGGCATCGCGGCCTATCTCTCGCTCGGCGTCGTGGAGCACGATCCCGAGGGCCCGGACGCGATCCTGCGCGAGGCGGCGCGGGTCGTGCCGTCCGGGGGGGCGCTGCTGCTCTCGGTGCCGTACTGGAACGGGGTGCGGCGGGTCGCCGCGCCGTACCTGCGCCGGCAGGCGCACCGCACCCGCGCGGCGGGCGGGCAGTTCTACCAGTACGCGTTCACCCGTGGCGAGCTGGGCCGTCGCCTCGCCGCGCACGGCTTCGCGGTCACCGGCTTTCATCCCTACGACCCGGCGCGGGTGCTGCGCAGGGCCCTGGGCCGGCTGCGCGGCGGGGCCCGCCCGCCGGGCCCGGCCTCGGCTCCGGCCGCGCCG
>DATJIR010000237.1:0-14447 GCA_035493135.1 Verrucomicrobiia bacterium
CCGCGGGCACCAGCGAGGCGATCGCGGTGGCGATGCCGAGGAAGAGCGGCTGGGGCACCCCGGTCACCCAGAACCCGATCGTCGCGAGCGCGCCCTGGGTCACCCCGGTGACCACGGTACCGGAGAGCGTGATGCGCCCGACGGTCCGGAACTCCTCCAGCAGGGCGCGGGTGTCCTCGCGGCGAAGCGGCGAGACCTCGGCGACCGTCGCGATGATGCGAGCCCAGTGCCGCAGGACCACGTGCATGGTGAGCAGGGCAAAGAAGAGCCCGAGCAGGCTCCCCACCGTCACCGAGGCGACCGTCCCGGCCACCGCGGCCGACCCGCTCGCGATGTCGCCGGCCGCGGCCCGCAGCCGCTCCACGATGGCGTCCGGAGAGATCCCGATGAGGGCGAGCCAGCCGGTCAGCGTGCTCACCCACGCCGCCAGGGCGCCGCCCGGCTTGAGCCCCTCCCGCACCGCCGCGGTGAAGGCCACCGCCTGGGTGACGAACACCGAGACGAAGGCCACCACGCTGCCCACGATGGCGAGCCCGGCGGCCACCACGGTGGCGACCGACGCGAGCGTGGGGCGTCCGCTCCACCTGGCCAGGCGCGTGTGGACCGGCTGCAGGGTGAAACCCATCAGGGCGCCCAGCAGCAGCCCGGTGGCGAACGGGTGCGCGAGCCACGCGATCACCACCACCGCGCCGCCGGCGAACCACGCGAGCACCTGGCGTGAGGTCACAGGTCTGGTCAGCGCATGAGGCTCGGCAGCCAGAGCGAGATGATCGGGAACGCCACCAGGATGGCGAGACGGACGACGTCGGCCCACATGAACGGCATCACGCCGCGGAAGACGGTGCCGGTCGGCACCTGGGGCAGGAGGGTCTTGAGCACGAACATGTTCATGCCCACCGGCGGGCTGATGAGGCCGATCTCCACCACGCACACGATGATGATGCCGAACCACACCGGGTCGAATCCGAGGTCCACGACCACCGGGAAGAAGACCGGCATGGTGAGCAGCACCATCGACAGCTCCTCCATCGCGGTGCCCAGCACCACGTAGATGGCACAGATGAGCGAGACGACCATCACCGGGCTGAGCCCGAGCCGGGCGACGAGGGCCTTGAGATCGGCGGGCATGGTGGTGATGTTGACGAACTCGGCAAACATGAGCGCGCCGATCAGGATCAGGAACAGCATCGAGGTGGTGCGGGCGGACTCGAGCAGCGCGTCGTAGAGGGTGCGCCAGGTGAGCGCCCGCCGGGCCAGCGCGAAGGCCAGCGCGCCCACCGCCCCCATCCCCGCCCCCTCGGTGGCGGTGAAGAGGCCGCCGTAGATGCCGCCCATCACGAACAGGAAGAGGACCGCCACCGCCCACACGTCGCGCAGCGCGGCCCCCCGCTCGCGCCAGGAGGAGCGCCGGCCGGGCGGGCCCCAGTCGGGATGCCGCCACGTGGTGCACACGATCGCGAGACAGAGCAGGATCGCGCCGAGGATGCCGGGCAGCACGCCCGCCGCGAAGAGCTTGCCGATGTTGGTCTCGGTGAACACCCCGTAGATGATCATGATGGTGGACGGCGGAATCATGATCCCGAGCGTCCCCGCCCCCGCCACCGTCCCCGCCGCGAGCTGGTCGTGGTAGCCGAAGCGCTTCATCGACGGGTACGCGACCTTGGCCATCGTGGCCGCGGTGGCGATCGAGGAGCCGCAGATGCCTCCGAAGCCGGCGGACGCCCACACGGTGGCCATCGCGAGCCCGCCGCGCAGGTGGCCGATGAAGGCGTAGGCGGCTCGGAACAGCTCCTGCGACATGCCGGCCCGGGTGACCAGGTTGCCCATCAGGATGAACAGCGGCACCACCGAGAGCGTGTAGTTGCGTCCGGTCTCGTAGATCTTGGTCTGGGCGGTCGCGAAGGCGACCCACCAGTTCCAGTCGCGCATGTAGGCGTAGCCCACGATCCCCACGATCCCCATCGCGTAGGAGATGGGCACGCGCAGGAAGGCCAGTACCATCATGGCGCAGAGGCCGACGAGCCCCTCGATCACCGGCGCGCCACGAACTTGTAGAGGTGGATGACCGCGGTCAACCCGATGGTGACGGCCATGAAGTAAACGAACGGGCCGTAGACGATGCGCAGCACGTCGGTGGCGTCGCGGTAGGCCCAGATGCGGTCGGCCTTGAGCCACACGAGCCAGGCGAGCAAGGCCATCACCGCCGCGCACAGGAGCTGCACCAGTCGCTCCAGCACCCGGGTGGCCCGCGGCCCGAGGGGCCGATCGATGAAGTCCATCAGGGCGTGCTCGTCGGCCAGGGTCACGAGGGGGAGGCCCGCGAAGATGAGGACCAGGAGCAGCAGCTCGGTGACCTCGAACGCGCCCGCGATCGGCCGGTTGAACACGTAACGGGCGATCACGTCCACGAACGTGAGGCCCATCATGCCCAGCAGGATCGCGGAGGCCGCGACGCCGAGAACGCCATCGACGCGCGGCCCCCACTCGGAGCGGGCGGTCACTGGCCGGCGGCGACCTTCTTCAGCTCGGCGCGGAACTCGGCGAGGATCTTCGCCGCGTCCACCCCCTTGGCGGAGGCCTTCTTGATCCAGTCGTCCACGATGGGGGCGGAGCGCTTCGCAACCTCGGCCGCGAGGGCGGGATCGGCGTTGACGATCTTCACCCCGGACTTCTTGAGCGCCTCGAGCCCCTTGGCGTCGGCCTCGTCCCAGGACCGGCCGGCCAGGCGCGCGAGGTGCTCGCCCGAGACCTTCTCGATCGCGGTCTGGTCCTCCTTCGCGAGCTTGTTCCACTTGTCCTCGTTCATGAAGAAGCCGAACGCGGAGCTGTACATCCCGCCCGGGAAGAGGGTGGCCTGCTCGAGCACGGTCTCGAGCTTGAACGAGATGATGGACTCGAGCGGAAAGAATACCCCGTCGGCCACGCCACCCTTGAGCAGCTCGTAGGACTCGGGCGCGGGCTTGACGAAGGCGGCCGCGCCGAGCGCCTTGGCCACCGCCTCCGCGACGCCGCCGCCGGTGCGGATCTTGAGCCCCTGCACGTCGGCGATCCCGTTGACCGGACGCTTGGTGAACATCTGCCCGGGGCCGTGGGTGAAGACGCCGAGCAGCTTCACGCCCTTGTACTCGCCGACCGTGTGGAAGTGCTTCCAGTAGATGCGCGAGTAGGCCACCGAGTTGACGAGCGCGGTGTCCCCCGCCCCCGGCAGCTCGGCCATGAGGGGCAGGATGTGGCGGGCCGGCGTGTAGCTCGCGGTGACGTAGGAGACGTCGACCAGCCCGTCCCGCACCGCGTCGAAGGTGCCCGGCGGCGCGGAGGGATGCTTGGGCAGCATGGTCAGCTTGACCCGGCCGCCGGTGGCCTTCTCCACCTCGTTGGCCCAGCCCTGCAGCACGACGGCGGTCAGGTGATGCTGGGGCGACACCCACGACGACATCGTGAGCGTGGTGGTCTGCGCGATCGCGGGCGACACGACGGCCCCGATCAGGGCCAGCACGGTCAGCGCGACTCTCGTGAGCATCGCCATCGGATCGTCCTCCCTCGGGAATTCCTGGATCTGCCTGGGGCGGTAGTGTAGCAGGTCGCGCCGCCCGGGCGGGATACGCTTGCGCAGGTCGCGGGCCCGCGGTAGAAGGGAGGGGCCAAGGAGGCCGCCATGCCCACGATCAAGCACATTTCGACCCGCTCCTCGGGCTTCCGTCCGCAGTAGCCCGCTCCCCCATGGGCAAGCGCGTCGAGGGCAAGGCGGCCATCGTCGTCGGGGGCGGTCAGACCCCGGGACAGACGATCGGCAACGGGCGGGCCACCGCCATCGTGCTGGGGCGCGAAGGGGCGCGGGTGTGCGTGGTGGATCGGGCGCTCGCCTCGGCCGAGGAGACCGCGGAGATGATCCGGGCCGACGGGGGCGAGGCGTGGGCCTTCGCGGCCGACGTCACGCGGGAGGACGACGTGCGGCGCCTGGTGGCCACCGCCCAGGAGCGCTTCGGGCGGATCGACATCCTCCACAACAACGTGGGCGCGAGCCTGGCCCTGGGTGACGCGGTCGCGACCGACCTCACCGAGGAGGCCTTCGACCGCAGCCTGGCCGTCAACCTCAAGGCCACCTGGCTCACCTGCAAGCACGCGCTGCCCGCCCTGCGGGAAGCGCGCGGCTCGATCGTGAACATCGCGTCGATGGCCGCCCTGAACGCTTACCCGCTGGTGGGCTACAAGACCACCAAGGCCGCGGTGGTGGCGCTCACCGAGAACCTGGCCGCCCACAACGCGCGCTACGGGGTGCGCGCCAACTCGATCCTGCCTGGGCTGATGAATACCCCCATGGCGATCGAGTCCCGCGTCGCGGCCGGCACGGCTCGAGAAGACGTCATCGCGGCGCGCGACCGCCGGGTGCCGCTCGGCCGCCGCATGGGCACCGGGTGGGACGTGGCCAACGCGGCGCTCTTCCTGCACTCCGAGGAGGCCGGCTTCATCACCGGGGTCTCGCTCATCGTCGACGGCGGCGAGAGCGTGAGCTGGGGCTCGTGAGATGGCGGTGAGCGAGCGGCCGGAGAACGCCTACCGCGCGCGGGCCGAGCGCGGCGAGGTCCAGATCGGGACCTGGATCACCATGATCCGCACGCCCAGCGTGCTCACGCTCCTGCAGGCCGCCGGCCTCGACTACGCGCGCCTCGACCTCGAGCACTCCGCGTTCTCCATCGAGACGGTGGCCGACATGGCCGCGCTGGCGCGGGCGCTGGACTTTCCTCTCGTGGTCCGGCCGCCGGACGGCAACCGCGAGTGGATCACCCGGCTGCTCGACGCGGGGGTGTGGAACCTGCACATCCCCCAGGTGGAGTCCGGCGAGCACGCGGCGGCGGTGGTGGCGGCGACCCGCTACGCCCCGCTCGGCTCGCGCGGCATGTACGGCTCGGGCCCGCACACCGCGTTCCGGGTGCGGCCGCCCGCCGAGCACATGGCGACCGCGAACGCGCGCGTGCACGTGACCGCGATGCTCGAGAGCCGCGGCGCCTTCGCGCGCCTCGACGAGATCGCGGCGGTCCCCGGCATCGACGCGCTCACCATCGGCCCGACCGACCTGGCCCAGGACCTGGGCGTCCTGGGCGCGCCGTCCCAGAAGGAGGTCCTGCGCGAGCACCGGGTGCGGCTGGGCGAGGCGGCGCGCAAGCACGGCAAGACGGTGGCGATGGCGGTCGACACGATCGAGGCGGTGCGGGAGGTGATCGCGCTCGGTGCGACCATCGTCAACTACTCCTCCGACGTGGGCATCCTGCGCGCCGGCTACGCCAGCGCCGTCGCGGAGATCCGCAAACCAAAGGAGACGGCATGAAGATCAAGGCGGTCAACGGCTTCGCCCGCATTCTCAAGTCCGAGGGCACCCCGTGGGTGAGCTGCTACCCGACGAGCCCGGTGAACAATGCGCTCGGCGAGGAGGGCATGCCGATCCTCATGATGGGCGAGGAGCGCTTCGCGGTCGCGGTGGCCGACGGCTTCTCCCGCGTCACCAACGGCAAGCAGATCGGGGTCTGCACCGTCATGGCCGGCCTCAACGCGGCGGGCATCCAGATGGCGTTCGGGGCGGTGGCCCAGGCGTGGGAGGACTCCTCGCCGCTGCTGGTGATCGCGGAGGGGCTCGGGGTGGGCGCGAGCCGCCACACCCACTTCGACATGGCCGAGGCCTTCAGGCCGGTCACCAAGTGGGTGGGCAAGGTGGACCGCGCCGATCTCATCCCGGAGTACACGCGCCGCGCCTACACGCATCTCCGCTCCGGCCGGCCGGGCCCGGTGCTGCTCCTGATCCCGCGCGATCTCGGCGAGTACGATCCCGACGAGCACCCCTACGCTCCGGTCAAGGGCTGGCGCACCGGGCCCGATCCGGACGACGTCAAGTCGGCGATCCGCGCGCTGCTCGCGGCCCGCGATCCCCTGCTCCACGTGGGCGAGGGCGTGTGCTACGCGGACGCGGCGGCCGAGCTGCTGCAGTTCGCGGAGGCGGCCCAGATCCCGGTCCTGACCACGCTCAAGGCCAAGGGCGTCTTCCCGGAGAATCATCCGCTGTCCGTCGGGGTGCGCGGCTCGATGGCCGACCACTTCCTGCGCAAGTGCGACCTCCTGTTCTCGATCGGCTCGAGCCTCTTCCCCGGCCGCTTCAGTCACACGGTGCCGGACGCCGACCGGAAGACGATCGTGCAGTGCACGATCGACACCCTCGACATCAACCGCAGCTACGAGACCCGCCACGCGGTGATCGGCGACGCCAAGCTCACCCTTCAGGCCCTGGTGGCCGAGCTCCAGAGCAAGGGCGCGCGCAAGAAGCCGGAGGTCCTCGAGGAGATCCGCGGGGCACGGCAGGCCTTCAAGGACAAGTTCCGCCCGTGGCTCGAGTCGAGCGAGACCCCGATCAACCCCTACCGGGTGTTCGGCGACCTCGCCAAGGTGCTGGATCCGAAGAACTCGTTCCTCACCGCCGACTCCGGCAACACCCGCGACCAGACCAGCACCGTGTACGAGGCCCAGATCCCGCGCGGCTACCTCGGCTGGGGCAACGTCTCGACCCTCGGCTTCAGCCTGGCCGGCGCGGTCGCGGCCAAGCTCGCCTACCCGCAGCGCCAGTGCGTGCACGTGACCGGCGACGCGGGCGTCTGCTACATGATGGGCAACTTCGAGGCGGTGGCGCGCTACCGCATCGGCATCACCACCATCCACATCAACAACGGCGGCTACTCGGGCTACGGCCCCGGCTTCTGGGGCGAGGGCCACGACCCCTACACCTGGAAGGTCTCCGACCACGGCTCGGCCTGCATGGCCAACATGGCGCGCGCGGTCGGCTTCCACGCCGAGGACGTGACCCAGCCCGCCGAGATCATCCCCGCGCTCAAGCGCGCCTTCGACGAGAACGCGAAGGGCCGCCCCGCGTTCGTGGAGTTCATCTGCTCGCACCACCCGGTCCACGGCGGCTGGGTGCGGTAGGGGAAGGAGCGCGGCCATGGCCGACATCGACCCGTTCTCGACCGCGACCTCGCTGCTCGGCGCGCTGCGCCGCGGCGCCATCGGCGCGCCGGAGCTGACCGAGCTCTACATCCGTCGCATCGAGCGCCACGATCGCGCGCTCAACGCGGTGGTGGTGCGCGACTACACCCGCGCCCGGGAGCAGGCGGTGGGGGCCGAGCACGCCCGGGGCCGCGGCGAGCAGCTTCCCCTGCTCGGCCTGCCGATCACCCTCAAGGAGTCCATCAACGTCACCGGGCTGCACACGACCTGCGGGGTGCCGGACTGGAAGGGCTTCATCTCGCAGCACGACGCGCCGGTCGCCACGCGCACCCGCGCCGCGGGCGCGGTGCTCCTCGGCAAGACCAACGTGCCGCCCATGCTCGCGGACTGGCAGTCGGCCAACCCCATCTACGGGCGGACCAGCAACCCCTGGGACCTCGCGCGCACCCCGGGCGGCAGCAGCGGCGGCAGCGCGGCCGCCATCGCGGCCGGGCTCAGCGCCCTCGAGGTCGGCTCCGACATCGGCGGCTCCATCCGCGTGCCGGCCGCCTTCTGCGGGATCTACGGGCACCGCCCGAGCGAGACGCTGCTACCGAGGAGCGGCCAGTTCCCGATGCCGCCCCTGCCGAACCCGGCGGTCGTCATGGGGGTGCAGGGTCCGCTCGCTCGCGGCGCGGAGGATCTGGAGCTGGCGCTCTCGGTGCTGGCCGGCCCGGAGGTGGGCGAGGACGTGGCGTGGAGGGTCACCCTGCCGGCGGCCCGGCGCGAGCGCCTCGCCGACTTCCGGGTGGCGGTGCTGCCCCCGATCCCGTGGCTGCCGGTGGACGAGCAGATCACGGCGGCGCTGCACGATCTGGCCGGTCGCCTCGCCAAGATGGGCGCGGTGGTCAAGGAGCTCCAGCCGGACGGGCTCGGCGACCACCGCGAGTACCACGGCTTCTACCGCACCCTGCTCTCCGCGGTGACCGGCGCGCGCGTCGACCCCGACACGCGCCGCCAGCGCGTCGAGACCTTCAAGCGCGCGGGCGACGACTTCTCGCTGGCCGCGGCGCGCGGCCTCGAGGGCACGGCGGGCGACTACCTCGTCTGGAACGGCCGCCGCGAGCAGCTCCGCGCCGCGTGGCGCGCGTTCTTCCGCGACTGGGACGTGCTGCTGGCTCCCGCCATCAACGTGCTCGCGTATCCGCACATCGAGCGCGCGTGGCCGGCCGACGACAGCGACCAGACCTTGACCTTCACGGTCAACGGCGGCGCGGTGCCGTACCTGCACGGCCTCTGCTACCCCGCGCTCTCCACGGTGCCGGGCCAGCCCGCCACCGCGTTCCCGGTCGGCCTCTCCCGCGAGGGGCTGCCGATCGGGCTCCAGGCGATCGGGCCGTACCTCGAGGATCTGACCCCGATCCGCTTCGCCGCGCTGCTGGCCCGCGAGGTCGGCGGCTTCCGCAAGCCGTCCGGCTTCGACGCCTCCTGAGATGCTGACGATCGACGGCCACTGCGAGCCCCGCTTCACCGCGGTCCGCGAGGAGTTCTTCCGGAACTTCACCGAGCGCGGCGACGTCGGCGCCTCGGTCTGCGTGTACCTCGACGGGGCGCTGGTGGTGGACTGCTGGGGCGGCCACGCCGACGCGGCCCGCACCAGCCCGTGGACCGCGGACACGCTCGTCAGCGTGGCCTCCACCACCAAGGGCATGGTCGCTCTCTGCGCCCACATGCTGGCCGAGCGCGGCAAGCTCGACCTGGACGCGCCGGTGGCGCGCTACTGGCCCGAGTTCGCCCAGGCCGGCAAGGAGGACATTCCGGTACGGTGGCTCCTGAGCCATCGCGCGGGGCTGCCCGCCATCCGCCGGACCCTGCCCGCCGAGGCGCTGCTCGACTGGTCGGCCATGACCGCGGCGCTGGCGGAGAGCGCGCCGTGGTGGACGCCGGGCAGCCGCCACGGCTATCACGCGATCACCTTCGGGCATCTGGTCGGCGAGGTCATCCGGCGCGTCGACGGGCGGACGGTGGGAGCGTTCCTCCGGGAAGAAGTCACCCGGCCGCTCCACGCCGACTTCTTCATCGGCGTGCCCGAGGCGATCGACGCGCGCGCGGCCACCGTGCTGCCGCCCCCGCCGCCGGCCGAGCCCACGATCTGGGACACCATCCTGGCCGATCCCGACTCCGTCTCCGGCCGCACGTTCCTCAATCCGCCCCGCAACGCCGACCTGGTCAACACGCGCGCCTGGCGCGCGGCCGAGATCCCGGGGGCCAACGGGCACACCAGCGCCCGCGGGGTCGCGCGCGTCTACGGAGCACTGGCCCGCGGCGGCGAGATCGACGGGATCCGGTTGCTCACCCCCGCCGCGATCGAGCGCGCCATCGTCGAGCAGTCGTCGGGCCGCGACGAGGTCCTCACTCTCCCCACCCGCTTCGCCAGCGGCTTCATGCTCGGCATGGCGGGCGGCGTCTTCGAGTGCGGGCCCGGCCAGCGCACCTTCGGCCACCCGGGCCACGGAGGCTCGATCGGCTTCGCCGACCCGGACGCCCGGCTCGCCTTCGGCTACGTGACCAACCAGTACGTCATCGGCACCGCCCGGCATCCCGACCGGCGCGTGGCGAGCCTGGTCGACGCGGTGTACGCGGCGCTCCGATGAGCCCGGCCCCGCGGCTCTCGGCCCGCGACTGCCTGCCGCGCGACGCCGCCGACGCCCTGCTGATCGGGCGCGCCTGGGTGCCGGCGGAAGACGGGCCGTCGGTCGTCGCGGTGCGCGGCGACGAGGTGGTCGACCTCACCCGGTCGTATCCCACCACGAGCGGCCTGCTCAACACCGCGGCCCCCGCCCGGGTCCGCGCCGCGATCAAGGCGGCGCCGGCGCTGGGCCCGCTGGAGGCCCTCGCGGCCAACAGCGTCGAGGGCGCGCGCGACGCCGCGCGGCCGTGGCTGCTCGCGCCCGCCGACCTGCACGCGGTCAAGGCGAGCGGCGTCACGTTCGTGGCGAGCCTGCTCGAGCGGGTGATCGAGGAGCGCGCGAAGGGCAACCCCGCGCTGGCCGACGGGGCCCGCCGCGAGATCCAGGCGATCGTGGGGCCCGATCTGCGCGGCATCCGGCCCGGCTCGCCGGAGGCGGCGCGGGTGAAGGAGGTGCTGGTGGCCAAGGGCATGTGGTCGCAGTACCTCGAGGTCGGCATCGGACCCGACGCCGAGCTGTTCAGCAAGTGCCCGCCCATGGCCGCGGTCGGGACGGGGGCGCGGGTCGGCGTGCACCCCGCCTCGGTGTGGAGCAATCCGGAGCCGGAGCTGGTGCTGGTGATCAACCGCGACGGCGCGATCGTCGCGGTCACGCTCGGCAACGACGTGAACCTGCGCGACGTGGAAGGGCGCAGCGCGCTCCTGCTGGGCCGCGCCAAGGACAACAACGCCTCCTGCGCGATGGGGCCGTTCTTCCGGATGCTCGACGAGCGCTTCACCCTCGACCACGCCCGGCGCGTCACCTTCGAGACGGTGGTCGAGGGCGCCGACGGGTTCCGGATCTCGCACCACACCCAGGTCGGCGAGATCAGCCGAGACCTGGCCGAGCTGGCCGGCCAGGCCATCGGGAAGTACCACCGCTACCCGGACGGGCTCGTGCTCTTCATCGGCACCATGTTCGCCCCGGTGGCCGACCGCGGGGCGCCGGGCAGCGGCTTCACCCACAAGTGGGGCGACCTGGTATCGATCGCCTCGCCCGAGATCGGGCGCCTCGTCAACGAGGTCGTGGCTTGCGACGTGGCCGAGGCGTGGTCGTTCGGGACGGGCGCCTTGATGGCGAGCCTCGCCCGGCGCGGCCGGCTCTCCGCTTGACCGGCCTCGCGGCCGCCTTGCCGCCGAGCGGCGCCGCGCTCACCAGGATGAAGGCGACCAGGCAGGGCTGATCGCTCCGGTTGCTCCACGCGTGGTTGGTCCCGCGCTGCACGAGCGTGTCGCCCGCCCGCAGCAGGGTCTCCCCCTCGTCCATCAGGGCCCAGATCTCTCCCGCGAGCACGAGCGCGAAGTCCACCGTGTCCGTCTTGTGCATGCCGGGGTGGCGGGAGGCGTCGGGATCCATGGCGTGGTGTGCGCCCATCGCCGCGAAGGCCGCCTTGCGGTCGAAGCCGCCCGGGGCCCGGTCGGGCGGGAACTCGACGACTCGGAAGATGGCGCCCCTCGGCGGAGGCTCGAGGACGACCGGCCGCTGGGCCGCGTCGGCGTTGCCCGCGTTCGAGGCGGGCGCGCGGTCGGTGACCCACAGATTCGTGAGCGCGAAGTCGGGGCGCTCCGGAATCGTGAGCACGTGGGGCGAGGGCCCGTCGCTCACGAAGATCGACCGGCCCCGCGCGTCGTGTCCGGTCACCACCCGTCGGATCGGCTTGATCATCGGCGTCTCCTCTCCCAGTCGCGACTGTGCGGGACTATACACCGCGCCTGTCGACGGATCCGCCGAATTCCTAGGCGTCCTCCTCGAACCCGCGGAGCCGGCGGAGCTCGGGGAAAAGCACCATCCACAGGACCGCCACCGCGATCGTGCCGAGGCCGCCGATCAGCACCGAGGGCACCGTGCCGACGAGCGCGGCCACCACCCCCGACTCGAAGGCGCCGAGCTGGTTCGACGTGCCGGTGAACAGCGAGTGGACCGCGCTCACCCGGCCGCGCATCTCGGGCGGGGTGCGGATCTGCACGAGCGAGGAGCGGATCACCATGCTCACCACGTCGGCCGCGCCGAGCACGGTGAGGGCGACGAGCGAGAGCGTGAAGCTCCGGGAGACCCCGAAGACCACGGTGGCCGCGCCGAACACGAGGACCGAGCGGAACAGAGTGCGGCCGATGCCCCAGCCGAGCGGGCGCTGGGCCAGGAGCACCGACGTGGCGAGCGCACCCACCGCGGGCGCCGAGCGCAGCAGGCCGAGCCCGACCGGGCCGGCGTCGAGGATGTCGCGGGCGTAGACCGGCAGCAGCGCGGTCGCGCCGCCCAGCAGGACCGCGAAGAGATCGAGCGACATCGAGGCCAGCAGGACGCGCCGGCCCCGGATGAACGCGACGCCCGAGAAGACGGTCTCGAGGGTGAGCGGCTCGCGGGCGCGCGAGGTGCGTGCGGCCCGCACCAGCGCCACGAGCGCGCCCGCGCTGACGAAGAGGCTCGCCGCGGCGAAATAGGTCGGGCCGGGTCCCACCACGTAGAGGAACCCGCCCAGGGCGGGTCCCACGATCTGGGCGGTCTGCCCGGCCGAGATGACCCAGGCCATCGCGCGGGCGATGAGCGGCCGCGGCACCACGTCGGGCACCAGCGCGGTCATCGCCGGGTTCTCGAAGGCCTGCGCCGCGCCGAGCAGCGCGACCAGGCCGAGGATGCTCGCCTTGCTCTGCCAGCCGCCGATCGCGCCCAGGGCCAGGATCGCGGCCGCGGCGGCCTTCACTACCTCGCACAGCGTCGCGATCAGGCGGCGATCGCACCGATCGGCCACCTGCCCGACCACCAGGGTGAGCACGACCATCGGCACGAACTGGGCGAGGCCGACCAGGCCCAGGTCGAGGGGGCTGCCGGTGAGGGTGTAGAGCTCCCAGCCCACCGCGACCCCGAGCATCGCGAACCCGACGTTGGCGAGGATGCGCGAGGACAGCAGCAGCGCGAACGGCGGGTGGCCCAGCAGCGAGGGATCGGAGATCGGGCCCTCGCGCTCAGCGGTTGGCGCGGGCCAGCACCGCGTGGAGGAGCACGTTGACCCCCGGCGAAGTGTAGTCGAGCTCGGCGTGCTCGGCCTCGTTGTGGGAGATGCCGTCGCGACACGGGGTGAAGATCATGGCGGTGGGCGCGACGCGGGAGACGTAGTAGGCGTCGTGGCCGGCCTGGCTCAGGATGTCCCGGTGGGGCACGCCCAGCTGCTGGGCCGCCTCCCGGATCAGGCGGATGCAGCCCGGGTCGAAGCGCTCGCTCCCGAACTGCCACTCCCCCGCGATCCGCATCTCCACGTTGGCCCGGCGGGCGCAGTCGGGCATCGCGGCCTTCACCTCGGCCCACATCCGATCGGCGACGGCCCGGTCCGCGTGGCGCACGTCGCACGTGAGCTGGGCGTACTCGGCGAGGATGCCCGCCTTGTTCGGCCACGCCACCAGGCGCGCGACGGTGGCCTTGCCCTCGGTCGCGTGGTACTTCCACCCCACGTCGTTGACCGCCACCGCCAGCATCGCCGCGCCCACCAGCGCGTTGCGCCGGCGGTCCATCGGGGTCGGCCCCGAGTGCGCGGTCTCGCCGTGCACGTCGACGTGCATGCCGCGCGCCGCGTAGCCGCCCACCACGATGCCGACCGGCACCGCCTCGCGATCGAGGATCGGGCCCTGCTCGATGTGGAGCTCGAAGTAGGCGTCGATGGACCGCCCGCCCACCGCGGCCTTGCCCTGGTAGCCGATGCGCTCGAGCTCGGTGCCGAACCGCTTGCCGTCGTCGTCGCGCAGGTCGAGCACCCAGTCCACGTCGAAGACCCCCGCGAAGGCGCCCGAGGCCACCATCGGCGGCGTGAAGCGCGCGCCCTCCTCGTTGGTCCAGCACACCAGCTCGAGCGGCCGCTTGGTGCGCACGCGGCGGTCGTCGAGGGTGCGGAGCACCTCGAGCCCGGCGAGCACTCCCACGATGCCGTCGTACTTGCCGCCCGCGACCTGGGTGTCGAGGTGGCTGCCCATCAGCACCGGGGGCAGATGGTCGTCGACACCGGGTCGCCGCGCGAAGATGTTGCCGACCCGATCGATCGCCACCGTGCACCCGGCCTCGGTGCACCAGGTGACGAAGAGATCGCGCATCTCCTTGTCCGCGTCGGTGAGCGCCAGGCGGCGGAGGCCCCCCGCCTTGCCGGGGCCGTTCTCGCCGGAGCGCATCACGGTGGACCAGAAGCGCGGCGCGTCGATGCCGAACGAATCCGTGGACATGGGCTCGCGCCCTCCCGGCGCGCTCCGGTCTTACCGCACGCCGCGAGAAGCTGTCAACCGGGTCGCGGTGGAGGCTATCGCCGCTACTCGATCACCGCATCCGCCTGCTGCAGGATCGACGGGGGGATCGTCAGACCGAGCGCCCGGGCGGTCTTCAGATTGATCACGAGCTCGAACTTGGTGGGCTGCTCGACGGGGAGATCTGCCGGCCTCGCCCCCTTGAGGATCTTGTCGACGAACCCGGCCGCTCGCCGGTACAGGTCGGCGAAATCCACTCCGTAGGATATGAGACACCCCGCTTCCGCATACTCCCGTAGCGTGCATATCGAGGGCGGGCGGTTCTTGAGCATGAGATCCCTCAACTGCGTCCGCTGACTCATGAGCATCGAGCTCCCCTGGACCAAGAGCCCACCCGCTCGTTCCCTGGTCATCTCCGCGAAGCGCTCCTCGAGCTCGTCGGACCTTCGCACCTCCACGAGCTGGAGGCGTACCCCGAGCGTCCTGGGAGCGGCGCCCTTTGTCTCTCGGATCAGCCAGTGGCCGGTTC
>DATJIR010000238.1:0-13677 GCA_035493135.1 Verrucomicrobiia bacterium
GTCGCCGCCGGTTGCCGCCGTCGCTATCGAGCCACGAGACGGGGCCGTAGTCGGCTTCGGTTACCCGCAGAAGCCACGGTTCCCGGGAGGCCCGCCGGCCTCGCGAGCCCCGGCCGCGGTCATGGTTTCCGTTTGGGGTCAGGTCTTACATTCCTACATTTTCGGCGGTGCGCGATCGCGTGATCGCGGTCAGGGGAGCTCGAGGAGGAGGCCGGTGAGGTAGTGGGTCTCGGGGATCGTGAGGATGACGGGGTGGTCGCGGGACTGGGTGAGGGTGGCGAGGATCCGTACGCGGAGGCCGGCGTCGCCGGCGGCCTGGCGGCAGATGTCCTCGAAGAGGGCCGGCGTGACGTGATGCGAGCAGGAGAAGCTGGCGAGCAGGCCGCCACGCTCGAGCAGGCGCAGGCCCCGGAGGTTGATCTCCTTGTAGCCACGGGCGGCCGCCTCGACTGCGTCCTTGCGCCGCGTGAAGGGCGGCGGGTCGAGCACCACGAGGCCGAAGCGCTCCCCGCGCGCCTCGAGCTCGCGGAGCGCGTCGAAGGCGTTGCCGGCGCCGATGAAGGCGCGCCCCGCCACGCGGTTCAGCGTCAGGTTGTGCCGCGCGACCGCCAGGGCCTCGGCGGAGGAGTCGACCAGCAGCGCGGCGGTCGCGCCGGCCAGCAGCGCCTGGCAGGCGAAGCCGCCCCCGTAGCAGAAGGCGTCGAGCACCCGGCGCCCTCGGGCGAGGCCGGCCACGAGCAGGCGGTTGTCGCGCTGGTCCAGGTAGAGACCGGTCTTGTGGCCCGAGCCGAGCGCGACCGCGAATCGCGCCGGTCCCTCGTCGACGACCAGCTCCGTCGGGTAGGTCTCCCGCACCGGCTCGAAGCCCTCGATCCGCGCCGCGGTGGGATCGTCGAGCCGTAGCATCGGGTCACCGGGGAAGAGCCGGTCGAGCGCCTCGCGAACCCAGTCGGCGGCGCGCGCCATGCCGAGCGTCAGGCACTGGACGACGCTCACCGACCCATAGCGATCCACGACCAGCCCGGGCAGCCCGTCGGCCTCGCTCCAGCACAGCCGGTAGGCGGAGCCCGCGAGGCCGGCGGCGCGGCGGTACTCCCGCGCCGCCTCGAGGCGGCGATGGAAGAACGCGGCGTCGATCGGCTCGTCGGCGCGGGTGAGCAGGCGGCAGACCAGCGAGGAGCGCGGGCTGTAGAAGCCCCGGCCGAGGTAGCGGCCGGTCGCGTCGGCGACGTCGACCGGGGCGGCCGTGGACCAGGTGCCCTTGAGGTCGCCGACCTCGCCGCGGTAGATCCACGGATGCCCGGCCCGGATCCGGCGCTCCGCGCCGCGCTTGAGGATCAGGCTGGCCAGGCTACCGCTTCCGCAGCACGACGACCATCAGCAGGGGATGGTGGGCCTGGTCGAGACGGAGGTGGGGCTTGAAGCCGTAGAACCACTCGACCAGGTCGAAGCCGCCGGCCAGCTGGACGAGCGTGCGGAGCTCCTGCGGGAAGACCATCCGCGAGGCGTGACGCTGGCGATAGACCCGGCGGACGCCGTCCTCGTGGGCCTCGAGCTCCATGTCCTCGAAGAACGTCTGGGTGACCGGGTTCAGGTTCTTGAGCGCCTCAAAGGTGGCGCGGACGGTGGCGCGGCCCCGGCGCCGCGTCCAAGACCAGCGACGGGCGGGGTCGGTCCACGACGAGCACATGTAGCGGTCGAAGACGTAGAGCCCGCCCTTCTTGAGGCTCCGTGCCACGCAGCGGAGATGGGCCAGCAGCGCCTCGTTGGTGAGCAGGTGGCCCTGGGAGTCCTGCATGCAAATCGCCGCGTCCACCGGACGTCGGAGCTTGAAGCGGGCCATGTCCGCCACCAGCAGGTCGGCCTCGAGCCCCTTGCCGGCGGCGCGCTCGCGGAGGAAGGCGATGTTCTGGGGCGAGAGGTCGAGCCCCGACATGGCGTAGCCGCGCTCGGCGAGGCGGATGAGGTGCGGGCCGGTGCCGCAGGCGATGTCGAGCACCGAGTGGACCCGCCGCCGGGCGTAGCGGCGAAAGCAGTGAACGAGAAAGTTCACCTCCTGCCGCCGGTTCATGTCGAACGCGATCTCGTAGTAGCGGGGGGCGGAGTATTGCTGGCTGGACTCGGGCATCAGGCGCCCCACCACGTCAGGATCGCTTCGCGGAGGATCCAGGAGGCGGTGATGGCGGTGCGGCCCGAGGGGTCCCAGGTCTGCGCGACCTCCATGAGGTCGGTGCCGACGATGGAGCAGGGGGCCAGGAGGCGGACGATCTCCACCAGCTCGGCGGCCGTGATCCCGCAGGGCTCCGGCGCGCCGGTGCCGGGCGCCTCGGAGGGGTCGAGCACGTCGACGTCGATGGTCACGTAGAGCGGGTGCGCCCGCAGCTCGGGGAGCAGGCTCCGGACCGCCTCGAGCGGCGTCACCCGGTGGGCCGGGAACAGATGCGGCGCCTTGCGCTGGTACTCCTCCCGGGCGCCCGTCCGCATGCCGACCTGGTAGACGCGCTCCGGGGCGACCACGTCCATCACCCGCGCCATGGCCGAGGCGTAGTTGTAGCGCTCGCCCAGGAACTCGTCGCGGAGGTCCGGGTGGGCGTCGAGCTGGAGGATGCGCAGGTCCGGGATCGCCGGCGCCAGCACCTCGATGACCGGGAGGGTGGCGGTGTGGTCGCCGCCCAGCATGACCGGCCGCAGGCCCGGCCGCCAGAACCGCCGGATCTCCTCCCGGGCGCGCGCGAGCTGCTCCCGGGGCGAGCCGTCGCCCAGCTCGCAGTCGCCGAGGTCGGCGATGGCCAGGTCTTCGAGGTCGCGCCCGAGGAACGGGGAGTAGGTCTCGATCGAGTCGGAAGCCAGCCGGAGCTGTCGGGGGCCGTGGTCGGCTCCGCGGCGGAGGTTCACGCGCCCTTCGAAGGGGATGCCGAAGAGCACGATCCCGGCATCCGGGAGGGAGGCCCGGCAGGCGATGAAGCGGGGCTCAGCCGGGATCAACAGCCGGCGCTAACTCCCGCTCGGGATCAGGTCGTCCTCGGAGAGGAGCGTCACCGCGGCCAGGGCGCAGCCGGTCCGCTCGACCCGGTGCTCGACCGCGAAGACCTGCATGTCGCGGATCCTCTCGCCCCGGACCCGGAAGGCCTCCTCGAGCATCTGCACGATCATCCGCTCGGCTTCCTCGCGGGTGGCCTTGTCGTGGAACTCCATGATGACCCCGTTCTTGGCGGGGTCCATCGGCCGCGCCCAGCCGACCGCGGCGGCCACGACCTCGCCCGGGACCTCGCTCGTCATGGCCGCGTAGGCGGTGGGCACGAGCGCGCCCGGCTTGATGCGGGGGAGCGGGACCAGCTCGACGCCGGGAGGGAGGATGCTCGAGACCTTGATCAGGTTGATGTTGCCGATCCCGGCCGCCAGCAGGGCGTTGTCGAAGGCGTTGAGTGGGGTCGAGCCCTCGGCATTGCCGGAGGTGCCTGCCGCCTTGGTGACTGGTGCGAAGTGCATTCGCTCCTCCTCATGAGCGGGCCCGAGAGCGAGCTCTCCGAGCCGAAACGTCCGCGCCGTCGTGTCGAGCGGCGCCCCACCGCCGCCCGTCGTGAATTTCTGGCTCATCGTAGCGGCTCGGCCCACGAACGCAAGCGAAAAGTTGCCCGCGGAGGCGCTCCACGGGCTCGTCGCCACCGCGCGAGCGCTCGCGCGGAGCCGTCTCCGCGCGCTCGCGGCGGCTCCGGAGCCGTCCAAAACGGCATTTTTTTCTTGCAATGAAAAAAAAATGGCCCCACAGTGCAGAAAAATCCGGCAAGTAGAAAAAAAGCCGGGCAGAACCTGGGAGGAGGGAAAGAGTGCAAGCACTGGGGCGTCACCTGCTGCTCGAGCTGTTCGACTGCGACGCAGAAGCGCTTAACAGTCTGGACACCGTGAAGGCGTCCATGGTGGAGGCGGCCAAGCGGGCCCAGGCCACCATCGTCGACGTCGTCTTTCACGAGTTCAACCCGTTTGGCATCAGCGGAGTCGTCGTCATCGCCGAGTCGCACCTGGCGATCCACACCTGGCCCGAGTACCGCTACGCCGCGGTGGACGTGTTCTCCTGCGGCGACGTGCTCCAGCCCCAGGTGGCGGCCGACTACCTCGTCGAGCAGCTCGGGGCCGCCCGGGCCTCGGTGGTCGAGCTCCAGCGCGGCATCTTCGTGAACCACGGCCGGCCCCTCCTGCACAAGCCGGCCGGCGCCCCCGTCGTCACCACTCCGGGCTGACCGGCCGATGGCCACGCCCCAGTACAAGTGGTTCTTCGAGACCACGACTCCGGTCGAGGGGCACATGCACGCCATCGCCCGGACCATCGTCACCCGCCAGACCAAGTTCCAGTTCATGGAGATCATGGACACCCACTCGTACGGCAAGTGTCTGGTGCTGGACGGGCGGATCCAGTCGAGCCAGGCCGATGAGTTCATCTACCACGAGACCCTGGTGCACCCGGGGCTCCTGGCCCACCCACGGCCCCAGAAGGCCATGGTCATCGGCGGAGGCGAAGGCGCCACCGTCCGGGAGATCCTTCGCTACAAGACGATCACCGACTGCCTGATGGTGGACATCGACGGCGAGGTGGTCGAGGAGTGCAAGAAGCACCTGCCCGAGATGCACCAGGGGGCCTTCGACGACCCCCGGACCCGGCTGCTCCACGAGGACGCCCGGGCCTATCTCGAGAAGACCACCGACCGGTTCGACCTCATCGTCGTCGACCTGGTGGAGCCCCTCGAGGAGGGGCCGGCGTGCCTGCTCTTCACCAAGGAGTTCTACACCCTGATCCGTGACCGGCTGACCGAGCACGGGGTCATGACCATGCAGGCCGGCATGACCAAGGTGAACGAGATCTTCTTCCACGGGGCGGTGAACCGGACCCTCAAGGAAGTCTTCCCGGTGGTGGCCCCGTACCAGAGCTTCATCTCCTGCTTCGGGACGCCGTGGGGGTTCATCCTGGCCTCGAAGGGCACGGACCCCCGGAAGCAGACCGCGACGGACATCGACCGGCTCATCGACGAGCGCCTCGATCCCAAGCAGCTCGGCTACTGGGACGGCAACGCGCACCTGCACTGCTTCAGCCTGCCCAAGTTCCTGCGCCAGTCGATCGAGAAGAACGATCGCGTCATCACCGACAAGAACCCCCTGATCGTTACCTGAGCCCGCCCCTCCTCGTCCTGGCCTCCGCCTCCCCGCGGCGGCGGGAGCTGCTGGGGCAGCTCGGCATCCCGTTCGAGATCCACCCGAGCCACATCCCCGAGGTCCATCCCGCCGTCGCCCCGGCCGCGGCCATCACCGCCGTCGCCCTCGCCAAGGCCCTCGCGGTGGCAAGGGCCCTCGACCCGGCCGTGGGTCCGGCCGTCGTCCTGGGCGCCGACACCGAGGTCGTGCTGGACGGGCGGCTCCTCGGCAAGCCCAGGGATGCGGCGGACGCGGCCCGCATGCTGCGGGATCTCCGCGGGCGCGAGCACGAGGTGATCACCGGTCTCGCGATCGTCGAGACCGGGCCGGCGGGCGGGGAGCCGCGGCAGGAGACCGCGTCGGTGACGACCCGGGTCCGGATGGGCCGCTACGCCGACGCCGACATCGACGCCTACGTGGCCACCGGCGAGCCACTCGACAAGGCGGGCGGCTACGCGGTGCAGGGGCTGGGCGGGCGGCTCGTGGAGGCGGTCGACGGCTGCTTCACCAACGTGGTGGGCCTGCCGCTCAGCACCACGCGCACGCTGCTGGCCCGCCGCGGGCTCCTCTAGTCGCTCGGCGGCTCCGCCAGGAGCTGCTCGACCCGCTTCGGGACCTTTACCTGGATGGGCAGCGGCGCCCGCGCCCGCACCAGCGCCAGGCTGTGCGCGAGGGTCTCGACGCTCACCCGGCCGCCGGGCAGGAAGAGATCCCGGGCGCTCCGCAGGCGCGTGGCGAAGTCGGCCGGCGAGCCGACCACCGCGGGGGGCAGGGCGGTCGCGAGCGCGTCCGGCTCGCTCCCGGTCACCCGGGCGAGGGCGGCCTGGAGCGCGGCGCCCAGCGCGCGGAGGGTGGCCGCGTCGGGCCCGGCGCCGGCGCGCGCGAACAGGGCCGCGTTGACGGTCGGGCCGCCGAGCGCGGCGGCGGCGCCGGCCGCGGTTCTCAGATCGATCGCCACCGCGGCCTTGCCGTCCCCGACGAGCCGGCTCACGTAGGGCTCGGCCAGCACCGCCGCCGCCACCTCCCCGCTCTCGAGCGCCCGGGCGGCGCCGCGCTCGCCCAGGCTGCGCAGCGTGACCCGGCTGACCGGGACGCCGGCGCGCGCGAGCAGGAGCCCGAGGGTCTGGTCCTCGGTGGTGCCGGGGGCGGGCACCGCGACGGTCTGTCCGAGCAGGTCGGCTGCGGAGCGGATGGACTCGGCCCGCGCCGGATTGACGAGCAGGGCCACCGGCGCGGCGGCGGTGAGCCCCCACACGAGCCGCGGCGGCGCTCCCTCCACGTGGCCGAGCCGGAGCGCGGCGTCGAGGGAGGTGGCCGCGAGCTGCGTGTGGCCCAGGGCGAGCGCCTCCGCCGCGCCCGCGTCGGAGCGCATGGGCCGCAGCGTGACCGCGAGCTGCTGCGCCGCGAAGTGGCCCTCGGCCTGGGCCAGGTGGAGCGGCACGTACTCGGGCGAGGTGATCGGCCCGCCCACCGCGATGGTGAGCGAGGTCTGCAGGAGCACGAGCCAGGCGATCATCGGTCGAGCGGACTGGCTCCCGGACTGGCTCCCACGACCTCGAAGATCAGCCGGACGATGCGGTCGGCCGCGTCGGGCACCGCCAGGCTCCGGGCGCGCTCGCCCATCCCGGCGAGGGCCGCGGGATCCGCCAGGAGGCGTCCCACGGCCTCCACGAGCCCGCCAGGCGTGAGCGAGACCTGCGGGAAGACCACCGCGCCTCCCGCCGCCTCCACGAGGCGCGCGTTGGCGGTCTGCTCGTCGCCGCTGGTCCCGGGCAGCGGCACGTAGAGGGCGGGCAGGCCGAGCTGGCAGCATTCGTTCACGGTGCCGGCGCCGCTGCGCCCGATGACGAGGGCGGCGGCGGCGTAGACGTCGCGCAGCTCGGTCCCCACGTACGCCTGGAGCGCGTAGCGGCGCCGCAGGCGCTCGGGGAGCGCCCGGGCGCGCTCGCCGAGCCAGCCGAGATCACCGGTGGCCTTGTTGTCGCCGCACTGGTGGATGATCTGGCAGAGCTCCAGCAGCCGCGGGAGCGCCTCGCCCACGTCGCGGTTGAGCCGGTGCGAGCCGAGCGCCCCGCCGGTCACGTAGACGATGGGCCCGGCGTCGTCCAGGCCGAAGCGCCGGCAGGCCTCCGCGCGCGTGCCGCCGGAAAGCGCGGGGCGGAGCGGATTGCCGGTGAGGACGGAGCGCTCCTTTGGCAGCTCGGCGCCGGTCAGCGGGAAGGTCAGCGCGATGCGCCGGGCGAAGCGGCCCGCGACCCGGTTGGCGAGGCCGGGCACGCTGGTCTGCTCGTGGACGACGACCGGGATGCGCAGCGCGCGGGCGGCCAGGGCGGGCGGCAGGGCCACGAAGCCGCCGGTGGCCAGGAGCAGCGCCGGCCGCAGCCGCCGCAGCAGCCGCCAGGACTGGGCGAGGCCGGCCGGCGCCCGCACCGCCAGGTCGGGCACGTTCTGCCAGTCCCAGTAACGGCGCAGCTTGCCCACCGGAATCGCGTGGAACGGGATACCGGCCTCGGGCACGCGCTGGGCCTCGATGCCCTTGCGGCTGCCGATCCAGTGCACCTCCACCGAGGCCTCGCGCAGCCGCGCCGCGACGGCCAGGCCGGGGCTCGTGTGCCCGCCAGTGCCGCCGCCCGCGATTACGACGAGCATGCGGCGGCTAGCATGCGGTGAGGGCTAGCATTCGGTTTCGGCGCTAGGACCAGGTAATTGTTTGATACGGGGGCCCAGAAATGGCCCCCGTACTCCCCCAGTCAGCGGGCGACCGTGTGCGAGCGATCCTGGCTGCGGCACTCGTCCTACCGGCGCTCGAGGGCGAGGGCGATGAGGCGGGCGATCAGCTCGGGATAGGGGATGCCGGAGGCTTCCCAGAGCCGCGGGTACGCGCTGGTCGCGGTGAAGCCGGGGATGGTGTTGATCTCGTTCACGAGCACGCGGCGGTCACCCTCGATGAAGAAGTCGACCCGGGCCATGCCCGCGCAGTCGGTGGCGCGGAAGGCACGCAGGGCGAGCGCGCGCACCTCCTCGGTCACCTCCGGCGCGAGCGGCGCGGGGATCTTGAGCGTGGTGTGCCCGGCGCCGTACTTCGTGTCGTAGTCGTACCACTCGCCCGGGAAGGTCACCTCGCCGGGCACCGAGACTTGAGGCTGGTCGTTGCCGAGCACCGCCACCTCCACCTCGCGGCCCTGGATCCCGCGCTCGACGATGATCCGTCGGTCGTGGCGGGCGGCCAGGTCGATGGCGGCGGCGAGATCCTCGGGGGCCTTCACCTTGCTGATGCCCACGCTCGAGCCCAGGTTGGCCGGCTTGACGAAGCAGGGGAACCCGAGCTCGGCGCGGATGCGGCGGGCGATCGGCCCGGGCTCCCGCTCCCAGTCGTGGCGTCTCACCGCGACGTACTCCACGATGGGAAGATCGTGGGCGCGGAAGAGATCCTTCATGGCGATCTTGTCCATGCCGACCGCGGAGGCCAGCACGCCGGCCCCGGTGTAGGGGACACCGGCGAGCTGCAGCAGCCCCTGGATCGTGCCGTCCTCGCCCTGCGGGCCGTGCAGGAGGACCAGGACGACGTCGAGCCGGTCACGCAGGCCCGGAGGCAGTCCCTCGGTGGTCTCCATGCGCATGAGCGCGGTGCCGGTGTCCTGGGCCGACGCGCGCTCGAGCAGCTCGTGCTTGGTGGAGGCGTCCGCGCCGCCCTCGGTCAGCGCCTGGCGCGCGGCCTCCCCGGCGAGCGCGCGCAGCGGGTCGCCGCCCATCAGCCAGCGACCGTCCTTGGCGATGCCGATCGGCACCAGGTCGAAGCGGCTCCGGTCCATGGCCGCCATCACCGAGGCGGCCCCCGCGAGCGAGACCTCGTGCTCGCCCGAGCGGCCGCCGAACACCACGCCGACCCGCAGCTTCCCGGACGTCTGCGCCATGGGTTCAGTTGTATCAGACCCCGGTTTTCGGGGGGAGAAGTCCTTGAGATCCATCGCGGGGAGCCCCGGCGCGGGCCGGTCGATCACGCGCGCCGCTGCGCATCCCGCCACGCCCGCCACTTGGCGAGGCGGGCGGCGAACTCCTTCTCGGCGCCCCGGTCGGTCGGCCGGTAGTACACGCGGCCCCGCAGGGCGTCGGGCAGATGCTCCTGGCTCACCTGGGCGTCGGGCGCGTCGTGGGCGTACTGGTAGCCGCGGCCGTAGCCCAGGTTGCCCATGAGGCCGGTCGGGGCGTTGCGCAGGTGCAGCGGCACCGGCTCGGCCGGCTGCTCCTCGATGTCGCGCCGCACCGCGTTCCATGCCGCGTAGACCGCGTTGGATTTCGGGGCCAGCGCGAGATAGCACGTCGCCTGGGCCAGGGCCAGCTCGCCCTCGGGGGTGCCGAGGAAGTGATAGGCGTCCTTGGCGTCGAGGGTCAGCCGCAGCGCGGCGGGGTCCGCGTTGCCCACGTCCTCGGACGCGAAGCGCACCAGGCGCCGCGCCACGTAGAGCGGGTCCTCGCCCGCTTCCAGCATGCGGCCCAGCCAGTAGAGCGCACCGTCCGGGTCGGAGTCGCGCAGCGACTTGTGGAGCGCGGAGATCAGGTTGTAGTGCTGCTCGCCCGACTTGTCGTAGAGGAGCGCCTTCTTCTGCGCCGCCTCGCGCACCGCGGCCTGGGTCAGGCGGGCGCCCGGCTCGCTCACCGCCAGCTCGAGCACGTTGAGCGCGGTGCGCGCGTCGCCGTCGGAGAGCCGCGCGATCAGGGCGAGCGCCTCCGGCTCGACGGTGGCGCCGAGGCGGCCCAGCCCCCGCTCGGTGTCCGCGAGCGCGCGCTCGAGGATGGTCACGAGCTCGGCCTCGCCGAGCGGTCGCAGCACGTAGACCCGCGCGCGGGAGAGGAGCGCGCCGTTGACCTCGAAGGACGGGTTCTCGGTGGTGGCCCCGACCAGGATGATGGTGCCCTTCTCGACGTAGGGGAGGAAGGCGTCCTGCTGCGCGCGGTTGAAGCGGTGGATCTCGTCCACGAACAGGATGGTGCGCCGCCCGAGACGCATGCCCTCGGCCTCCGCCTCGGTCATCACCTGGCGGATTTCCTTGACCCCCGAGACCACCGCCGAGAACGGCACGAAGCGGGCGCCCGCCACGTCGGCGAGCAGGCGCGCGAGGGTGGTCTTGCCGGTGCCGGGCGGGCCCCACAGGATCATCGAGTGGAGCGCGCCCTGCTCGAGCGCGCGGCGCAGCGGCCGGCCGGGGTCGGTGAGCTGCGGCTGGCCGACCACCTCGTCGAGGCTTCGTGGCCGCATGCGGTCGGCGAGCGGCGCGGGGGCCTTGGGCGCGGCGGCCGGCGGCGAGTCGAAGAGGTCCACCCGCGCAGTATACGGGCTAGTCGGCCAGCGCGGCGGGCAGGTCGAGCAGCGAGTGGATCCGCGCGGCCATGACCACGCCGCGCGCTTCCATCTGGGCCACGTCGGGGCGGTAGGCGATGAAGGGCACGCCGGCCGCCTGGGCCGCGAGCCCGTCCACCCAGGAGTCGCCGACCACCACGATGCGGGCGGCGTCGGGCCACCGCTCGCGGACCACGCGCAGGCCGTCCGGATCGGGCTTGAGCCGGCGCACCTCGTCGCGAGTGACCACGAGGTCGAGATGGGGAAGCAAGTCGAAGCGGGACAGGACGAAGTCGGCGACCACGCGGTCGTTGTTGGTCCAGATCGCGGTGGCGAAGCCGAGCTCCTTCATGGCCGAGACCGCCTCGCGCGCGAACGGGATGAGCGTCGCCTGGGCCATGGCCCGCCGCTCGTGCGCCACCGGGATCGCGAGCAGCTCGGCCTCCAGGTGAAGGGCCTCGCGCCGGGCCAGGTCGAAGAGCTCGGCGCCCGACCAGCGCAGCTCGCGCTCGGGCACCGTGACGCCGCGGGCGCGCAGGAAGGCTTCCATCTCACGCCCCACCGCCCTGAGATCGAGCGGGGAGTCGACCAGGGTGTGGTCGAGGTCGAACACGCAGACCGCGGGCCCTGCGCCTATGCCACGGCCTCCGGCGCGCGCGGGATCAGGGCCCTCAGGAGGTCCGAGTGGGTGAGGATCCCGACGAGGCGGTCGGCTTCCACCACCAGGGCGCCGTTGGCAGGCCGGTCCAGCAGGTGGCGGGCGGCCTCGGCCAGCGGGGTGCCCGCGGGCAGGGTGAGGGCCGGCTCGATCGCGCGCTCGACCGTGAGGCGCGCCAGGGCGTCGAGCTGCTCGTGGCGCGACAGGGTGGTGGCCTCCGACGGCGTCAGGGCCAGCAGCCGTTCCTGGCGCACCACGCCCAGGATGCGCCCACGGTCCACCACCGGCAGGTGGCCGATGCCGTTGTCGCGGGCCAGCCGCAGGGCCGGGGCCACGCTCGTGCGCGGGGTCACCGTGAGCGGACCCGGGGTCATCGCGTCCGCCGCGGTCACGCCCGCTCGGCCTCCACCTGGGCCAGGAGGTCCCGCAGCATCTCGATCCCGCCGCTGTCGAGCCGCCGATAGGCCATGATCACCTCGACGTCCGACGGGAAGCGCTCGCCGAGCCGGTCCGCGGCCTGCTCGGAGCAGACCACGATGCGCGTCTTCTCGAGCATCCGGTCGATGGACCAGGGATCGTCGGCCGAGGCCAGGACCGGTACCACGTGCGAGAGCCCGGCCGACTGCACGGAGCTCAGGATGTTCTGGCTGCCGCGCGGGGTGTTGCAGATGAGGCCGACATTGGTGCCCTCGGGCAGCTCGGTCAGGCGCAGCAAGGAGGAGATGTTCGACTCCGAGAGGAGGGCCACCGCGGGCGGGCCGTCCAGCGGCAGCGCGTGCTTGACCTCGTGGATGTGGAAGAAGGTCGTCACCACCACCCGGTAGTCCTTGAGGAAGCCAGGCTCGCGCATGCGAGCCTCGAGGTCCTCCACCAGCAGGTGGTCCACCGTGAGGGGCAGCTCCTCCTCGAGCTGCTCGCGGTAGCGCGAGAGCTCGGAGTGATTGCACTCGACCAGGAGCGCGCGCACCCGGGCCCGCCGCGCGCCGCGGGCCGGGGGCGCGCTGGCCGCGATGGTCGCGGCGAGCTCTTCGTGGGTGAAGCCGAGGCGTCGCGCCCGCTCGAGCGCGTCCTGCACGAGCCGCTCGAGGCTGCGGGCCGCCCGCCCCTCGCGGGTCGGCGGGCGATCGGCCACGAACGTGCCGCGGCCCTGGTGGCTCTCGAGATAGCCGTCCTGGTAGAGATCGGCCAGAGCCCGGGCGACGGTGTTGCGATTGATGCGGAGGAAGCCCGCCAGCTGGCGGACGGTGGGCAGCTGCATGCCCGGCTTGAGCGCGCCGGTGTCGATGAGGTGGCGGACCTGGGTCTGGAGCTGCACGTGGACGGGAACCGCGCTCTTCCGGTTTACCCGGAGTCCCGACGGCGGGACGATCTGCGAGGATTCCCGCGCCACGTGCCGGCTCCTCCCCCTAGGCGGTGGCTCGCCGCGGCTGTCCCGCGCGTCGGGGGGCCCGCCCGGCCACCCAGTGGCCGACCTTGATCAGGGCGAACCCGATCGCCACGCGCAGCGGATGCCGCGCCGGCCGGAGGTCGCGGAGGAGGGCCCACCGGGCCGCCTCGGCCCTCGCCTCGTCCAGCCGCTGCCTGGCCACCTGCTCTTCCATCTGCGGGTTCATCACGATGCCTCCTCGTTGAGGTGTCCCTAGGACACTTCGTCCTGGGTACCGATTCGTACTGGACGGGGGGCTGCTTAGTGTCCTAGTACACTAAGACATTAAGACAGCATGGTGCCCCGTGTCAAATTATTCGGCGGCCAGCCGATAGCCGACGCCGGGCTCGGTGAGGAGGTATCTGGGGCGGGCGGGGTCCCGCTCGAGCTTGCGTCTGAGGGTCCCCATGTAAACGCGGAGATAGTGGGCCTGCTCCGTCTGGGCCGGGCCCCACACCTCCTTTAATAGCTGCCGCTGGCTCAGCACCCGCCCCGCGTGCCGCACCAGGGTGGTGAGCAGGCGGTACTCGATCGGGGTCAGGTGGACGTCGCGGCCATCGATCTGGACCAGTCGCTTGACCTGATCGACCCGGAGGTCGCCCACCGTGAAGACGGGCTCGCCTGATTCCCCGGCGGCGGCGTGGCGCAGGGCCACCCGGAGCCGGGCCAGCAGCTCTCCCACCGCGAAGGGCTTGCCCACGTAGTCGTCGGCCCCCGCATCGAGGGCCGCGACCTTGTCGCCTTCCTGTCCGCGGGCCGAGAGCACGATGATCGGGACCTTGCTCCACTCCCGCAGCCGCCGGATCACCTGGAGCCCGTCGACGTCGGGCAGGCCCAGGTCGAGGATGACCACGTCCGGCTGGCGCGTCGCGGCCTCGATCAGCCCGTCCTCGCCGGAGGTGGCCTCGTACAGGCGGTAGCCGTTGCTGCCGAGGGTGGCCCGGAGGAAGCGCCGGATCTGCGGCTCGTCCTCGATGAGCACGACCACTGGGGACGGCGAGCCGGGCGGGGACGGCGCGCCGGGTGCGGGAGCCGGGGGGTCAGGCGCCATCGGGGCCGGACAGCATGGGG
>DATJIR010000239.1:0-4889 GCA_035493135.1 Verrucomicrobiia bacterium
TGCGGCTCGGCGCCGGCGCGCTCGCCGACCTGTCGCTCGGGGAGGCGCGGGTGCGCGAGCGCTTCGGAGTGACGGTGGTCTCGGTGGAGCGCCCGGACGGCGAGGCGGTGGTCAATCCCTCCGCGGCCACCCGGCTGCGCCCCGGCGACCGGCTCCGCGTCTTCGGCCGGCCGGAGCAGATCGCCGCGTTCCGCGCGGAGGCCGATCGCCCCCTCTGAGCCGGACGGTCAGCGCAGGAAGCCGTTCCAGATCGCGAGCGCGAACGAGAGCGCGGTCAGGCCCACGGTGGCCAGCGCGACCAGCCGGTCGACGCCGCGCTCGGGCCGGCGCTCGAGGTGGCCGAGCGCGAGCGCGGCGAGGTATCCGCCCGCGAACCCGCCCGCGTGGCCCCAGTTGTTCACCCCGGCCAGGAAGAAGCTGGCGATGAACATGAAGAGGGCCCATTGCCCGTACTGCCGGAGGACCGCGACCCCGAAGGCGCCGCCCCGGCTGCGCCCGTAGGCGACCATGGCGCCCAGCAGGCCGAAGACCGCGCCGGACGCTCCGAGGGTGAAGCGGATGCCGACCAGGTTGGAGAGCATGAACCCGAGCACGCCGCCCGCGGTGTAGATCACGGCGAGCCGCGAGCGCCCGAAGAGCTGCTCGACCGCCGGAGCCAGCTGCCGCACCCAGAGCAGGTTGAAGACGATGTGGAGCAGGCTGCCGTGGAGGTACATGCCGGTCACGAGCGTCCACCACCAGCCCGCGGCCCACGGGGCCGCGCCAGCCATGCCGAGCCTGATCAGCGCGCGGTCGTCGGGCGGGAGGAGGTCGAAGGGGCTCCGGCCCCGCAGGGCGGCCGCGGGATCCAGCAGGATCGACGCGACGTAGAGCACGACGCAGGCCGCGACGACCGCCTTCGAGAAGTCCAGCGCCCCCACCAGGCGGCCGGTCAGAGGCGCGAATCCCCAGAGTCCCGGCCGGCGGGCGCCGCAGTAGAAGCAGACCGCCGCGTCGACACGGTTGAGCTTGCCGCAGCGGTAGCAGAGGCTCGAGCCGGCGCGCTGCCGGAACATGGGGCGGCGCCCTACCGCCGGGGCGGAGCGAGCGGCGGGGGAATCAGGATCGGCCGGGGGCGCGGGGCGGGAAGGGGGCCTGCGCGTCGAGGCGCTCGAGCAGGGCCTTCACGTGCACCGTGAAGGCCTCGCGCCGATGGGCGGGCACCGGGGCCCCGGGGATGAACTTCTCGCCGAGCGGGTTCACGAAGACGCCGGCCTTGCGCACGCGATAGTCGAGGTGAGGCCCGGTGGAGAGCCCGGTGGTGCCGACGCGACCGATGACCTGTCGCTGGCGTACCCGCTCGCCTCGCTTCACGTCGAGCCGCGAGAGGTGGTTGTACATCGTCTCGTAGCCGCGGGCGTGGCGGAGCGAGATCGAGAGCCCGAAGCCGCCGTCCCACCCGGCCTGCGTGACCACGCCGTCGGCCACCGCGCGCACCGGAGTGCCGACCGGCGCGCCGTAGTCGACGGCCAGGTGCGGCCGGAGGCCGCCCAGGATCGGATGGTGGCGCGCGTGGGAGAAGCCGGAGGTGACGCGCGTGAAGTCGAGCGGCGCGCGCAGGAACATCTTCCGCACCGAGCGGCCGGAGGCATCGTAGTAGTCCGCGCGGCTCCCCGCTTCTCGGAAGGCCACGCTGGTGAGCACGGGCCGGCCGGCGGTCATGTACTGCGCGACCAGGATGTCGCCATAGCCCAGCAGCTCGTCGCCGACGTAGCGCTTCTCCACCAGGAACCGGAAGCGGTCGCCAGGCAACGAGTCGGCCGCGAAGTCGAAGTCCCACTCGAAGAGGCTCACCAGGCGGGCAGTGAGCATGGCGGTCTCGCCCAGGCGCTCCAGGCTGGCGAAGAGCGAGTCGCGGACCTCGCCGGCGATCGCGACCACGCGGGTGTCGACGTCGGGGCGCACCGCCTCGACCGTCCAGCGCCCCTCGGTCGACCGGATCTCGTATCGCTCCGCGGGCGAGCGCGTCCACGTGATCCGGGGGGAGGTCTCCGGCCGCCCCGGCGTGACGGTGAGGCGCTCGCCAGGGGCGAGTCGCCGCATGTTGACGCTGCTGCGGAGGCCGGCCACGATCGCGGCCGTCTCGGCGCGCTCGATCCCGCCCCGCCGCAGCGCGGCCTCGAGCGTCTCGCCGCGCTTGAGCGTGACCTCGACCGGCTCCGGGGCCGCTGGCGCGACCCCGGGTGCCTCGGCGAGCGCGGGAGGTGCGGGGGGTGCCGTGTCCCGCGTCGGGACGGCGAGGCCGACCACGCCCAGGGCGAGCAGGACCGCGGCGGACAGGAGGCAGTGCGACCGCTTCATGAGTCTGGGGTCAGGATACCGCGGCCGATTTCCGCCCCCAACCTAAACCGGCCCTTCGCCCCGCGGGAGGCGGGAGACGTCCTAGGCTCCGTACTTGGTGAAGCGGAGGGCGTTCGCCATGAGCAGGGGCATCAGGTCCTGCGCGGGCATCACCCCGAGCGAGCCGCCCGCGCAGTCCCGCTCGGTGAAGCGGCTGACCAGGTCGTCGCCGCAGTAGGGGCTCGAGATCAGCGCGGGCACCCCCTGCCAGCCGTGGCCCTTCAGGATGGACGGCGTGGCGTGGTCGCCCGAGATCGCGAGGACGTCCGGGCGCCGGGCGAGCACCCGGGGTAGCAGCGCGTCGAAGCGCTCGAGCGCGGCGACCTTGGCGTCGAAGTCCCCGTCCTCCCCGGCCTTGTCGGTGTCCTTGTAGTGCAGGAAGAAGAAGTCGTAGTGCTCCCACTGCTGCTCGAGCGTGTCGATCTCCTCCGCGAACGTGCCGCCGGTCTTGAGCACGTCCATCCCGACCAGGCGGGAGAGGCCACGGTACATCGGGTACGCCGCGACCGCGGCGGCCCGCAGCCGGAACGTCTCGGGGAAGAGCGGCAGGTGGGGGCGCTGATCGAAGCCGCGCAGCAGCAGCATGTTCGCGGGCGCCTCGTCGCGCAAGAGCGGCCGCGCCGCCTCCACGAAGGCGTTGACCAGCGCGGCGGTCCGCTCCGCCTCGGGGGCGAGCGCGGAGACGGGCAGGGGAGGCGCCCCGAGCTGCTGCGGATCCGTCTCGGAGAGACGGCCGGACAGGCCCGAGCCCCGCAGGACCAGCACGAACCGGTGCTCCTTGACCGGCTCCACCAGGAGCTGCACCCCGTCGAGCCGGATGGTCCGCAGCCGCTCGCAGAGACGCACGCACAGGTCGGTGCCGATGCGCCCCGCGCGCCGGTCGGTGATGGCTCCGCGCGCGTCGACGGTGCAGAAGTTTCCCCGCGCAGCCACGTCGCCGCCCTGGAGCTCGAAGTCGATGCCCAGGGCCTCGAGGACGCCGCGGCCCACCGGGAAGCGGAGCGGGTCGTAACCGAAGAGACCCAGGTGCCCCGGACCGCTCCCGGGCGTGATGCCGGGCCCGACGTGCCGCAGGAGGCCGCAGGCCGAGCGCCCGGCCAGCGCGTGCAGGTTGGGGATGCGCGCGGTCTCGAGCTCGCTCTTGCGCGTGCGTGGCTCGGGCAGGCCGCCCAGGCCGTCCAGGGAGCAGAGCACGATCTTGGTGGTGGCGGGCTGCGCCAGGGAGTGGAGGAACGCTAGGTCCATGCTTCCTTGTTCTCGCCGAAGTCGGCCGGGCACGGCGGGCCCCACACGTAGAGCGAGTCCTCGGGCGGGAAATCCCGCGCCTCCCACGCGCAGCCCTCCGGGATGTAGTCGAGGTCGTAGTAGTACTCGCTGAAGCTGCCCCACGGGTCGCGCAGGTAGTAGAAGAAGTTCGAGCCGATCACGTGGCGCCCGAGGCCCCAGCCGGGCTGCCAGCCGCGCTCGGCCATGTGGACCGCGCCCATCGCGATCTCGTCCACGCTGCCCACCTGGAACGAGCCGTGGTGGAAGCCGGGGGCGTGCGAGGAGAGCAGGGCCAGGGTGTGGTGGTCGGTGTTGCAGCGCAGGAACGCGATGATCCCCCGCGAGCGATCCGAGAGCTTCATGCCGAGCGTCTCGGTGTAGAAGCGCATGAGGCGCTCCATGTCGGGGGTGAAGAGCAGCACGTGGCCGAGCTTGCGCGGGGCGATGCGCCGGCCGCGCTCCGGGTAGCCGCGCGCGGCCTCGCGCTGCACGTAGCCGGGGCCGTTCTGGGCCACCGGCGGCTCCGCGGGCGCGGCGGGCGGCGCCTCGTCGCGCACGTTCACCGCGTTGCCGTCGGGATCGCGGATCCAGACGCCGCCCTCGGGGGCGCTGCGGGGCGGGTCCGTCTCGCGCACGCCGGCGAGGCGGAGCGACTCGCGCACCCGGGCGAACTCCTCCCCGGGCGCGCCGTAGCAGAGATGGTGGAGGCGCTTGCGCGGCCCGCCGTAGAGGAGCACCGCGTCGCGGCCGTGCCGCTCCGGGCGCAGGCGGACCGCGTCGCTGCGACCGGTGCCGTCCACCAGGCCGAAGTCCTCGTAGAAGCGCTGCCCGACCGTCTGGTCGGGCACCTCGAGCGCGTAGTGGAGAAAGGTCCGGACCGCCATCGCGGGTCCCGCTCAGGCGTCCTTCACCGGGTTCTCGAGGGTGCCGAGCCCGGTGATCTCGAGCTTGACCTTGTCGCCCGGCTGGAGCGTGACCTGGGGCTTCCGCGAGAAGCCCACCCCGGCCGGGGTGCCGGTGGCGATGAGGTCGCCCGGGGACAGGGTCATGAAGTTGGTCAGGTACTGGATGATGTAGCCCACGTCGAAGATGAAGTTCCGGGTGGAGCCGTTCTGCATCAGCGTCCCGTTGACCCAGGTCTTGAGGTCGAGCACGTGCGGGTCCGGGATCTCGGAGCGGTCCGCGATGTAGGGACCCACCGGAGCCAGGGTGTCGCCGGCCTTGCCCGCGCCCCACTGGCTCGT
>DATJIR010000240.1:0-11897 GCA_035493135.1 Verrucomicrobiia bacterium
GTGGAAGCGCGCCACGTGGTTGGTCGGGGGCAGCCCCTCCGCGTAGAAGAACGCGGGCAGCTCGTCGTCCTTGGCGGTGAAGCCGGCCCGCTTGTTGAACTCGTGCTCGAGCTTGAGGGCCTGCCGGCCCAGGGCCTCGAAGAAGTCCTTGGTGAGGCTGGTGCCGTGGGCCGCGTTGATCGCGTTGGTGAGCCACTCGGTGTTGGGATTGGTCACGCTCATGCCGAAGATGCAGAGCCCGAGCGAGTCGTTGGCGGCCACCCGCGCCTGGTGGGCCACGCTCTGCTCCACGATGGCCGCGGTCTCCATCTCGCGCGTCTTGAGCCGCGGCAGGTTGCCCGCGGTGTGGTCGGCGCCCTGCGCGGTGGCCATCATGGTGATGCCGGTGGCCTCGACCACCCGCGGATCGTACGCGCTGATCGCCTGCTTCTTGATGACCGGCACCCGCTTCACCTGGTAGTGCTCGCCGACCCGCGCGGTGCCCTGGGCCCAGATGCGTCCCTTCTCGGAGCCCTTCCGGATCTCGGCCATGCAGTCGGCCATGAACCGCACGTCGCCGAAGGCTCCGAGCCCCGCCTCCATCAGGACCGCGATCATGGCCCCCAGCTCGATGGTGTCCACCCCCAGGTCGTTGGCGAGGTAGTTCATCTGGGCGAGGTCGTCCGGATCGCTGAGCCCGCAGTTGGTGCCGAGCAGGCCGAGGGTCTCGTACTCGACGGGCGAGACCACCTCCTTGCCGTCCTTGTCCACATAGACGTTGCTGCACTGGATCATGCAGCCGGGCATGCAGGCGTGGGTGTGCTCGCCACCGCGGGAGACGTTGAGCTGGCTGATGTACTCGCCGCCCATCTTGAACTTCTCGCCCTTGGAGACGTCGACCTGCTGGCCCGCGCTGAAGTTGCGGACCGGCAGGCCGCCCAGGGTGTTCTGCAGATCGGCCATGCCCATGGTGCCGATCTTGGCGTAGAAGTTGGCCACCATCGAGTCGGCCTGCAGCATCTTGGCGTAGTCCTTGATGGCCGCGTTGACCTTCTTCGGATCTGAGAACGGCGGGATCTTGTCGAGGTCGACCACGATGGCCTTGACCTTCTTGGAACCCATCACCGCGCCCACTCCGCCGCGGGCGGAGAGCCGCGCGGGCCGGCCGTCCTTGTCGCTGAAGGCGATCCCCGCGATCAGGCCCTGGTACTCCCCGACCGGCCCGCACAGCGCGATCGTGACCTTCTTGCCGTACTTGGCGTGCAGCATGTCCTGGGCCTCGAAGTTGCCCTTGCCCAGGTACGGCTTCGCGTCGTCAAACTCGACGGTGCCGTCCTTCTTGAAGTGGATCACCACCCAGTCCGGCGAGGCCCCGAGCAGGGTGAACCCCGCGATCTTCTGCTGGCCCAGCCCGTAGCTGAAGCTGCCGCCCCCGTTGGCCTCCTTGATGCCGCCGGTGAGCGGGCTCTTGCAGCCCACGCTGGTCCGGTTGGCGTTGGAGAAGCTCGTGCCCGCGAAGGGCCCGGCCGAGAAGATGAGCGGATTGGCCGGGGAGAGTGGGTCGACGGTCGCCGCGCCCAGCTCGAGCAGGGTCTTGGCGATGAAGTACCGGCCGGCCTTCACGATCGCTTCACCTTCCAGCTCGCGCTTCGTGATGCTCCGGTCGGTCAGGCGGATGTCGTAGTAGATGCGCATCGCTCGCTCCTTAGTCGGTCAGGATGATGGGGGCTTGGCCTGCGCCTGCAGCTCGACGCCCGCGGGCTCGCCCGGGCCGGGCTCGACGAGCTCGATCGTCTCCGCGGGCGGCATCTGGGAGGCCTCGGCGGGGCGCCGGGCCCGGAAGCGGATCTGGGGCAGCCGGCCCACCGCCTGGCGGAGGGCCTGCTCCCAGCGCGTGCCGATCTTGATCAGGTCCGGGTCGCTGGCGGGAAAGCGGCGGAGCCGGGTGATCTCGAGCTCGTCCACCCCGTAGGCGAGCAGGTCGATCGGCGGCCCCACCGTCACGTTCGAGCGCATGGTCGAGTCGAGCGACAGCAGCGCGTACTTGGCCGCCTCCTCCAGGGTCGTGCGGTGGAAGCGGATGCCGCGGTCGAGGATGGGGCGGCCGTACTTGGTCTCGCCGATCTGCAGATAGGGCGAGTCCTCGCTGGCCTGCAGCGGGTTGCCCTGGGGATAGATGATGAAGAGGCCAGGCGACTCCCCCCTCACCTGCCCGCCCAGCACCAGGTTGACGTTGAACTTGAAGTCGTCGCGCTCGAGCGCGTCCCGGTCCATGTCGGAGACGCGTCGCACCTGCTCGCCGATCACCCGGGCCGCGTCGTAGAGCGACGGGGCCTGGGCCAGCCCCTTGCCCTGGTCGAAGTCGCGCGTGAGCAGCGTGATGATCGACTGGGTGCAGGAGAGGCTCCCGCTGCTGAGCAGGATGAACACCCGCTCGCCCGGCTGAACGAAGGTGTGCATCTTGCGCGAGACGTTGACCTGGTCGTGGCCCGCGTTGGTCCGGGAGTCGGACGCCATGACGAGGCCGTCCTTCGTCCAGATGCCGACACAGTAGGTCATGGGGCGTCCGCGCGCGAGCCTGGCCGCTTCCTGAGCATCGGCGAACATGTTACCAGAAGCGCCGTCGATGCGATTGACCGGCACCCCCGGGCCGGATACCGTGCGGGCATGCTGATCCGCATCGGCCACGAGCTGATCTTCGAGGTCCCGCGGCCCACCCCGATGCTGCTGATGCTCTACGTGCATCCGGACGCGGCCCGCGCGCTGCGACAGCCGGAGGCCATCCAGGCCGACCCGGTCGGCGCGGTCGAGAGCTTCGTGGACTGGTTCGGCAATCGCGCCGCCCGCATCGTGGCGCCCGCCGGGACGCTGCGGCTCCGCTACGACAACGTGGTGGAGGACACGGGCCGGCCCGAGCCCACCATCGAGGGCCTCCGGCTCCGGTCGGTGGCGGACCTGCCTCCCGAGTGCTGCCGGTACCTGCTCGCGAGCCGCTACTGCGAGGTCGACCGCATGTCGGCCATCGCGTGGGACCTCTTCGGCAAGACGCCCGAGACCTGGGAGCGCGTGCGGGCGGTGGTGGACTGGGTGCACGACAACGTGACCTTCGGCTACCAGTTCTCGCGACCCACCAAGACCGCCTTCGACGTCTTCACCGAGCGCCAAGGCGTGTGCCGCGACTTCCAGCACCTGGCCATCACGTTCCTGCGCGCGCTCAACGTCCCGGCCCGCTACGCCACCGGCTACCTGGGCGACATCGGGGTGCCGCGCGACCCGAACCCGATGGACTTCTCCGCCTGGCTCGAGGCCTACCTGGGCGACGCCTGGTACACGCTCGACGCCCGCCACAACCAGCCCCGCATCGGTCGCGTCCTGATGGGCCGTGGCCGCGACGCGGTGGACGTGGCCCTCACCACCTCGTTCGGCCGCACCACCCTGACCGGGTTCACGGTCTGGACCGAGCTCGCCGCGTGATCGCGACGTCCCAGGGCCGGTTCACCGCGGACACCGCCGGCCCCACCGGCGGCGCGCTGGTCCTGCTTCTGCACGGCTACCCGCAGAGCCGTCACGCCTGGCGGCACCAGGTCCCCGCGCTGGGCGCGACGGGCTATCGCGCGGTGGCCCCGGACCAGCGGGGCTACTCCGCCGGCGTCCGGCCGGATCCGGCCCGGGACCTGACCGCCTACGGCATCGACCGGCTCGTCCAGGACGTCCTCGACCTCGCCGATGCGGCCGGCCCGGCCGGGCGGCCGTTTCACCTGGTGGGCCACGACTGGGGGGGCCACGTGGCGTGGGTGACCGCCCATCGCCACCCGTCGCGGCTCCGGTCGCTCACGGTCCTCTCGCGTCCCCACCCGGCCGCCTTCCGCCGGGCGTTCAAGGAGAACGCGGACGACCAGCAGCACCGCTCTCGCCACCACCGCATCTTCCACGATCCGACCACCGGCCCCCGCCTGCTCGAGGACGGGGCCCGGCGGCTCCGGAGCCGCCTCGCCGACCAGGGTGTCCCGGAGGCCTCCATCGCCGAGTACCTGTCGGTCCTGGGCGAGCCGGCCGCGCTCGAGGCCGCGCTCGGCTGGTACCGCGCGGCCGGGAGCCTCACCCGGGTCGAGGTCGGCCCCGTCGACGTCCCGACGCTCTACGTCTGGGGCGACCGCGACGCCACCGTCGGGCCCTCGGCGGCCCGGTTCACCGCCGACTTCGTGACCGGCCGGTTCCGCTTCGAGGTCCTGCCGGGCGTGGGGCACTTCGTGACCGACGAGGCCCCCGAGGCGGCCACCCGGCTGCTGCTCTCCCACCTGGCCGCTCAAGAGTGATATCCTCTCTGCGGTCGGGCGCCGCACCGCGGGGGCGCCGACAACGGAGGATCCCATCGTGGCGAAAGAGTTGAAGATCTGGATGAACGGGCGGCTCGTCCCCCAGGCCGAGGCCGTCCTGCCCGTGAACAGCGCGGCCGTGTTCTACGCGACCAACGTGTTCGAGGGCCTGCGGGCGTACTGGAACGAGGCGGACGGCGAGCTCTACTGCTTCCGGCTCGCCGAGCACTTCGCGCGCCTCCGCGAGTCCATGAAGATGATGCGCTTCACGGTGCCGTACAGCGACATGGACATCTACGAGGCGGTGCGCGAGGTCCTGCGCGGCAACGAGATCCACGAGGACGTGCACATGCACCTCGTGGCCTACGTGTCCGCGCCCGGGCTCGACTCGACCGGCCCGACCGGGCTCTACATCAATCCCCGACGGCGCGCCCGCATCATCGACGGCAGCGGCCTCAAGTGCTGCATCACCTCGTGGCAGCGCACCAGCGACAACGCGATCCCGATTCGCCTCAAGTGCGGTGCCAACTACCAGAACGGGCGGCTGGCCACGCTGCAGGCCAAGGCCGACGGCTACGACGCGCCCATCTTCCTGAACCAGCAGGGCACGGTCGCCGAGGGCTCGGGCGCGACCTTCTTCATGGTGCGCCGGGGGCAGCTCGTGACGCCGCCCATCACGAGCGACATCTTGGAGTCGATCACCCGCACCACCCTGATCGACGCGGTGGCGCCCGCGCTCGGCATGGACGTGGTCGAGCGCGACATCGCGCGCACCGAGCTGTACGTGGCGGACGAGGCGTTCTTCTGCGGCAGCGGCTACGAGATCACCCCGATCCTTTCGGTGGACCGGTTCCCCCTGGGCGACGGCGGGGTGGGCCCCATCACCCAGCGCCTGCTCACCGCGTACATGAACGTGGTGCGTGGCGTCGACCGCCGCTTTCCCGAGTGGCGGATGCCGGTGTACAAGCCCGTCACCGTCTGATCCGCCCACGAGACTCCTCCGACCCCTCTCCCCCGTCCCGGGGGGAGAGGGCAGGGTGAGGGGGCTGCACGCCGCATCCCCAGGGAGATTCCGTCATGTCCAACGCCACACGTGTCTCCGGGCTCTTCGTGGCCCTGGCCGTGGCCCTTGCCATCGCTCCCGCCGCGGCGCAGGCCCCCGCGCCCGTGATCCGCGAGGGCAAGCCCGGCGGCGTGCTCCGTCCGGTGCTGCGCGAGGACCTGCCCCAGGGCTTCGCCATCCACGAGTCCGCGACCAACTCGGTCACGTGGCCGGCGATGCCGTGCTACAGCAACCTGGTGATATACGACCAGACCAAGCGGCTCGGGCGGATGGAGACCATCGTCCCCGAGCTGGCCGAGAAGTGGTCCTGGCAGGACAACTACCGGAACCTCGTCTTCTTCCTGAGACGGGACGTCAAGTGGCACGACGGCCAGCCCTTCACCTCGAAGGACGTGAAGTTCACCTTCGACGTGGTGCGCGAGGCTCCGGACGCGCCGGCCAAGCTCCGGATCAATCCGCGGAAGGAGTGGTACGCCAACGTCGACGCGATCGAGGCGCCGGACCCCTACACGGTGGTCTTCCGGCTCAAGCGGCCGCAGCCCTCGCTGGTGGCGATGCTCGCCTCCGGATACTCGCCGGTCCTCCCCGCCCACGTGCCGCTGGCCGAGCACCGCTCGCGCTGCATCGGCACCGGGCCGTTCAAGTTCAAGGAGTGGAAGCGCGGCCAGTCGGTGGAGCTGGTGCGCAACCCGGACTACTTCGTGAAGGGCCGCCCCTACCTCGACGGGGTGCGCTACACCGTGATCGTGGAGCGCGGCACGCGGGTGGCCGCCCTGCAGGCCGGCCAGATCGACGTGGCGTATCCGGGCGAGACCACGCTCTCCATCGCCGAGCAGCTCAAGAAGGCGGTTCCGGGCATGGTCCTCACCGAGACCGCGAGCAACGTCAGCGAGAACCTGCTCCTGAACACCAAGAAGCCGCCCTTCGACAACGTCAAGGTCCGGCGCGCGCTCAGCTTCGCCATCGATCGGCGCACCTACACCCAGACCGTGCATCGCGGGGCCGCGGTCATCGGGGCCTCCCTGGCGCCGAAGCCGTGGGGCGTGTGGGGGCTCCTCGATCGGGACCTGAGCCAGCTGCCCGGGTACGGCGGGGCCGCCGCGGGCCGGGCGCAGGCCAAGAAGCTGCTGGCCGAGGCGGGCTTCGGGCCGTCGAGCCCGCTCAAGGTCGAGCTGGTCACCCGCGCCATCGCGATCTACCTGGACTTCGCGGGCTTCGTGGTCAGCGACCTCAAGCAGGTCGGGGTGGAGGCCACCCTCAAGCAGATCGACACCGCGCAGTGGCACCCGATGGTGACGCGCCGCGAGTTCCAGATCGGCGCCAACCTCACCGGGCTCGGGGTCGACGACCCCGACGCGAACTTCTACGAGAACTTCTCGTGCGGCTCGCCGCGCAACTACGGCGACTACTGCAACGAGGAGGTGGGCCGGCTGATCGAGCAGCAGTCGCAGGAGACCGACCTGCCGAAGCGCGTCGCCCTCGTCGCGCAGATCCAGAAGAAGCTCGAGGAGGACGCGGCCCGGCCCACCATGGGCTGGCGCACCGACCGCTTCGCGCACTACCCGTCCGTGAAGAACCTGATCCTGAACCAGGTGACCTACAACTGCTGCCGCCTGCAAGAGGTCTGGCTCGACAAGTAGCCGGGGGACCGATGCGGGTCGTCTTCTGGAACATCCGGCACGGGGGCGGCGTGCGCGCCGCCGCGATCGCGCGACGGATCTCGACCTGGGGAGCCGACGCGGTCGCGCTGTGCGAGTTCCGCGGCACCCCGCCGAGCGGCGAGCTCGCGCGCGCCCTCGCCGCCCGCGGCCTCGCGTACCAGTGCACCACCGCCGACCCCGCGCGGCCCGCGATCAACGGCCTGCTGCTCGCGTCACGGTGGCCGCTCCGACGCCTGCGCCTGGCCACCGCGCCCGTCGAGCCGGGTCGCTGGCTCCTCGCCCGGATCCAGTCCCCGAGCCCGCTCGTCGTCGGGGTGATGCACGTCCCCAACCGGGTGACCGGGCGCAAGTATCCCTACCTCGACGCGGTGCTCGAGACCGCGCGCCGCACCTGGCCCGGGCCCGCGGTGTTCCTGGGCGACACCAACTCGGGCCGGATCGGGCTCGACGAGGAGGTGCCGGCCTTCAACCGGGTCGAGGACGGCTGGATGCGCGGGCTCCACGAGGCGGGCTGGATCGACGCCTTCCGGCACCTGCGCGGCGACGCGCGCGCCTACACCTGGTACTCGCCGAACGGAGGCAACGGCTTCCGGATCGATCAGGCCTTTCTCAACGGCGCCCTGCGCCCGCGCCTGGAGGCCTTCCGCTACGACTGGGGCCGCCGCGACCGCCGCGCGGCCAGCGACCACGCCGCGATGGTTCTGGACCTGACCGGCTGACCGCCCGCTCAGCGAGTCCGCCCGGCGGGCGTCTGGTTCGCCTCCTGGCAGGATCGCTTGAGCTCGGTCGTGCCGTTGAGGGCGCAGTCCAGGGTCAGGGTCTGCGCTTCGGCCACGCGGCCGGCCTTGCGCAGGAGCCGGATCTTGTGGGGCTTGAACCGCGCCGCGCCCGCGAAGACCTTCGACCCCTGATCGGTCCACTGCAGCGCGACCGGGACGTTGCCGGTCCGCTCGTAGGCGAAGATGAGGTCCTCGTACACGAGCGGCACCGGCTCCGGCGAGCCGACCGCCCGCCGCAAGGCCTCGATCGCCTCGGCCGGCCGGCCGATCGCGGCCGCCGAGTGGGCCAGCACCCAGTTGGGATACGCGTCGGCGCGCCCGACCGCCGCGACGCGGACCGTGGTGTACGCCTCCTGGGCCTTGCCCTGATCGAGCAGGCGGCGGGCCTGGAAGGCGCGCTTGTAGTTGGCCAGCACCTGGGCCACCTCGGGACGGCCGCGGACCGCCTTCCACGGGCCGGTCTGCGGCTCCACCGGGGGACGCGTGCCGTAGAATCGCTCGAAGTACTGCGCGGCGTCCTCGAGGCGCTCGGAGGTCTTGGGGTGGTTCACCGAGACGGTGCCCACCAGCCGCTGGTAGACCACGCCCACCGCCTCATTGACGTTGTGCTGGGACGCCTGCTGCAGCCGCGCCGAGAAGGCGTCGTCGGACTCCTTGTTGGCCTGCTCCCACGCCTGGAGCTTCTCGAGCATGCTCACCATCGCGGTGCCGGCCACGTGGCTCTCCACCAGGAGATCCATTCCGAGCAGGTCGGCCTCGCGCTCCTGCCCGCGGCTCCAGGCGGGGAGCACGAGCTTGTCGGTGGCGTCGGTGGCGAGCTGCACGTTGGTCATGTTCCGCGCGTCGCCCTTGGAGACGGTGCGCTGGCCCGCGAGCGCGGTCTTGGCGCCGATCCCCAGCTCGTAGAGCGCCTGGCCCTTCCGCTGCACGTCGCCCAGCAGGTCCGAGCTGTGATGGGCGAGCAGCACGTGGGACAGCTCGTGGGCGAGGACGGCCGCGACCTCGTCCGCGTTCTCGAGCGACTCGAGGAGGCCCATCGCCACGTAGACGTTGCCGTCCGGCGACGAGAACGCCTCGAAGCCGGGATTGGCGAGGATCACCACCCGCCCCGGCACGCCGGTCTTGCCGGAGGCGGCCAGCAGGCGCCGTCGCGCCTCGTTGAGGTATTGCTCGAGCGCGGCCGATCGCACGAAGCCGAGCGCGTCGCCGCGGTGCTGCGCGAGGTCCTTCTCCTCGCCCACCGCGAGGCTCGAGGCCTCGTAGGGTCCGGCCTTGACCCGGGCGAGCACCGGCGTGCTGCTCCCCTTGCCGGTGAGCCAGGACGGGCTCCACGACGCCGGCGTGACCGCGTCACCCCCCGCGCCCGCGCAGCCGGCCACGAGCCCGCCGACCAGCACCCACTGGAGCCGCATCCCGCGACGACTCAATTGCAGTTCTCGCCCACGCCGCGCACCGCGCCGGTCTTGGGCGGGCGCCCGGCCACGCGGGTTCGGCACTCCTCGTCCTTCACCACCGGGACCACCCGGTCGGTCTCGACCGCGAAGGCCTTCACGCAGTAGTCGGCGCCGTCCATCTTCACCCAGTAGTAGACCGCGGTCTTGGCGTCGGTGGTGGCCCGCCACGGCTTGCGCTTCTCGAGATCCTCCCGCGAGAACGCGACCCCCTTGTCCATGCTGCAGTCCTTGTAGAGCGTGACCCGGCTCATGCGCAGCCCGACGATGTTGAACGCCTCCGGGCCGGGCGCGGCCTGCGCCGACACCGCGGGCGCCCACCCGGCGCTGGCCATCGCCAGGACCGCCGCCGTCACCGCCGCCTCACGCCACCGAGCGCGCCGTCGCCTCATGTATGACCTCGTCGTCGTCGCCTCTGATGCACAGGGCGAAGATCCAGTCCATCGCCCTCAGGATGCCCGCGCCAACTCCCCAGCTCTCCGGATCCGGCTGCTCGCGCCGCAGCGCGAAGTACCGACGGGCCGCGGCGTCGGCGCGGCGCATGAGGGTCCGGGCCACCTCGAAGAACGCCACGTAGGCCACGATGTTGCGGGGGCCCAGGTTGATCGGGGGCAGGAAGCTCACCACCGCGGCGCCGATCAGCAGAACGGTGGTGGCCACGAACAGCACGTCGCGCGCGACCAGCGCCTTGTAGACGAAGTAGCCCGGCAGCACCACCAGCAACAGGGCGGCCTCGATGCCGTACCGCGCGTCGACCCCCAGGAACAGCAAGACCGCTCCGAGCAGGATCGCCACCCCGAGGAGCCCCGACCACAGGAACTGGCGCGCGGAGGGGCGGCGCTCCGGATGCGTCGCGGCCAGGTGCAGCACCGCCACCACCCCGAGGAGCAGCGGCACCAGGAGCAGGATCGCGAGCACGCTCGTCCGGGTGAACGCGGTGAGGGCCACGCATCCCCCCGCCACCGCGAGGGTGGCCCACTTGAGGCCCGGGCTCACCGCGTCAATCCGGCCGAGCAAGCGGCGCGCGAAGGCGGGCGGCTTGTCCACCAGGAGCAGCAGCACGATCGTGAAGAGCAGGAGCAGCCCGTTGACCACGCGGGAGAGCGAGAGCCCGTGCTGCTCGGCGCGCTTGTAGTCGCGGCCGAACGTGAGGAGATTGTCGTAGGCCATCGCGTGCAGGTACACCCCGGGCAGATCGTCGAAGACCGGGGAGATGACCCGATCGCCCGCCATCTCGAAGCTGCCCCCGTAGAACACGGTGCGGCCCTTGACGACCTCGTCCTTCAGCTTCTGGTCGAAGCGCCCGAGCAGGTGCACCACCGAGATGGTGTTGGTATGGGGGCACTTCCGCTTCGAGGCGAGCGGGTTCTCCTTGAGCATCTGGCGCAGGTGCACGAAGGTGCCGTCGTTCGCGCAGTCCATCCAGGACTCGTTCAGCTTAGAGACGCGGTTGCCCCAGATGATCTCCATCTGCTGGGCGTCGGCCCGCGCGAGGCCCACCTGGGGGGCCGCGATCTTGAAGGCGGGCGTCCAGTAGAGGCTCGACGGCTCGCACGAGGTCGCGGTGTTCTTGCACACCCGGTAGGTCAGCACCCCGCTCACCCCGGTCTCCGCGTCCATCTGCACGTCGACCGGGGTGAAGCAGCTCCGGTCGAGCCCGTCGCGCAGCCCGTCGCCCCCGGCCTTGCCCGCGAGCGGCGAGGCCGCGAGGTACACCGCGATCCCCGACGACTGCAGGGCGCAGATCGCCTCGCTGAGCGGGGCCACGTCCTGCCCGGGCCGCTTGTCGAGGAACGCGAAGTCCACGAAGACCGCGGACGGCTCGTAGACCGCCAGGGCCTCGAGTATCTCGGCGTGACGCGCGTACGAGATCGGGAAGGACTCCCGCAGGGTGGCGAGGTTCTGCTCGCGAAACAGCACCACCAGGGTCTTGTCCTGGCCGGTCTGATCGTAGGTGTACTTCACGATCGCGTTCACGATCGCCTGCGACCACGGCGTCAGGTGCAGCGAGATGCCGTGGAAGTTGAAGAGGAGCGCGCCCAGCGCGGCGAGGAACACGAACTGCACGAGCGTGCGGGTGGAGGCGCTCGGCCCCTGACTCACCGCGATCGAGTCGCCCACCATCGTGCCGTCGTGCACTGCCGGACTGCTCACGCGACCTCCCCCCGGAAAAATGTCCCACCAGTCTATGCCGCGTCTTGCGGCAGCACAATCGCTGTGTTACACGAATGGGCCACGAACCCCGACCGCACCCTCGAGACCACACGCATGGCCACCACGTTCCCCACCCGCCGCGGTGCCTTCTGGCCGATCACGCTCGGGCTGCTGCTCGCCGCGACCCACGGCGGCTGCGTGTCCCAGGACTTCATCCACAGCGCCGGCCAGAGCGCGGCCGCCGGCGCCATGCAGGGGGTGCGCGAGGGCATCCCCGGGCTCCAGGAGCCGCTGCGGCAAACATTGCGCGGGAGCCTCGAGGACCCGGCCCTGGCCCGGGCCGCGCGCGAGATGACCGGCTCGGCGATGGAGGCGCTCCAGGCCCGCCTGGGCTCGCCGGAGATGCGGCAGCAGGTCGATGCGCTCGTGACGCAGGCCATGGAGAGCCTCCACCGGAGCGGTGACGGGACGGTCCAGGCGCTGGTCAAGTCCGC